>NZ_MSGP01000248.1 GCF_002078235.1 Streptomyces viridosporus
CGACCCCGACCGCCCCACCGCCGTGGTCTGCGACGACGACCAGCTGGCGGCCGGCGTCTACAAGGCGGCCCGCCGCCTGGGCCTGCGCATCCCCGACGACCTCTCCGTCACCGGCCTGGACGACCTGGCCCTGGCCACCGCGATCGACCCGGAGCTCACCACGGTCCGCCTGGACGCGGAGCTCTTCGGCGAACGCGGCATGCAGGCCCTCCTCGCCGTCCTGGACGACCGCGCCCCCGAAGCGGGCGACATCCCGGTCGAGCTGGTGGTGAGGGGCTCGACCGGACCGGCACGGCCCCGCTGAGCCGAGGGGCCCGCCCGCGGCCGCACGCCCCCGCCCCGCTCGACCCGCCGCGGACACACGCCGCGGACACACGCCGCGCGCCCCGACCGGTCGGTCGGGGCGCGCGGCGAGACCTCGGACGCGGCCGGGACTACTCCACGTCCCCTCCGGACTCGGTCCCCGCGTCCGTTTCCGCCTCCGACCCCGTCGCCGTGCTCCCGGCCTCCAGCAGCCGCGACAACTGCCGCCCGCCGATCCGCCTGAACTTCCGCTTCTGGGGCCGCGTACGGTCCAGCACCGCCACCTCCAGCCGCTCCGCGGGAATCTCCCGCTCACTGCCGTTGGTGTCCCGCGACAACGACTGGACGGCCAGCTTCAGCGCCTCCGCCAGCGTCATCCCGTCCCGGTGCCGCTGGTCCAGGTACCCGCTGATCTGCTCCGCGTTGCCCCCCACCGCCACCGAGCCGTGCTCGTCCACGATGGAGCCGTCGTGCGGCAGCCGGTAGATCTGGTCCTGCTCCGGGGTCTCCCCGACCTCGGCCACCACCAGCTCCACCTCGTACGGCTTCTCCCCCACGCTGGAGAAGATCGTGCCCAGCGTCTGCGCGTACACGTTCGCCAGGCCCCGGGCCGTCACATCGGCCCGGTCGTAGGTGTAACCCCGCAGGTCGGCGTAGCGCACGCCCCCGATCCGCAGGTTCTCGTACTCGTTGTACTTACCGGCCGCGGCGAAGCCGATCCGGTCGTAGATCTCGCTGAACTTGTGCAGCGCACGGGACGGGTTCTCACCGACGAACACGATGCCGTCGGCGTACTGCAGCACAACCAGGCTGCGGCCACGGGCGATGCCTTTGCGGGCGTACTCCGCCCGGTCGGCCATCGCCTGCTGGGGTGAGACATAGAACGGCGTCGACACCGGTTATCCGTCCCTTTCTGTCGAAGTCACTGGACCACCCTGGACCCTGAACCAACAAACCGCCCGCGCCGCGTCTACAGCAGCGCCGCCCGCGGACCGTCCGGCTGCTCCAGCCGCCGCTCCAGCACGGACCGGGCGATCCCGGACGCCTCCTCCTCGGAGAGCCGGCGGAAACCGTCCTCGGTGATCACGGTGACGATCGGGTAGATCCGGCGGGCGACATCGGGACCACCGGTCGCCGAGTCGTCGTCTGCCGCGTCGTACAGGGCCTGCACCACCAGCGTGGTGGCCTCGGCCTCGCTCAGGTCGTCCCGGAACAGCTTCTTCATCGCCCCGCGCGCGAAGATCGACCCGGAACCGGTGGCCGCGTACCCCTGCTCCTCCGAACGCCCGCCCGTGACGTCGTAGGAGAAGATCCGCCCCTGGTCCCGGTCCACGTCGTACCCGGCGAACAGCGGCACCACGGCCAGCCCTTGCATGGCCATGCCCAGGTTCGAGCGGATCATCGTCGACAGCCGGTTCGCCTTGCCCTCCAGCGACAGCTGAGCGCCCTCGACCTTCTCGAAGTGCTCCAGCTCCAGCTG
Organism: Streptomyces viridosporus; assembly: GCF_002078235.1. Lineage (GTDB taxonomy): Bacteria > Actinomycetota > Actinomycetes > Streptomycetales > Streptomycetaceae > Streptomyces > Streptomyces viridosporus. Next base: position 1,784 of record NZ_MSGP01000248.1, read on the forward strand.
GAACAGCTTCACCATCTCCACGGCCAGTCCCGCCGTACCGGCGATGCCCACCGCCGAGTACTCGTCGGCGGGGAACACCTTCTCGATGTCCCGCTGCGCGATGACGTTGCCCATGGTGGCCCGCCGGTCACCGGCGAGCACGACCCCGCCCGGGAAGGTCACGGCCACGATCGTGGTGCCGTGCGGCGCCTCGATCGCGCCCTGGACGGGCGGCAACTTCCTCTTCCCGGGCAGCAGTTCCGGCTGGTGCTCGGAGAGGAAGTCCATGAAGGAGGAGGATCCTGGCGTCAGGAAGGCAGCAGGGAGACGCCCGGTGCTACGAGTGTTGGCTTCCACGCGATTCCTTCCACGTATGCGGCAGCCCGCCTTATGGCATCGGGCCGTTCCTTGAACCGCCCCAGCCCGGCACGGCGGCTGAAGCACAGTACGCCACGGACCCTACCCGCCTTGCGGCGGTGATCCACATGCGCCGCGGGAGCCGGCGGACCTGCGCGGCGGTGGGCCCGCGGCCCGCCGGAGCGGGCCGCCTCACCACCGGCGAAGACTGCCCGCGGCCCGGACGTCCCGAACCGCGAGCAGCACTTCGCCCTCTGCGCTTTCTGTACCCACAACCCCCGCATACGACCTTCGATCCGAAGGTCGCAGCGGCCTACTGGCCACCCTTTTGAACGAATGACCTCACGAAGTCCTCGGCGTTGGCCTCGAGGACGTCGTCGATCTCGTCGAGGACGTCGTCCACGTCGTCGCTCAGCTTCTCGTGACGCTCCTTGAGGTCCTCAGAAGCCTGCGCCTCCTGCGCCTGCTCCTCGACCTCCTCCGTGGACCGGGTGGCCTTCTGCTGTCCGCCGCCGGTGTCCTTGGTCGCCATCACCCTCACCCCGCTCGGTTCGCCCGACACAGTTGCTCGGTCAGGATCCGACCCTACAAGCCGGGTCCGACCGCGCCCCCGTAGTTGCTCCAACGTACGGGGACCATCTCGATGATTCCCGGACCCGGGATTTTCCACCCTGTCCGGCCGCCCCTTCCCGGGTACCCGTGGATACCCGCTCAGCCCCGGATCAACCCCCGGACAACACCCTGACCAGGTCTTCCGCCGTGCGGCAGCGGTCCAGGAGGGCCTTGACGTGATTACGCGTTCCGCGAAGCGGTTCCAGGGTTGGGACCCGCTGGAGCGAGTCCCGGCCCGGCAGATCGAAGATCACCGAGTCCCAGGAGGCCGCCGCCACGTCGTCCGCGTACTGCTCCAGGCACCGTCCGCGGAAGTACGCGCGGGTGTCCTCAGGAGGCGCCGTACGGGCCCGCTCGACCTCCGCCTCGTCCAGCAGCCGCTTCATCCTGCCCCGGGCCACCAGACGGTTGTACAGGCCCTTGTCGGGGCGTACGTCGGCGTACTGGAGGTCCACCAGGTGCAGCCGGGCGGCGTCCCAGTCCAGGGCGTCCCTGCGCCGGTAGCCCTCCATGAGTTCCCGCTTGGCGACCCAGTCCAGCTCGCCGGCCAGGCTCATCGGGTCGTTCTCCAGGCGGGTGAGGGTGTCCTCCCAGCGTGCCAGGACGTCCTTGGTCTGCTCGTCGGCGTCCGCCCCGAACCGCTCCTCCACGTACTTGCGGGACAGCTCGAAGTACTCCATCTGGAGCTGGACCGCGGTGAGCGTCCGTCCGCTGCGGAGCGTGACGAGCCGCTTCAGCGACGGATCGTGCGAGACCTGGTGCAGGGTGCGGACCGGCTGGTCGACCGCCAGGTCCACCGCGATGAAGCCGTCCTCGATCATGGACAGGACCAGTGCCGTCGTCCCCAGCTTCAGGTACGTCGAGATCTCCGACAGGTTCGCGTCGCCGATGATCACGTGCAGCCGGCGGTACTTCTCGGCGTCGGCGTGCGGCTCGTCGCGGGTGTTGATGATCGGGCGCTTCAGCGTGGTCTCCAGGCCCACCTCGACCTCGAAGTAGTCCGCGCGCTGGCTGAGCTGGAAGCCGTGCTCGTGGCCGTCCTGGCCGATGCCGACGCGGCCGGCCCCGGCGAAGACCTGGCGGGAGACGAAGAACGGCGTCAGGTGGCGCACGATGTCCGAGAAGGGGGTCTCCCGCTTCATCAGGTAGTTCTCGTGCGTGCCGTAGGAGGCGCCCTTGTTGTCGGTGTTGTTCTTGTAGAGGTGGATCGGCTGGGCCCCCGGCAGCTGGGCGGCCCGTTCCGCCGCCTCGGCCATGATCCGTTCGCCGGCCTTGTCCCACAGGACGGCGTCACGCGGGTTGGTGACCTCGGGGGCGCTGTACTCGGGATGGGCGTGGTCGACGTAGAGCCGCGCACCGTTGGTGAGGATCACATTGGCCAGGCCGATGTCCTCGTCGGTGAGCTGGCTGGCGTCGGCGGCCTCGCGGGCCAGGTCGAAGCCTCGCGCGTCCCGCAGCGGGTTCTCCTCCTCGAAATCCCAGCGGGCCCGGCGGGCCCGGTGCATCGCGGCCGCGTAGGCGTTCACGATCTGGGACGAGGTGAGCATGGCATTGGCGTTGGGGTGACCGGGGACGGAGATCCCGTACTCCGTCTCGATGCCCATTACTCGCCGTACGGTCATGCGGCCCTCCTTGCCCGGCGGCGTCCCCGGTCGGAGACGCTGCTGCTCCGCCGGCGCTCCGGTGCGTGTGCGGTGCCCGTCCCCGCACTGCGCGACTCGGCGGTACCGACGAGCCTAGAACGCCTTTGCGCTGGTGGGGAGATCATTTGCGTCATTGCTGTGCTCCAGCCGTGGCCCCGAAAAGCAGTCGGCTGCGGGTACCCGTAGGAGGCACCCGCAGCCGCCCTGGCTTTTACAGGTACTGACCGGTGTTCGCCACCGTGTCGATGGAGCGTCCGGTGTCCGCACCCTGCTTTCCGGTGATGAGGGTACGGATGTAAACGATCCGCTCGCCCTTCTTTCCGGAGATGCGGGCCCAGTCGTCCGGGTTGGTGGTGTTGGGCAGGTCCTCGTTCTCCTTGAACTCGTCCACACAGGCCTGGAGCAGGTGGGAGACGCGGAGGCCCTTCTGGTTCTTCTCGAGGAAGTCCTTGATCGCCATCTTCTTGGCGCGGCCCACGATGTTCTCGATCATGGCGCCGGAATTGAAGTCCTTGAAGTAGAGGACTTCCTTGTCGCCGTTCGCGTAGGTGACTTCCAGGAAGCGGTTCTCCTCGGATTCGGCGTACATCTGTTCCACGGCGGTCTGGATCATGCTCTGGACCGTCATGCCCTTGTCGCCGCCGTGCTCGGTGAGGTCGTCGCCGTGCAGGGGGAGGCGCTCGGTGAGGTACTTGCCGAAGATGTCCTTGGCCGCCTCGGCGTCCGGACGCTCGATCTTGATCTTCACGTCCAGTCGGCCGGGCCGCAGGATGGCGGGGTCGATCATGTCCTCGCGGTTGGAGGCACCGATCACGACCACGTTCTGCAGGCCCTCCACGCCGTCGATCTCGGCGAGGAGCTGCGGGACGATGGTGTTCTCCACGTCGGAGCTGACGCCGGAGCCGCGGGTGCGGAAGAGGGACTCCATCTCGTCGAAGAAGACGATCACGGGAGTGCCCTCGCTGGCCTTCTCCCGGGCCCGCTGGAAGACGAGGCGGATCTGCCGCTCGGTCTCGCCGACGTACTTGTTCAGCAGCTCGGGGCCCTTGATGTTGAGGAAGAAGCTCTTGCCGGCGGCCTGGCCGGTGACCTCGGCGACCTTCTTGGCCAGCGAGTTGGCGACGGCCTTGGCGATGAGCGTCTTGCCGCATCCGGGGGGCCCGTAGAGCAGCACGCCCTTGGGCGGCCGCAGTTCGTGCTCCTTGAACAGGTCGGGGTAGAGGTACGGCAGCTCGACCGCGTCGCGGATGGCCTCGATCTGGTTGCCGAGGCCGCCGATCTGCTCGTAGCCGATGTCGGGGACCTCTTCGAGGACGAGTTCCTCGACCTCGCTCTTGGGCACGACCTCGTAGACGTATCCGGAGCGGGGCTCCAGGAGCAGGGCGTCCCCGGGGCGGATGGTGACGCCCAGCAGCGGCTCGGCGAGCCGTACCACCCGCTCCTCGTCGGTGTGCCCGAGCACCAGGGCCCGCTCGCCGTCCTCCAGGATCTCCTTGAGGGTGACGATGTCGCCGACACGCTCGAACTCCATGGCCTCGACCACGTTGAGCGCTTCGTTGAGCATCACTTCCTGGCCGCGCCGGAGCTCGTCGAGCTCGACGCTGGGACTGACGTTCACCCGGAGCTTGCGGCCGCCGGTGAAGATGTCGGCCGTGCCGTCCTCGTTCGCCGTGAGGAAGACCCCGAAGCCGGCCGGCGGCTGTGCCAGCCGGTCGACCTCCTCCTTGAGGGCCACGATCTGGTCACGGGCCTCACGGAGCGTGCCGGCGAGTCGTTCGTTCTGGGCGGACACGCCGGCCAGGTTGGTCTGCAGCTCGACGATCCGCTCTTCGAGAATCCTCGTGTGTCGCGGAGAGTCGGCGAGCTTGCGTCGCAGGACGGCGATCTCCTGCTCAAGGTAGGCAATCTGCCCGGCCGGGTCGTCGGACCCGCGTCCCGGGCGGATGCCGCGGTTCATGTCGTCGTCGTGGGCTGCCACGGTCCTCACCTCCTCCAAGGGGAGCTGGACGCTTCCAGACCCTACCTGGGCGGGTGTCGATTGAAACCCCTAGATCACAAAGACGGTCGGGGTGTGTCCGATCTTCACCCTTGCGCTCTCCCTCACGCCAGGGGAATACCCACGGAAAATGATCGGAACCCAGTCACAGGTAGGGTCGACATGTTCAACACCCGTCGGAGCTGGCCGGATTCCCGCCCGGTTCGACGCAGGAAACGGCAGGAGAGATGAGCGTGCAGCAGGAGGCCGGAGTCGACGGCGAGGCCCTGGAGGTCTGGATCGACCAGGACCTGTGTACCGGTGACGGCATCTGCGCCCAGTACGCGCCCGAGGTGTTCGAGCTGGACATCGACGGCCTGGCCTACGTGAAGAGTCCGCAGGACGAACTGCTGCAGGACAGGGGTGCGACAACACCCGTACCGCTGCCGCTCCTCACCGACGTGATCGACTCCGCCGAGGAGTGCCCGGGCGAGTGCATCCACGTGCGTCGCGTTTCGGACGGCGTCGAGGTGCACGGACCGGACGCCGAGTGAGGAACATGACACGACGCGTCACCATGGTCTGATGTCTCGCACTCCGGGGTACGCGCCCCGACGCACGCCCGTGCGCGGGTCACACACTCTGGGCGCCGGACGGGGCGGACCGCACGAACGCGCCGTTCTCCCACCGCCACTTCACGTTCTCGCGCACATCGGGGCAGCAACTGGGGACGGCGTCCGACGAGTAACCGAGGAGCGAGGCGGTGACGTCACCGTCACGTACGGCGAAGTCGTCGACGTTCGTGCGGTCCTCGGGGTCGACGAGGGTGGCGACCACGCGCGGTGCGCCGCTCCCCGCGGCCCCGGTGAGGACGTACACGCCGTCGGGCGGGGTGCCCATCGGGGCGTCGCAGTGGACGACCGCCACCGTCTCCGGGCGTCCGTCGCCGTCGAGGTCGCCGGACGCCTCCTTCTTCACCACGAGGCCCACCGTGCCGCACTCGAGCGGGAACTCGGCGGCCGCCGGGTCGGGCGGGGCGACGAGGGCCGGGGCGCTCTTCGTCCGCGGTCCGGGTGTCTGGGCCGCGGTCGCGGCGTCGGGCTGCAGGACCGGGGAGAGGGCCACGACACCGGCGACGGCCGTGGCGGTGGCGACCCAGTGGATCGGGCGGGTGCGCGTGTGGGCGAGCTCCGGGACGGCGGAAGAAGACTGCACGAGGAGTGTCTCCTGTGAGGGCTGTGCCGGTGGGGGTGGCCAGCATCGTGCCACACGTCACAGGGCGGGGGAATGCCGGGGTGCGCGGTTCCCGGGCGGGGCGACCGGAACGGGGCGCGGTTCCCGCCCCGCGTCAACGCGAAAGCGCCGTGGCGCAGTTCCCGGCAAGCTCCGGGAACTGCGCCACGGCGTCCGTGCGTTGTGAGGACGGCGGACCGTCTCAGCGGGCGGCGCCCTGGTCGGCGTTGGGTCCCGTGTAGTCCTCGCCGTAGGCGCCCTTGGCCGGGCGGCGGCGGCGCATGGGCGGCTCGACGCCGTCGGCGAGGCGGCGGGCGGTGAGCAGGAAGCCGGTGTGGCCGATCATCCGGTGGTCCGGGCGGACGGCCAGGCCCTCGATGTGCCAGTTGCGGATCATCGTCTCCCAGGCGGTCGGCTCGTTGAAGCAGCCGATCTCGCGGATGGACTCGACGGTCCGGGCGAGCTGGGTGGTGGTCGCGACGTAGCAGCACAGGATGCCGCCGGGGACGAGCGCCTTGGAGACGGCCTCCAGGCACTCCCAGGGGGCCAGCATGTCGAGGATGACGCGGTCGACGTCGGTGTCGGACAGGTTGTCCTGCAGGTCGCCGACGGTCAGCTGCCAGGCCGGGTGCGGGCCGCCGAAGTAGCGCTCGACGTTCTGCCGGGCGATGTCGGCGAAGTCCTCGCGGCGTTCGTAGCTGTGCAGCATGCCCTGGTCGCCGATGGCGCGCAGCAGGAAGCTGCTGAGCGAGCCGGAGCCCACGCCGGCCTCCACGACGCGTGCGCCGGGGAAGATGTCGGCGAAGGCGAGGATCTGCCCCGCGTCCTTGGGGTAGACGACGGCTGCCCCGCGGGGCATGGACAGGACGTAGTCGGGGAGCAGGGGGCGCAGCGCGAGGTAGGCGACGTTCCCGGTGGTGCGGACAACGCTGCCCTCGGGAGCGCCGATCAGTTCGTCGTGCGGGAAGGAACCCTTGTGGGTGTGGAAGTTCTTCCCGGCCTCGAGCGTGAACGTGTAGTGGCGGCCCTTGGGGTCGGTCAGCTGAACCTGGTCCCCGACCTTGAAGGGCCCGCGCCTGCGGGCGGCACCGGTCGGTTCGGACATGTGACCAGCCTACCGGTCCTCACGGGGGCCACCGACCACGCCGGCCGCTCCCCGGCGCTACGAGGGGCGGGCCATGGCCTTGACGAAGGCGCGCTCGACGTCGGCGGCGGACAGGACGCCGTAGATCTCGCCGGTCTCCTCGACCACCAGGTACTCGGTGGCGGGGGTGGCGCGCAGGGCGTCCAGGAGCTCCTCCCCCGCGAGCTCGGCGGAGACGCGCATGCCGTCGGTGAGGTCCTGGGCGAGTCCGCCGACCGGGACCCAGGGGCGGCGGTGTTCGGGCACGCCGACGATGGCGGCCTCACGGACCAGGGAGAGGGGGATGCCGTCGGCGTCGACCACGACCAGGGCGCGGGCACCGGCGGCGTTGGCCCGGCGCAGGGCCTCGGAGAGCGGGGTGTCGGTCTCGACGGGGACGGCTCGGCGGGTGAGGGTGCGGGCGCGCAGTTCGGGCAGGTGCTCGCGCAGGCGGGCCATGCGCAGGCTGTTGCCGGCACCGGTCCAGATGATCGCGGCGAGGATGGCCGCGAGCAGCGCGTCCAGGACGGTGTCCATGCCGACGTTGTCCACGGCGTCGGAGCCGAGAGCTCCGGACTGGGTGAGCAGCGGGAGGCCGATCAGGACGGAGAGGGCGAGGGCGCGGCCGACCCAGGCCGCGGCGATGGTGCCGGTCATCGGCTTGCCGCTGATTTTCCAGACCACGGCGCGGAGCATGCGGCCGCCGTCGAGGGGGAGGCCGGGCAGGAAGTTGAAGGCAGCCACGATCAGGTTGGAGATCATCAGCCCGGCCAGCAGGACGCCGGGGACGGAGCCGGGGTCCACGGCCAGCAGGCCGAGGTAGAACACGCCGGACAGGACGAGGGAGAGCAGCGGGCCGACGAAGGCGAGGACGAATTCGCGGCCGGGTGTCTCGGCCTCCTTCTCGATCTCGGAGACGCCGCCGAAGAACTGGAGCTGGATCCGGCGGACCGGGAGCTTGAAGCGGAGGGCGGCCAGGGTGTGGGCGAGTTCGTGGACCAGCACGGAGGCGTAGAAGGCGACCGCGAAGAACAGGGAGACCAGGTAGCTGGCGGCTCCGAGCTCGGGCAGCACGCGGTCGATCTGCCCGCCGAAGACCCAGGTGATGAGGATGGCGACGAGGAACCAGCTGGGCGCGACGTAGACGGGCACCCCGAACGGCCGCCCCATCAGCAGGCCGCGCTGCTTCTCCTGGGGGCGCTGCGGTACGGGCGCCCCGCCGGTGCCGGAGTGGGCGTGCGCGCGGTCGGGGTGCTGGTCGGACGAGGGGGCGCCGACCGGGTGTCCGCCTCCGGAGGTGTCCGCCCGGTCGGCGCCCCCTCGTC
>NZ_MSGP01000249.1 GCF_002078235.1 Streptomyces viridosporus
GCCGCTTCGACCTGGCCGCCGCCCCGCTGCGGCGCGTGGTCGAGTGGGACCCGTCCGCCGGCGAGCCCGAACGGCTGCTGGGGTCCGCCGCCGCGGCCCTCATGCTCGGTGACGTGACCGCCGCCCGCAGATCCGGCGCACGGGCGCTGGCGGCGGCCCGGACCCTCGGCTCCGCCGCCCTCGAACCGAGGGCGCTGGAGTACCTGGCCTACGCCGAACTGCGGGCCGGACGCCACCAGCTCGCCCGCACCCACGCCGAGGAGGGACTGCGCACCGCGCGGCGGACCGGGCAGCGGAACACGGCCGCCCACCACCACGCGGTCCTGGCCCTCGCGGCGTCGATCGAGGGGGAGCGGGAGCTCGTCGCCGAGCACGCGGCGGCGGCCCTGGGCACGGCCCGGCGGCACGGACTGGCCCAGGCCGCCACCCTCGCCCAGTGGGCCCTGGCCCGTGCCGACCTGGGCGCGGGCCGCCCCCGGGAGGCCGTCGACCGGCTCGGACCGCTGGTGCGCCCCGGTGCGCGGCGCGGCCACTTCGCGGTGTGGATGCTCGCCGTCCCCTGCTTCGTGGAGGCCGCCGCCCTCGCCGGCCGGCCCGCGCACGCCCGGACGGTGCTCGAGGACTTCGCGCTGTGGGCCGCGTGCAGGGCGGACCCGCAGGCCCCCGCCCAACTCCTGCGCTGCCGCGCGCTGCTGGCCGCACCGGAGGCGGCCGACGAGCTGTACCTGCGCGCCCTGGACCGCCACGAGGAGACGGCCGGCGACTTCGAGCGGGCACGCACCGAGCTGCTCTACGGCAAGTGGCTGCGGCGCCGGCGCCGGCTGGGCGAGGCACGCGCGCGGCTCGGGGAGGCGCTGATGGGCTTCGAACGCTGCGGCGCGCACCCGTGGGGGCAGCAGGCGGCGGCGGAGCTGCGGGCCAACGGCGCCGCGCCGGGCGGGGCCGGCACCGTACGGCCGGCCCGGCACGGCCCGGGGGAGCTGGCCCGGCTGACGCCGCAGCAACTGCGCATCGCCCGGTGCGTCGCCGAGGGCGCCACCAACCGGGAGGTGGCCCTGAGCCTGTCCGTCAGCACCCGCACGGTCGACTACCACCTGCGGAACGTCTTCGCCACGCTCGGCGTCCGCTCCCGGGTGGAGCTGGCCAGGCTGGTCGAACAGGCGGAAAAGACCGGTGCACAACTCTAGGGACCGACCGGACGGTATGCCATCCTTCGGGGCAGGACGAGTCAGGTGGCGGGCGGCCCACGGGCTCTCCGGCCGGCCGGGCGCCGGTACGGGGGACCGCCGCGCGGGCGCCGCCGGGAAGCCGACCCTGGGGGAGATGCGCGATGCACCACGCCGTACGGCCACGTACCCTGCCCCGCCCCGGTCCCGTGCCCGCTCCGCGGCCGCGGACACCGCGCACGCGGTCGCTGATCGACGCCGACGCGCTGCGCGTGCTGCACCGGGCCGCCCGGGTGCTGCTGGACGACCTGCCCCGGCTCACCGACCGCCTGATCGCCGTACTGCAGGAGCAGGAACCCGCCTACCGGGCCGCCGTCGAGGAGGATCCCACCGCGATCTGGCAGGAGGCGCACCGCTCGCTGTGGCACAGCGTCTCCTCCCTGCTCGACCCGCGGGGCGCCCGGGACGCGGCGCGCCGCTGCTCCTGGAAGATCGGCGCCACCCGGGCCGAGCAGGGACTTCCGCTGGACGCGCTGCTGCACGCCTTCCGGCTGGGCGGCTCGCTGGTGTGGCAGGGCCTGGTCGACGAGACGTCACGGGCGGCGCCCGAGGACGTACGGCTGCTGGTGCACGTGGCGTCCGACGTGTGGAACTTCGTCGACGAGCACTGCACCCTCGTGGCGGACGCCTACCGGCAGACCGAACGGCAGCTGGCCTGGCGGCGGGAGAACAGGGTGCGTCTGCTCGCCGCGGCCCTGCTGGACGGCACGAGCCGCATCGCCGACCTGCCCGAGGCCGCCCAGGCACTCGACCTGCCGGAGCAGGGGCGGTACGCGGTCGTCGCGGTCACCGGCGGCCGGCCCACCGGTTGTCCGGGGGCCCGGGCGGCCTTCGGCCCGGGTGTGCGCGTGCACTGGCACACGGGCGTGGCGGCGGATTACGGCATCGTCCTGGTCGGGGACGGTGAGGAGGTGGCCGTGCCGGAGGAGCAGGCACCCGGGACACGGGCGGGCGTCAGCAGCGCGGTCGAGGGGCTGGCCGCCGTCGGCGAGGCCCGCCGGCTGGCGGACACCGCGCTGCGCCTGTCCCCGGAGGAGGGCGGCGCGGCCCGGCTGACCGACCACCTGCCCGCGGCACTGGTGGTGTCGAGTCCCGAACTCGGTGCCGCCCTGGCCGACCGGCTGCTCGGCCCGCTGGCGCACCTCGAACCCGCCGACGCGGACGTCCTGCTGGACACCCTGGCCACCTGGCTGGCCTGCGACGGTTCGGCCCAGCGGGCGAGCCGCCGCCTGTACTGCCACCGCAACACCGTCCTCAACCGCCTGCGCCGCTACGAGCAACTGTCGGGCCGTTCCCTCTCCCGCCCGTCCGACCTCGTCGAGGTCAGCCTCGCCCTGACGGCCCGCGGGCTCCTCGGCCGCTGAAGACCGGGGCGCCGCCCCTCGCGGTTCCCCCGGGCGGGACCCGCGGCCCCCGTACGACCGGCCGGCCCGCCCCGGGGTCCCGCGGCAGGACGGACCGGCCGGCTCCCCCGTTCCCACCGCACCCCCTGGG
>NZ_MSGP01000025.1 GCF_002078235.1 Streptomyces viridosporus
CCCGGCCGCGCAGCCCCAGTGGACGACCACCACCTTGCCGTACGCGGCCGTCGTCGCCGCGGACACCGGGCCGTTCCCGGTGTACGACAACACCACCGTGACGGAGATCCCGGCGGGGGGCACCGCACCCGTCGTACGGCCCGACGGGCCCACCCCCGGCTCGACGGCCCGCGCGGGCGGCGGCGGTGACTACCTCTCCAACGAGATCGCCTACCGGGCCACCCTGCTGCGTGACCGCCTCGGGCTGCACGACGGGCTGCCGGGCGGCCACGTCCACACCCCGGTCCTGCAGTTCGGCGCCGGGAACACCGACCCGGCGACGGGGGCGGTCACGGACCCGGCGTTCGTGCGGAACCGGCTGGACATCATCGACCAGGTGCGGGAGATCGTGACCGTGGCGATCAGTGCGACGGAGCGAACGCGAGGCTGACGCCGAGGCCGGCCAGGGCGGCTCCGACGACCTTGTTGAGGACCTTCTGGCCGCGCAGCATCAGGGTGCGCATGCGGTCCTGCGAGAAGAACACCGCGACGACGCCGAACCACAGCAGGTGGGCCAGCGACATGAACAGCCCGTAGCCCGCCTGCTGCGCGAACGGCGTGCCGGGGCCGACGACCTGGGCGAAGGTGGAGACGACGAAGAGGGTCGTCTTCGGGTTGAGGACGTTGGTCAGGAACCCGGTGCGCAGGGCCGCGAACGGGGTGAGCTCCGTCTTGTTCCCCAGGTCGACGGCGACCTCGCCGCGGGTGCGGAAGGTGCGGACGCCGATGTACACGAGGTAGGCCGCGCCGACCAGTTTGACGAGCGTGAAGAGGAAGACGGAGGAGGCGATCAGCAGCCCGACACCGAGCATGGTGTAGGCGACGTGCACCAGCACGCCGGCGGCGACCCCGGCCGCGCCGAGCAGTCCGGTGCGGCGGCCGTGGAGGTAGCTGCCCCGCACCACCATGGCGAAGTCGGCGCCCGGGGCGATCACCGCCAGGACGGTGATGGTGGCGACGGCGAGGACCTCGGTCACGACCGGGCGTCCTGCGCCTCGGGCTCCTCGGCGCCGTCCCCGGCGGTCTCCTCACCGAGCAGCTCGCGCGCCATGAGGGTGGCGCCGGCCACCGCGCCCGGCATCAGGAACACCGCGACGAACGGGACGAGGAAGGCCAGTCCCAGGGGCGTGCCGAAGCCCCAGACGAGGGTCTTGCGGGACCGCAGCAGGCCGAGCCGCTCGCGCAGTTCGACCCCGCGCCGCTGGAGCGCGACGGCGGTGAGCTCCTCGGTGAGGAAGAACCCGGTGACGAAGAAGCCGATCACCGGTACGACGGTCTGCCCGAGGACCGGGACGAAACCGAGCGCGAAGAGGAGCACGGCCCAGACGAGGGCCCGCACGACGATGCGGAGGCTGTCCCGGCCGGAGATCCACAGCTCCCGCCAGAGCGGCAGGTTCGACTCGGGCGCGGTGCCGTCGGGGGACACGTCCCGGTCGACCTTCTCGGAGAGGCTCTCGTAGAAGGGCTGCCCGACGAGCAGCGTCATCGCGGTGAAGGTGAGCACGGACAGCAGCAGTCCGAGCGCGAACAGGACGGCGGTGAGGAACCCGCGGAACAGGCCGGACCAGGGGCTGGACCAGTCGTCGGCGAACGGCGTCGCCCAGGCGACGAAGTCCTCCCCCCACACGGCCAGCGCGACGAGCGCCGCCGCGTACAGCACGAGGGTGATCAGCCCCGGCAGCAGCCCGAACCCGTACTGCTTGCCGTGCCGGGCCACCCACCGCTGGCCCTTCAGGAGATACCGAAAACCCGCCCCGAGATCGCGCATGGGGAAGACTTTATCGGGGTGCGGCCGGACGGCCTGACCCCGCGTCGGCCGAGGGGATCCACCCCGCCGGACCGCTGCCGCCGGTACCGGGTGCCGGGCGGTCCCGGGCGGCCTCGGGCGGTCCCCGGGCTTCTGCGCGTGCCCGGAGGCGAGGGCCGCACCCCACGTCCAGGAGTGCGGCCCTCGCCGTACGCAACGACCGTCGCCGCCGCGGCGTCACGGTGGGGGCGCCGCGGGGCCCCGCGAAGCCGTCAGAGCTTGACGATCATCTTCCCGGTGTTGTCGCCGCGCAGGACCCCGAGGAACGCCTCGAGGTTGTTCTCGATGCCCTCGACGACGGTCTCCCGGTACTTGAGCTCGCCGGACCGCACCCAGGGGCCGACCTCCCGGACGAACTGCGGCTGGAGGTCGTAGTGGTCGCCGACCAGGAAGCCCTCGATGCGGCCGCGGGTCTGGATCAGGCGGGCGAGGTTCTTCGGGCCGGGTGCGGGCTCGGTGTTGTTGTAGACGGAGATCGCTCCGCAGACGGCGATGCGGCCGCCCCGGTTGAGGGAGCCGATGGCCGCCTCCAGGTGGTCGCCGCCCACGTTGTCGAAGTACACGTCGACGCCGTCCGGGGCGGCGGCGCGCAGCTGCTCGCTCACCGGGCCGTTCTTGTAGTTGAACGCGGCGTCGAAGCCGTACTCCTCGACGAGGAGCTCGACCTTCTCGTCGGAGCCGGCGGAGCCGATCACCCGCGAGGCGCCCTTGAGCTTCGCGATCTGCCCGACCTGGCTGCCGACGGCGCCCGCGGCGCCGGACACGAAGACGGAGTCGCCCTCCTTGAAGGCGGCGGTGCGCAGCAGCCCCGCGTAGGCGGTGAGCCCGGTCATCCCCAGCACGCCCAGGTACGCCGACAGCGGCGCGGCGTCGGGGTCCACCTTGACGGCGTTCTCGGCGGCCACGACGGCGTACTCGCGCCAGCCGAAGAAGTGCAGGACGTGGTCGCCGACGGCGATCCCCTCGGCGTTCGAGGCGATGACCTCGCCGACGGCACCGCCCTGCATGACCTTGCCGAGCTCGTACGGGGCGACGTAGGACTTGGCGGCACTCATCCGGCCGCGCATGTACGGGTCGACGGAGAGGTACGTGTTCCGTACCAGCACCTGGCCCTCACCGGGCGCGGGCACCTCGGCCTCGACGAGGGCGAAGTCCTCGGGCTTCGGCCAGCCGACGGGCCGGCTCAGCAGATGCCACTCGCGGCCGGCGGTGGGGGGCGTGGGGGCGTCGGACATGACCGGGCACCTTTCCTCAAAATACTTCACTACCTGAAACAACCATGCGCCTGAATATTTCAGGATGTCAAGCAAGTGAGTACCCTGGACGGCATGGCCGCACCCCGCACCTCCCGCCGCCCCGACGCCCTGACCCTGGAGGTCGTCGAGCTCATCGGCGCCGTCGTGGCCCGCTACCACGAGGAGTACGAGGAGGCCGCCGCCGGTCACGCGCTGACGGGCGCGCAGGCGAGGCTGCTGAGTCTGCTGTCGCTGGAGCCGCTGCCCATGCGGCAACTGGCCCGGCGGTTGAAGTGCGAGCCGTCGAACGTCACCGGCATCGTCGACCGGCTGGAGGCCCGGGGCCTGGTGGAACGCCGCCCGGACCCGGCGGACCGCCGGGTGAAGCTGGCCGCGGCGACGGCCGAGGGGCGGCGGGTGGCCCGCAGCCTGCAGGACTCCCTGCGGTTCGCGCGCGAACCGCTGGCGGGGCTGGCGGAGGAGGAGCGGGTGGCCCTGCGGGACGCCCTGCGGAGGATGCTGCGGGAGGACTGAGCGGGGCGCCGCGCCCGGGCCGGACCGGGCTGGACCGGGCCGGGCGCCGGGGGAAGCGGGACGCACGGGCCGGTTCGCAGCGGTCTCCCGCGTCAGGGGGTCAGGTGCACCACCACAGGAACCGTTCGCAGGTCTTGGAGGGTTCCGGCTCCGGCTCGGGTTCCTCCGTGGTCGGGTCGGGCTCGGGAGCCTCCGGTTCCGACGGGGGCGCCGACGGCGGAGCCTGCGTCGGCCGGGCCGACGGCGCGTCCGCGGGCGCGGACGACGCGTCCTCCTCGGCGCCGGCCTCGGTCTCGTCCTCGGCCTCCTCCGACTCCCCGTCCTCCGGGGACGCCGAGGCCGACGGGGAGCCGGAGGCCGTCGGGGAGGCGGACGTCGACGCGGACACCGTCCCCGCGCCACCGCTCGGCGACCGCGTCGGCTCCAGCTCCACCGCACCGCCGTCGGCCGAGTCCTCGCCCGCCGTCGCCGGCCTGGGCTGCGATCCCGGCGCCTCCATGCCGAGCTCCGCCAGGCTCAGCCCTCCCGCGGCCAGCACGAAACCCGCCGCGACCAGCAGCGTCCGGCGGCGCCGCCGCCGGTGCGCCGCGGCCTTGCGGTCGCGGCGGCTGCCTCCGCCGGCCCGGCCCCGGGGACCGGTCCCCGGCTCCCCGTCGTCGTCACCGCCGTCGCCGCCGTCGCCGTCGTCGCCGTCGTCTTCTTCGTCCTCGTCGCCTTCGCCGTCGGTGACGGCATGCGCCGCCGCCCCCTCGTACTCCGCGGGCACGGCGGGTCCCTCCGTACGGGCGCGGAGCGTTTCGGCGGGGGTGCCGCACCCAGGGCAGGCGAGGGCGCCGTTGAGGTGCCGTCGGCACGGGTGGCAGTAATCCATGACGCGGGAAGACTAGGTTCCGCTCAAGTGGGGTTCCTAGACCTGGTTGTGAAGGTTTGGTAGGGACCCACTCCCATAGGTTTCGAACCTGCCGAAACCGCTGCCGCGTGACCCATTGACACCCCCGCCGCACCCTCCTTACTGTCTCGCCAGCATTTCGAACGTGTGCCGAAATATCGAACGGGTCGAACCGAGCCGACAACACGAGGGGCAACTGCCGTGCGCATCACCGGAATCAGCACGCACGTGGTCGGGACGCCGTGGCGCAACCTGACCTACGTCCAGGTGCACACCGACGAGGGTCTCACCGGAGTCGGTGAGACCCGGATGCTGGGCCACACCGACGCACTCCTGGGTTATCTGAAGGAGGCCGAGGTCAACCACATTCTCGGTTCCGACCCGTTCGCTGTCGAGGACCTCGTCCGCCGGATGAAGTACGGCGACTACGGCCGCGCCGGCGAGATCGTGATGTCCGGCATCGCCGTCGTCGAGATGGCCTGCTGGGACATCAAGGGCAAGGCCCTGGGCGTCCCCGTCTGGCAGTTGCTCGGCGGCAGGGTCACCGACAAGGTCAAGGCGTACGCCAACGGCTGGTACACCACCGAGCGCACCCCGGAGGCGTACCACAAGGCCGCGCGGGCGGTGAGGGAGCGCGGCTACCGGGCGCTCAAGATCGACCCCTTCGGCACCGGTCACTTCGAACTCGACCACCGCCAGACCCTGTACGCCGTCTCCCTGATCGAGGCGGTCCGCGACGCCATCGGCCCCGAGGCCGAGCTGATGCTGGAGATGCACGGCCGCTTCTCCCCGGCCACCGCCGTCCGCCTGGCCCGGGAGCTCGCGCCCTTCGACCCGGCCTGGCTGGAGGAGCCGGTGCCGCCGGAGAACCTCAAGGCCCTGGAGAAGGTCGCCGCGAAGGTCGACATGCCCCTCGCCACCGGCGAACGCATCCACGACCGCATCGAGTTCCGCGAGCTGTTCGAGAGCCAGGCCGTGGACATCCTCCAGCCGGACGTCGGCCACATCGGCGGCATCTGGGAGACCCGCAAGCTCGCCGCGACCGCGGAGACCCACTACATGCTGGTCGCGCCGCACAACGTCGGCGGCCCCGTCCTGACCGCCGCCTCCCTCCAGGTCGGCTTCACCTCCCCGAACTTCAAGGTCCTGGAGCACTTCAACGACTTCGCGGACGCGGAGATCAAGAAGGTCGTCAAGGGCGCGCCGCAGGTGAACCCGGAGGACGGCTGCTTCCACCTGTCCGACGCCCCCGGTCTCGGCGTGGAGCTGGACGTGGACGCGGCGGCCGAGTTCCCCCAGCAGCAGGCCCGGTTCGACCTGTGGGCCGAGGGCTGGGAGCAGCGCAGGCCGAAGGGGACGAAGTGACCGCGCCGAACCGCCCCCTCGGGGAGGCACGATGAGCACCGCCGTCGTCATCGAGGGACCCGGCGAGCACCGCCTCGTCCCGCACGAGCCGCGCGAACCCGGTCCCGGAGAGGCCCTGGTCCGGGTCCACGCCGCCGGCATCTGCGGCAGCGACCGCGAGGTGTACCAGGGCAACCGGCCCGAGGGGTACGTGCGGTACCCGCTGATCCCGGGCCACGAGTGGTCCGGGACCGTGCGGGACGTGGGGGCGGGCGTGCCCGCCTCCCTCGTCGGCCGCAAGGTGGTCGGGGAGGGCTTCCGCAACTGCCAGGTCTGCGACCGCTGCCACGCCGGTGAGACGACGCTGTGCTCGGCGGGCTACGAGGAGACCGGGTTCACCCAGCCGGGCGCCATGGCCGCCACGCTGACCCTCCCGGCCCGTCTGCTGCACGTCCTCCCGGACGACGCCGACCTCGGCGCCGCCGCACTGCTGGAGCCGGCCGCCTGCATCGCCGCCGCCGCGCTCCGGGCGAACGCCCTGCCGGGCGAGCGGGTGGCCGTGGTCGGCACCGGCACCCTCGGCATGTTCGCCGTGCAGTTCCTGAGGGCGAACTCCCCCGCCGAGCTGCTGGTCGTCGGCACCCGGGACGACCGGGAGGCGCTGTCGCGGCGGTACGGCGCGACCGACTTCCGCACCAAGGACCGGCCGCTCCCGGACGACTTCGACGTCGTGATCGAGACCGCCGGGTCCGCCGACGCCGCCCGTACGGCGGCCTCGCTGCTCCGGCGCGGCGGGCGGCTGGTCCTGACCGGCATCCCGGCCCCGGGGGCCGACGGGCTCGACCCGACGGACCTGGTCGTACGGCAGTTGGAGGTGCACACCGTCTTCGGGGCACCGCCGGACGCCTGGGCGCACACGGTGCGGGTGTTCGCCGCCGGGCTCCTCGACCCGCTGCCGCTGGTGACGCACGAACTGCCGCTCGCCGAGTTCCCGCGCGCCATCGAGCTGGTGGGGTCCGGCGACCCGAAGGTGGGCAAGGTCCTGCTGCGCCCCTAGGGCGCGCCCCGGCCGTACGCCGGTGCGGGGGCGACCTGACGGCCCCCGCACCGGCGTACCGCCCGCACCGTCCGACCGGTGCTGTCCGGCCGGCGCCGCCCGCGCCCGGCCCGTACGCGACCCGTACCCCGATCCGCGAACTTCGTCCGACCCACCGAACACAAAGGACAGCTTGTGACCGACGCTTCCGCCACGGCACCCCGCAGGCCCGGTGAGCAGGCGCTCGCCGCCCTCGGCCTGGGCGCGCCCGCTCCCGACCCCGCCGACGCCTCGCCGCACTCCTTCCCCGGCGGCGGCCGCTGGCGCACCGAGATCCCCTCCTGCGAGGGGCCGGAGGCGCTGGCGGTGGTCCTGAAGGAGGCCTCCCGCCTCGACGTGCCGATCCACCGGATCAGCCAGGGCAGCGGCGTGTGGATGCTGACCGACGCCGAGATCACCGAGATGGTCGAGGCCACCGCCGAACGGGACATCGAACTGTGCCTGTTCACCGGCCCGCGCGGCACGTGGGACATCGGCGGCTCGACCCGCACCGACTCGGGCGGCGCCGGACTGCGCGCCCGGGGCCACGACGCGGTCGCCGGGTGCGTCGAGGACGCCGTGCGCGCCACGGAGCTGGGCGTCAAGTGCCTGCTCGTCGCCGACGAGGGCGTGCTGTGGACGCTGCACCGGGCACGGGTGGCCGGCCTCCTCCCGGCCGACACCACGCTGAAGGTCTCGGCGCTCGTCGGACCGGTCAACCCGGCCTCGTACGCGGTGTACGAGCGGCTCGGCGCCGACTCGATCAACGTGCCGAGCGACCTGACACCGGCTCATCTCACCGAGATACGACGGGTTTCGGCCACTCCGATGGACCTGTACATCGAGGCGCCCGACGACCTCGGCGGCTACGTGCGGATGTACGAGGTGGCCGAGCTCATCCGGCGCGGCGCGCCGCTGTACCTGAAGTTCGGTCTGGCCAAGGCACCCGGGATCTACCCGTACGGGCACCACCTGCGGGAGCTCACCCTGGCGACCGCCAAGGAGCGGGTGCGGCGCGGCCGGCTGGTCCTCGATCTGCTGGCGCGCCACGGCGCGGACGGCGACATGGCACCGGTCGGTTCGCGGCTTCCGGGCGATCTGAGCCGGTTCGACATCTCGTCATAACGTTCCGGAAACTCGACTTCACAGAAGTAGACACAGCCGCGCACAATCCCACACAACCGTTCTCGGTCCCTCCTGGCCCCCACTCCCGGAAGCGACTTCGCACCTCTCGAACCGACCCCGCACACACATCAAGGATGATGATCATGCGTAACCGCAGAGCCGCCCTCGCCGCCCTCGCCGGAGCCGCCTCCCTCGCCCTCACCCTGACCGCCTGCGGCCAGAACAGCGAAGGCGGCAGCGAGGAGGACAAGAAGGGCGCGAAGGGGGCCACCATCGGCATCGCGATGCCGACCAAGTCCTCCGAGCGCTGGATCGCCGACGGCAACAACGTCGTCAAGGACCTGGAGTCCAAGGGCTACAAGACCAAGCTGGTCTACGGCGAGGACGACCCCGACCAGCAGGTCTCCCAGGTCGAGAACCTGATCACGCAGGGCGTGAAGGCCCTGATCATCGCGGCCATCGACAACAAGTCGATGAACAACGTCCTCCAGCAAGCCGAGGAAGCCGGCATCCCGGTGATCTCCTACGACCGCCTCATCCTCGGCACGGAGAACGTCGACTACTACGCCTCCTTCGACAACGAGAAGGTCGGCGAGCTCCAGGGCACCTACATCGTCGAGAAGCTCGGTCTGAAGGACGGCGGCGAGAAGGGCCCGTTCAACATCGAGCTGTTCGCCGGCTCCAACGACGACAACAACACCCGCTACTTCTTCCAGGGCGCGATGAACGTCCTCAAGCCCTACATCGACAAGAAGCAGCTCGTCGTCAGGTCCAAGCAGACCGAGCTGAACCAGGTCACCACCCTGCGCTGGGACGGCGGCACCGCGCAGAAGCGCATGGACGACATCCTGACCTCGGCCTACCGCAGCGACCGGGTGGACGCCGTGCTCTCGCCGTACGACGGCATCTCCATCGGCATCCTGTCCTCCCTCAAGTCCGACGGCTACGGCGCCAAGAACAAGCCGCTGCCGGTCGTCACCGGCCAGGACGCCGAGGTCGCCTCGGTGAAGTCGATCGTCGCCGACGAGCAGTCGATGACCGTCTACAAGGACACCCGCGAACTCGCCAAGGTCGCCTCCAACATGGTCGACGCCCTGCTCAACGACAAGAAGCCCGAGGTCAACGACGAGAAGACCTACGACAACGGGGCGAAGGTCGTGCCGGCCTACCTGCTGGAGCCGGTCGCCGTGGACAAGGAGAACTACCGGGAGACCGTCGTCGACTCCGGCTACATCAAGGAGAGCGACCTCAAGTAACCGCCGCCCCCCACCGAAGACCCACCACCGACCGGAAGGCACGACCATGGCGGGACCCGTCCTGGAAATGCGCTCGATCGTCAAGACCTTTCCCGGCGTCAAGGCGCTGTCGGACGTCAGCCTGACCGTCCGGCAGGGCGAGGTCCACGCCATCTGCGGCGAGAACGGCGCCGGCAAGTCGACCCTGATGAAGGTCCTCTCCGGTGTCCACCCGCACGGCACCTACGAGGGGGAGATCCTCTTCGAGGAGGAGGTCTGCCGGTTCAAGGACATCCGGGCCAGCGAGCAGCACGGCATCGTGATCATCCACCAGGAGCTGGCCCTGGTGCCGTACCTCTCCCTCGCGGAGAACATCTTCCTCGGCAACGAGCACGCCACCCGCGGGTTCATCAACTGGAACGAGACCCTGCGGCACGCCGCCGAACTGCTGCGCCGGGTGGGGCTCCACGAGCACCCGGAGACCCGGGTCGCCGACATCGGCGTGGGCAAGCAGCAGCTGGTGGAGATCGCCAAGGCGCTGTCGAAGAAGGTGAAGCTGCTCATCCTCGACGAGCCGACCGCGGCGCTCAACGACGAGGACAGCGGCAAACTGCTCGACCTGATCCTGCAGTTGAAGGAACAGGGCATCACCTCGATCATCATCTCCCACAAGCTGAACGAGATCCGCCGGGTCGCCGACTCGGTGACGATCCTGCGGGACGGGCAGACCATCGAGACGCTCGACGTGAAGGCCCCCGAGACCACCGAGGACCGGATCATCAGCGGGATGGTCGGCCGCGACCTGGAGCACCGCTTCCCGGAGCGGACCCCGCACCACCCCGAGGAGGGCGCCGCCCCGGCGCTGGAGATCCGCAACTGGACCGTGCACCACCCGATCGACCAGCAGCGCAAGGTCGTCGACGACGTGTCGCTGACGGTGCGGCGCGGCGAGATCGTCGGCATCGCGGGCCTGATGGGCGCCGGCCGCACCGAGCTCGCGATGAGCCTCTTCGGCCGCACCTACGGACGGTACGCGGGCGGCACGGTCCTCAAGGACGGCCGGGAGATCCGCACGAAGACCGTCCCCGAGGCGGTCGCGCACGGGATCGCGTACGTCACCGAGGACCGCAAGCACTACGGCCTGAACCTCATCGACACCATCAACCGCAACATCTCCCTCAGCGCCCTCGGCAAGGTCGCCCGGCGGGGCGTGGTGGACGAGCACGAGGAGCGGCAGGTCGCCGAGGGCTTCCGGAAGTCCATGAACATCAAGGCTCCGACGGTCTTCGAGCCGGTGGGCAAGCTGTCCGGCGGCAACCAGCAGAAGGTCGTCCTCAGCAAGTGGATCTTCGCGGGTCCCGAGGTGCTGATCCTCGACGAGCCGACGCGCGGCATCGATGTCGGGGCCAAGTACGAGATCTACACGGTCATCGACCAGCTGGCCGCCCAGGGCAAGGCGGTCGTCTTCATCTCCTCCGAGCTGCCCGAGCTGCTCGGCATGTGCGACCGCATCTACACGATGGCCGCCGGGCGGCTGACCGGTGAGTTCTCGCGGGCCGAGGCCTCCCAGGAAGCGCTGATGCGTCAGATGACGAAGGACAAAGAGGTAACCCGATGAGCACGGAAGTCACCGACAAGAACCCGGCCGCCGCGCCGCCGGGCAGGAGCGGGGCGGGCACGGGTGACGGCCTGCTCCAGCTGGTCCTGGACGGCATGCGCCGCAACATGCGGCAGTACGGCATGCTGATCGCCCTGGGCCTGATCGTGGCGCTGTTCGCGGTGTGGACCGACGGCGACCTGCTGCTGCCGCGCAACGTCTCCAACCTGGTGCTGCAGAACAGCTACATCCTGATCCTCGCGATCGGCATGATGCTGGTCATCATCTCGGGCCACATCGACCTGTCGGTCGGCTCGCTGACGGCGTTCGTCGGCTCCATGGCCGCCGTCTTCATGGTCCGCAACGACATACCGTGGCCGCTCGCGGTGGTGCTGTGCCTGGCCGTGGGCGCCATCGCGGGCGCGATACAGGGGTTCTTCATCGCCTACGGCGGCATACCGTCGTTCATCGTGACCCTCGCGGGCATGCTGACCTTCCGCGGCCTGACCGAGATCTTCCTGGAGGGCCAGACCCTCGGCCCGTTCCCGAAGGGCCTGCAGAAGATCGCCAACGGCTTCATGCCCGAGGTCGGCCCGGAGACCAACTACCACAACCTCACCCTGCTCCTCGGCTTCGCGCTGATCGCGCTGGTGGTGCTCCAGGAGGTCCGTGACCGCCGGCGCCAGCAGGAGTTCGCCCTCGACGTCCTGCCCGCCAAGCTGTTCCTGCTGAAGCTGGTCGCGCTGGCCGCCGCCATCCTGGTGGTGACGCTGCTGCTGGCCAGCTACAAGGGCGCCCCGATCGTGCTGCTGATCCTCGGCGCGCTGCTCGTCGGCTTCGGCTACGTGATGCGCAACGCCGTCATCGGCCGCCACATCTACGCCATCGGCGGCAACCTGCCCGCGGCCAAGCTGTCCGGCGTGCGGGACAAGAAGGTCACCTTCCTGGTCTTCCTGAACATGGGCATGCTCGCGGCCCTGGCGGGTCTGGTCTTCGCCGCCCGCTTCAACGCGGCCTCTCCCAAGGCCGGTCTCAACTTCGAACTGGAGGCGATCGCGGCCGCGTTCATCGGCGGCGCGTCGATGAGCGGCGGCGTGGGCACCGTGCTCGGCGCGATCATCGGCGGTCTGGTCCTGGGCGTGCTGAACAACGGCATGAACCTCGTCGGCGTCGGCACCGACTGGCAGCAGGTCATCAAGGGCCTGGTGCTGCTGGCGGCGGTCGGGTTCGACGTGTGGAACAAGCGCAAGGTCGGTTCGTAGGTCAGCTCGGGCCCCGCCGGACGGCGGGGCCCCCTCCATCACGGGAGCCGCACATGGAACTGAACAGACGCACGGTCATCGCGGGAGCCGCGGCCGCCGGGGTCGCGGCCGCCACCACGGTCGGCGGGACGGCGCACGCGTCGGGGTCGGGGGGCAGGGGGAAGCCCGTGAGGACGCTCTTCGGCAGGCTGGCGGACGGCACCCGGGTCCACAGCTGGTCGCTGGAGAACGGCGGGACCCGGATGAGGGTCCTGTCCTACGGAGGCATCGTCCAGTCGCTGGAGGTCCCCGACCGCCGCGGCCGGTACGCCAACGTCTCCCTGGGCTTCGACGCCCTCGAGGACTACGTCGCCTCCAGCCCCTACTTCGGCGCCCTGATCGGCCGCTACGGCAACCGCATCGGCAAGGGCCGCTTCACCCTCGACGGCACGGTCCACCAGCTCTCCGTGAACGACGGCGAGAACAGCCTGCACGGCGGCGCGCGGGGCTTCGACAAGCGGGTCTGGGACGTCGAGCCGTTCACCCGGGGCTCCGACGTCGGCCTGCGCCTGCACCACACCAGCGTCGACGGCGAGATGGGTTACCCGGGCACGCTGCGGGCGACGGTGACGTACACCCTCACCCGCGACGGCGACTGGCGCATCGACTACGAGGCCACCACCGACAAGGCCACCGTCGTCAACCTCACCAGCCACGTCTACTGGAACCTCGCCGGCGAGAGCAGCGGCTCCGTCCACGACCACGAACTGTCCCTCGCCGCCTCCCGCTACACACCCGTCGACGCGGGGCTGATCCCCACGGGCGAGCTGGCGAGGGTCGCGGGCACCCCCTTCGACTTCCGCCGGGCCAAGCCGGTCGGCCGGGACATCCGCACCCCCCACCAGCAGGTGTTGTACGGGCAGGGCTTCGACCACAACTGGGTGCTCGACAAGGGCGTCACCGCCCGCCCCGAGCACGCGGCGACCCTGCGCGACCCGTCCTCCGGCCGCACCCTGCGGATCGCCACCACCGAGCCGGGCCTGCAGTTCTACTCCGGCAACTTCCTCGACGGCACCCTCGTCGGCACCGGCGGCCGCGTCTACCGGCAGGGCGACGGACTGTGCCTGGAGACCCAGCACTTCCCGGACTCGCCGAACCGGCCGTCGTTCCCGTCGACCGTGCTGCGGCCGGGCCGGACGTACCGGACGACGACGATCCACTCGTTCGGCGTCTGAAGCCGGAGGCCGGAAATCGGAGGCCGGGAATCCGGTGACGAGGGGCGCGTGACGCGCGACACGCGCCCCGGGTTCCCGACATCACACTTTTTTCACACCGGTTGAACAGCGTCACACCCCCCTCCGTATGTACGGGTGGCCCGTGCTCCCCCGCGCGGGCCACCCACGCATGACGGGCCCGGTACGTCCCCGGCGGGCCCGCCGCCCACGGAGGTTCCATGGCCGACAACGCCCTCTCGCTGTTCCGCAGCACGGCGCACAGTCCGTCGATGGCGGCGCTGGCACGGGAGAGCGACGGGGCCGGTCCGGTGGACTTCTGCATCCCCTGCAACCCGTACTTCCCCACCCCCGCCATGTTCGAGGAGATGGCGGGCAGGCTGCGCGACATCCTCACGTACTACCCGAGCAGCGCCGACACCATCACGGCCGAGCTGTGCAGCCTGCTCCGACTGCCCCCGCAGTGCGTGGCGATGGGCAACGGATCGACCGAGCTGATCACCTGGATCGACCACCTCCTGGTCCGCGAGTCCCTCGCCGTCCCCGTCCCCACCTTCGGCCGCTGGACCGACCAGCCCATGGAGACCGGCAAGCGGGTCGACATGTTCCCGCTCCAGGAGTCCAGCGGCTTCGCCCTGGACCTCGCGCAGTACGCGGAGTTCATCCGCGCGCGGGGCACCCGGGTCGCCGTCATCTGCAACCCCAACAACCCCGACGGCGGTTTCCAGCACAAGCACGCGATCGTGCAGTTCATGGACGCGATGGCCGACCTCGACCTGGTGGTGGTCGACGAGTCCTTCCTGGAGTTCGCCGACGCGGAGGCGGAACCGAGCGTGGTGCAGGAGGCGATGCTGCGGCCGAACGTCATCGTGCTGCGCAGCCTCGGCAAGAACTTCGGCCTGCACGGCATCCGCTTCGGCTACCTCGTCGCCAACCCGGCGCTCGCGGGGAAGGTGCGGTCGATGCTCCCCAAGTGGAACCTCAACTCCTTCGCCGAGCACGTGGTGTTCATGCTGAAGGAGCACGGCGCCGAGTACACCCGGAGCCTGCACCAGGTCCGCCGCGACCGCATGGACATGTCCGGCCAGCTCTCCTCGTTGCCCGGCCTGACGGTCTACCCCTCCCAGGGCAACTTCCTCTTCGTGCGCCTCCCCGTGGGCGCCGAGGGCACCGTGGTCCGGGACCGGATGCTCACCGAGCACCGGATCCTGGTCCGCGAGTGCGGCAACAAGATCGGTTCCTCCAGCCGCTTCCTGCGCCTCGTGGTGCGCCCCCAGGTGGACGTGCGCCGCCTGGTGACCGGCCTGGAGCAGGTGCTCTACGGGGCGCCCAGGAGGGGTGCCCCGGTGCCCGAGCAGGCCACGGGAGTCGGCTACAGC
The DNA here is from genome assembly GCF_002078235.1 of Streptomyces viridosporus. GTDB lineage: Bacteria > Actinomycetota > Actinomycetes > Streptomycetales > Streptomycetaceae > Streptomyces > Streptomyces viridosporus. The sequence continues at coordinate 14,733 of NZ_MSGP01000025.1, forward strand.
TCGGGCACGGCAGCGGTGGACCGCCTGGTGAGCCAGACCAACGGCGCGGGCACCCAGGGCCTGGCCGCCCAGGCCGTCGGCGCCGGTGCCGACGTCCCGGGGCTCCCCGCCGCACCGGCCGCCCACACCGGCATGCCGCTTCCCGCCGCCGCGTCCGCCCCGGCGGTGGGCGCGGGCGGCGGGATGCCGGTGCCGGCGGCCGCCTCGATGGGGCCGCAGCCGGCGCCGGTCCCCCAGCCGGCGCCGACGCCGGTTCCCCAACCGGTTCCGGAGCCGGTCCCCCAGCCGGTTCCGGAACCGGTCCCGCAGCCGGCTCCGGAACCGTTCCCGCAACCCCTGGCACCCGCGGCCCGGGCACCGGTCCCCGAGCCGGCGCCGGTCCCCGCACCGGCCTACCCGGCGCCGGCCCAGATGCCCCCGCCCACCGGC
>NZ_MSGP01000250.1 GCF_002078235.1 Streptomyces viridosporus
GCTGTTCGGGGTGTCGAAGTCCGCGGCTGACCGCATCATCGACCACCTCGGACCGGCGCTCGCCCTGCAGCAGCGCAAGCGGTTCCGCAAGGACACGGTGCTGATCGTGGACGGCACGCCGGTGCCCACGCGTGACCACAGCGTCGCCGAGCAGTCGAAGAACTACCGGTACTCCACCAACCACCAGGTCGTCATCGACGCCGACACCCGGCTCGTCGTCGCCGTCGGCCGGCCGGTCGCGGGCAACCGCAACGACTGCAGGGCGTGGGAGCTGTCCGGCGCGAAGGACGCCGTCGGCAGGACCACGGTGATCGCGGACGGCGGCTATCGCGGCACCGGCCTGGTCATCCCGCACCGACGCGAGCGCGGTCAGACCAAACTCCCGGACTGGAAAGAGGACCACAACCGCTCACACCGCAAGGTCCGCGCCCGCGTCGAGCACGTCTTCGCCCGCATGAAGGCCTGGAAGATCCTCCACGACTGCCGCCTGAAAGGCGAAGGCGTCCACCACGCCATGCTCGGCGTCGCCCGCCTCCACAACCTCGCCCTCGCCGGGTGACCGGAAAACGACGCTGTTCATCCAGCATGTCGTAGATCATTTACGGGACAGCACTTAGGTGGACCTGACGACTCAAGAGCCCACTACAAGACGAAGGGCCGAGGGGAAGCTGCTGCCGGGATCCTGGCCCTCACCATCGCCGGGGCGGGAGTGAAGTGGGTCGTCGACAGACTGCGCGGCCCGGACTCCAAGGCGGGATCCGACGTGGGAGCGGCCGAATCGACGCGAGACGAAGTACCGGAAACGCGGCTGGCGCGTTGCTCACCATGACCGACTGATCCTACAGTCCGCCCTTCCCCTCCCATCACCCCGAGGAGACCCGGCCGATGGCCACCGTGCTGTTCAAGGACACGACCCACCAGGTAGCCGACCTGATCACCGACATCCGGCGCGGCGAAATCGCCCTGCCCGACCTGCAACGCCCCTACGTGTGGCAACCGGCGAAGGCGCGCGAGCTGTTCGACTCGATGTACAAGGGCTTCCCGGTCGGCTACCTGCTCTTCTGGGAGACCGGGATCGAACCCGGGGCGCGGCAGATCGGCGAAGGGGCCAAACCGGAGGCGGCTCGCCGGCTCATCGTCGACGGCCAGCAACGCCTCACCTCGCTCTTCGCCGTCATGACCGGCACACCCGTGGTGAGGGAGGACTACCGCACGACGCGCGTCCGGATCGCCTTCCGTCCCTCGGACGACACCTTCGCCGTCACGGACGCGGCCATCGAAAGGGATCCCGAGTACCTCCCGGACATCAGCGTGCTGTGGGACACCGCCACAGGGCGCCGCAAGGTCATCCGTGACTTCCTCGCCCGCCTGAACGACAAGCGTCCCCTCACCGAGGCCGAGGAGGACCGGATCCAGGACGCGCTCGACCGTCTGCACGACCTGGAGAGCTACCCGTTCAAGGGGGTGGTGCTCTCGGCCGACATCGACGAGGAGCAGGTCGCGGAGATCTTCGTCCGCATCAACAGCGAAGGCGTGAAGCTCGACCAGGCGGACTTCATCCTCACGCTCACCTCCGTGTTCTGGGAGGAGGGACGCCGCGCTCTGGAGGAGTTCTGCCGGCAGTCGCGAACTCCGGCTCTCCACGGCACGTCACCCTTCAACTGGTACATCAAGCCCAAGCCGCCCCAGCTGCTGCGCGTGGTCGCCGCCGTCGGCCTGGACTCCGCCGTGCTCAAACAGGTCTACGCGACCCTGCGCGGGCGGGACGCCACCGGGAAGCTGTCCCCCGGGCAGCGCGAGGCACGCTTCGCACAACTCCAGGAGGCACAGAAGCACGTCCTGGACCTCCAGCACTGGCACGAGTTCTTCCTCTGCCTGGAGCGCGCCGGCTTCCGCGGCGAGAAGATGATCTCCAGCCAGAACGCGCTGCTCTACAGCTACGCGCTGTGGCTGATCGGCCGCGTCCGCTACGACGTCCCCATCGACCGGCTCCGGTCCGTCATCGCGCGCTGGTTCTTCATGGCACAGCTCACCGGCCGCTACACCGGTTCGGTGGAGTCTCAGATGGAGCACGATCTCGCCCTGCTGCGGGACATCCCGCACGGCGACGCGGACGGTTACACCACCGCCCTCGACCGGGTCGTCCGGGAAACCCTCACCTCGGACTTCTGGAGCATCACCCTGCCCAACACGCTGAACAGCTCCGCCGCCAAATCGCCCGCCCTGCTCGCGTACATCGCGGCTCTCAACATCCTGGACGCGGACGTCCTGCTGTCCACCGTCAAGGTCCGTACCCGGCTCGACCCGGCCATCCTCGCGCGCAAGGGCGTCGAGCGGCATCATCTCTTCCCCCGGAAGTACCTGCAGAGCTCCCTCGGAATCACCACCAGCGCACGCATCAACCAGATCGCCAACATGGCGCTACTGGAGTGGAGTGACAACATCGCCATCTCCGACCAGGCGCCGGCGCAGTACTGGCCCGCCCAGCTGGCCGCCAAGGGTCTGCCCGCCGACGTCATGGCCCGCCAGCTCTATCTGCACGCCCTGCCGGACGACTGGCCGTCGATGGACTACGACACCTTCCTCACCGCTCGCCGCGCCCTGATGGCACAGGTCGTCCGTGACGCCTTCTGGCAGTTGGAGAGCGACTCCTACCGCCCTGTGTACAGCGCCCCGTCCGTCGTGCCCGAGCAGCGCACGGCGAGCATGCTCCCCTCCCGCCGGATCAAGCTGTCGGAGCTGCTGGACGCCGGCCTGATCAGCGCGGGCACCGTCCTCACCCCCGCGTGGGAGGAGTACGGGCAGGTGGCCGTCGTCGACGACGAGGGCCGCATCCGGCTCGACGGGCAGATCCACGACACCCCGTCCGGAGCCGCCAACGCGGCCGGAGCGGGGACCAACGGCTGGACCTTCTGGCTGGCCGACACCCCTGAGGGACAGGTGACGCTGGCCGACCTGCGCGCCGCCTTGTCCGAAGAGGACTGAAACCTCACGTATACACGTTGACGGTGCCAACGTTTAGCCTGCGCGGTGTTCGACGCAGGCGTCGCCCTCTCCCCGAAGGTCACCCATGCCGCTGCCCGACCGTCTGTCCGGCGCGCCCGATTTCCGCATCAAGCTGCCGCAGGACGGTGCCGAGGCACGCGGGCATTTGCTGACCCAGTACGGCGACGACGGGACGAACAAGTTCCTGTTGCGGAAGGGTTCCCTCGCGACCGCCGAGGAGTGGCCGGGACTCGGTCACCACGCACGCCGGTTCCGGGCGGAACTGCGGGCGAGCGGCGCGCTCGTGGACGCCCCGGCCGGCCCCGGGGCGCGCTGGGTGGCGGCCCGGGACATCGAGTGCAACTCCTCCTCGGCCGCCGCCGCGTTGGTGTACGGCTACGACGCGTACACCACTGACACCGCCGAGAATCGCATCCTGCGCGCCGCCGGCGAGCGGCTGCTGCGGCTGCCGGGCGTCCCCGGCCCCGTCCGGCGGCGCCTGGCCCACCAGCGGTCCGGCTCGCCGACACCCTGCCGCTGGTGCGGGGACAGGAACTGCCGCACTGACAGCCGTCCCGCCTCGGCTCCCGCCACCAGCCCGCGCTGCGGCTCGCCGAGGCCGCCGCGACGGAAGCCGGCGTCCTCCCGGCCTTCACGGCCGCCGAGGACGCCGGGCGGGCCCTGGCACGGGCCGCGAGGACGGATCTACCTGTTGATCCAGATGCCGAAGTCCCGCGTGGCCGTGTAGAAGTCCTGGAAGCCCAGGCGCGCCCCCGCACTACGGGTCACCGTGCCCTTGGCGATCGCGCCGCCGGCGGCCGAGGCGGTGTAGATCGGGCCGCCGCTGTCACCGCTGCGGGCCGCCTCCCGGCCGTCCATCTGCTCCGCCTCCACCAGGTCTTCGGAGTCGTTGTAGAAGAAGAGGACCTTCATGTTGCAGACCGGGCCGCCCGTGGCCCGTGCGCTGGTGATTCCGGACTGGCACAGGTACTCACCCGGGAAGACGTGGTCCCAGCCGTCGACCCGCACGCCCGCGTCGCTGTCGGGTCCCCCGGTGTACATGAAGTTGTCGGAGTTCGTGGGGATGAGCATCACGTCGTGGGCGTCACTGGACTTGGTGGAGGTGCCGATGTAGGTGCCCTGCGGGTTGGTGAACCGATTGCCGCTCCGACCGCAGTGCTCAGCGGTGAGCAGGTAGGTCGCGCTTGCGTCACGCACACCGAACCCGGCCGTGCACGCCCCGCCATTGAAGTTTATCTGTGCTCCGCCCGACCACGGCGCACCGTCGTTCACACGCGAGCGTTCCTGGAGAGGCTCCTCGCTGATCGTCTTCACGGACACGCCGGCGATCCGGTCGACCGTGCTGTGGTCCTGCGCGACGGAGGCGGTGCGTGCTGCGCGGGTGGTGTCCTGTGCCAGGACCAGTCCGCTGCCGTCAGTGGGGATCTTGACGCTGTGGCCGAGCGAGGGGTCCTTCTCCAGCCGGGCTTGTAACAGCTCGGAGGCGTCCTTGAGTTCGGCCAGCGAGTGGTCCGCGGCGACGATGTGCACGGGGGCGGTTCTGCGGGCCCGCTCCGCGGCCCGCTGTACGGGCTCGGGCAGGTCGCCCTTCCACCACAGGGTGACGTGGTCTTCCTGAAGGCCGATGCCCGTGTAGCCCTCGTAGTGGCCCCGCTCCTGGGCCTTGGCCAGGATGCTCGCAGCGGCGACGAGGGGTCGCTGCTCGTTCATCTTCCGCAGGTTGTCGGCGCCGACAGCCTGTGAGATCGGGACGCTCTTCTCGCTGTTACCGTCGCGCTGCTGCTCGGCGCTGGCGCCCGGGGCGAGGGTGCCGACGAGCGCCATCGCCGCGGCCAGGGCCGAACCCGCAGCCCACAGGCTGGTTCTGCCGTATCTCATGAGTATGCCTTTCCTCTTGGCGTAGCAGTCTGTGATCAGACGGCACAGGCATCCTCATGGGCCCCGATTTACATTCGATCTACAAATGATTAATACCAACCAGATGCTCGGGGGTTGGAAGTGAAACACGGAGTCGCACGTGCAGCCGGGTGCGGTGCCGGGAGAGCCACCTTCTCGACGGACTCCGTGAAGACGTACCGCTCGACGTCCACGCACGGCTGGACGCCGACCGGATCGTCGAACCGAGTGCCGTACCGGCTCCGGTGCGACCGGCAGGGAGCCCGGCTCCACCGCAGCGTGCTCTCCACCGCCGTCGGCCGGAAGACGGCCGGACCCCACGCCCGTCATGCCGACTTCCTGCGCACCTGAAGGACGGACTGCCGCACTCGGCCCGCGACACCCCAAGTGGGCGCCCCCGTCGGCACCTTCACCCAGCCGCTGTCGTCCACGCGGCGCCCGGCTCGCCCGGCTTCTCGCGGTCTCCGGCTGTAGTGGAGATCGCGGCAGCCGATGACGAAACCGCGCCCGCGGTCCAGGAGTTGCCCGCCGCTCCGTGCGATCGCACCGGCGGACCGTACGAGCCTGGAGCCCGGCGAGCCCGGTGTACGGCCGCGCTGCTTCCTGGACTTGCGCCACGCTCGTGGCGCCGGGGGCGGCCGGCCAGGTTCCACTGACCAGCCATGGCCGGGTTCATGGTCGGGGTTGGCGGCAGCCGTCGGTGACCCGCTCTAAAGGGCGTCCCAGACCTTGATGTAGTCGATGTTGTCATTCGCCCGGTCGCCCATGTACTCCGTGGCGTAGCCGTAGTAGTAGACCGGGTTCGGGTCGTCGTTGAGGGCGGCCATCTGCCCGTCGCAGCTGTTGTAGGTCTCGAACGAGGAGATCATGTACCGCGACATGCCGGCGTCCAGGACGTAGCCGGACCGGTCGCAGGGACCGTAGTCCCCGTACACATGGGTCATGCCGCCGCCGTACCCGGCGTGCTGGTACCACGTGATGAGCAGGGTTCCGGCACTGCTGCTCATCGTCGCCGCCGTCGTCCTGTCGTCGGAACAGGTCCGGCTCTTCACCCGGGACACCTTCTCGCCCGGCTTCACCCGCTCCACGACCACGGAGCAGTACGTGCCTTCCGATGACCCGGAGGACGAAGCCGAAGCCGACGGTGAGAAACCGACGAGGCCCACGAGCGAAGCGGCCACGCTCACCGTGGCGGCCGTACGGGTGCTGAGACGCATGACGCTCCTTGCGGCTGGGCTGGCAGGGGCAGTACGCGAACGACGCTAGATGAATGAGTCCGATGTCTTCAGTGGTCGTAGGCGATCAGTGATCGTTTGACTGCGGCGCCAGTAATCCAGTTGTGCCAGATGCCGACGGCGAGGGCGAGGAGTCGTTGTCCGGTGCGGGCGAAGACTCCGGCCGGTGTCCTGGCGCGAAGGATCCCGGCCGGGCAGGGGCCGAAGTGGCGTCAAGCGCAGGTACTCGCGCTTCGTCGCCCTGCGCATCCGCCCGGCCGGACGCGGCGTCCGCCGGGCCACCGGCGGTCCGGAGCTGCCCGAGCGGTGGCTGCTGGCGGAGTGGCCGGCCGCCGAGAGCGAACCGGTGCAGTTCTGGCTGTCGAACCTGCCCTCCGGCATGCTGCTGGCCACCCTGGTGCGGCCGGCCAGGCTCCGCCGGCGCATCGAGCACGACTACCGTGAGATGAAGCAGGCCCTGGGCCTGGCCCACTTCGAGGGCCGCACCTGGGCCGGCTGGCACCACCACGTCACCCTCGTCTCCGTCGCCCACGCCTTTTGCACCCTGCAACGACTGGCCCGTCACCCAAAAGATCCGGCGCGGGCCTGAGTCTCTACCAAGTCGTCCGCGAGCTCCAGACACTCCTCGCCACCTGGAGCGGAGCCTGCCCCACCTGCCACCGCGACATACCCAAACCGATACGAACCTGACCAAGTCCTACTAGGCGGTGTCGCCAAAGTGTCACGCCCACATCAGCAGCGCGGCGAGGGTGACGGCCGCTTGGTAGGACTCGGCGGTCTTGTCATACCGGGTGGCGATCCCTCGCCACTGCTTGAGCCGGTTGAAGCAGCGTTCCACCACGTTGCGGCGCTTGTGGACCTCGGGGTTGAAGGCCGGCGGCCGTCCGCCGCGGCTGCCGCGTCGGGCCCGGTTGCGGACCTGGTCGGCCCGCTCGGGGATCGTGTGTGCGATGCCCTTGCGGCGCAGCCAGGACCGGATGGCCCTGGAGCTGTACCCCTTGTCGCCGATGACGTGGTCCGGCCGGGTACGGGGGCGGCCCGGACCGAGACGGGGCACCCGGAGCGGCGGGCGATCGAGCGGGACGAACGGGACGAATCCGAGATCGCTCGCTGGATCGCTCATGAGTAGCCGCGCATCACAAAGGGGCGGTGAACAAGCGTGCCCGGATCGTGTTCTTCGACGAATCAGGAGTGTCGCTGCCGCCCCAGGTCCGCCACACCTACGCGCCCCGCGGCCGCACCCCTACTCTGCGGCACCGGCTGAACCGGAAACGTGCCTCGATGGCCGCGGCCCCGGGGTATCACGCCGCCGATCCCGGCCGCGGTCCGCGGCTGTGCTTCCACCTGAAGCCCGGAAGTTACGACACCACCGCACTCATTCAGGTCCTCGAGCAGGTCAGAGTCTTCTACGCCGAAGAGCCGGTGGTGCTGGTCTGGGACGGGCTGTCCGCCCACTGGAGCCGGGCCATGCGGCCCGGGTCGCCGAACAGGCCTGGCTCACCCTCGAGCGATTACCGGCCTACGCACCCGAGCTCAACCCGGTGGAACTGCTGTGGTCGGCGATCCAGGCGCGCGAGCTCGCCCACCTCGCCGGCGACCACCTCGCAGACGTTGCCGACGCCACCGAACGGGGCATCCACCGCATCAGCCAGAATGATCAACTGCCCTGGTCCTTCCTCGCTCACGCCGGACTCACCATCATCGTGACGGCGAGCGCGCTGAGCACGGCCAGCCGGACGAGTCTCATCACGTTCTCCTTCGGGGACGTCGTCAGGACGGGCCCGCTGGCGCCTTCTTCGGGCGACCGGGCAGGTCTTCTCCCTTCGCCGTGGTCATGCCGGTAGTGACCAGCGCCTCAGCTCGGTGTGCGTTCGTGAGAACCGGTCACCATTCCGACCGGAACACCCGATCTGGACTCTTGAACGCATTTCGTACGAGATTCGTACGGTAAATGTACGCTATCTGTGCGGTTCATGGGGGTAGAATTCAGCTCAGGAGGTGCCCCATGTCTGAGTTGTTCGACGCGGTCGACGCGCTGGTCGCGTCCCGCTCCCCGCTGCCGCCGGCGGAGGAGCGCAAGCGGTTGCGGGTCGCGCACGGCCTGACGCTGGACGAAGTCGCCGCCGCGCTGAAGGTGCGGCGGGCCACGGTGTCCGGCTGGGAGTCGGTGAAGAAGCCGGTCGAGCCGCGCGGCCCCGAGCGTGAGGCGTACGCGCGGCTGCTCAAGCAACTCGCAGAGCTCTACCCCGCCCCCGCAGCGACGAAGGAGTCGGTCGTCCCGGCGGGGCCGGCCGCGTCCACCGGCGCGCCCGCCCCGACGGAAGCGCGAACTCTGTCCGCAGGGNNCCCTGCGGACATGACCGCAACCGAGAACACCCAGACCCCTACACCTGCTCCCGTTGCCATTGCTTCGGCGGCCGCGCCGCGTCCGGCGCGCACCGCCAGGCCGTCGTCGACGTCGCGCCGCCCGGGTGCGAAGAAGGCGGCCCCGGCCGGCACCCCGGCGGGCGGCGCCGACCCGCGGTTCGAGAACGGGCCGCTGGCGGTCGTCGACGTCGACACGGACGGGCAGGTGCTGGCGTACTGCACCGGCGGTCTGATCCTGGACGTGCCCGCCAAGTCGATCCCGGCCCTGGTGGAGTGGACGCTGAAGGAGGCGAAACTCGGGCAGCCGAGGCTGTCCGGCCCCGGCAAGGACGCCGACCCGCTGCTCGTGCTCACCGAGGCCGCCCTGAAACGCTACGGCCTTCCCACCACCCTCACCGAGGAGGAGCGCCTCGCCGGACGGATCCCGGAGAACCACAAGGTCATCAAGCAGCTCGCGCGCGCGGAGTGGAAGCTGACCAAGCGCGGCTTCGGCCCGTGGGCGCGCATCTACCGCCCCGCCACCGGCTCGGAGCGGGCCTGCGTCCAGCTGTGCATCCCCTCCTGGCACGCGCTCGACTCCCGGCACTGGGGCGCGGCCGCACAGCTTCCGCCGGCCGAACTCGCCCGGGTCCTGGGCGTGTACGCCTCCCGCGTGATGACCCCGCGCGGCTCCACCGCCGTGACCGGCCTGGAGCTGATGACCGCGCTGCACCCGCCGACGCGGGCCTCCGAGCCCGACGCCGACGGCACACGTCACTCCGAGCACAACCCCGGCTCCCTCGGGAAGGACCCGGTGGACTGCGCGCCGTGCGAGGCACCCGACGGACACCCCCTGCTCAAGGACCTGCCGCGCTTCCACGTGCGCGGCCCCGGCGAGAAGCTCTTCGAGGAGGCGTACGACTGGGCGCGGCCGATGACCGACGCGGAGTGCACCCTGCGCCACCTGGTCGGCATCGACGTGAACATGGCCTTCGCGGCCGGCGCCAACGGCCTGGTCGTCGGCCTCGGCGCGCCCACGCACGTCAAGACCCCGGCGTTCGACCCGAAGCTGCCGGGCTCGTGGCTGGTCGACCTGTCCCACGTCGACCTGTCCCGGGTGAAGGTCGGCAAGCAGTGGGTGGAGCTGGACGGCTCGCTGCTGCCCAGCCCGTTCACGCCGAAGGGCGACCGTCCCGAGGGGCCGGCGTGGTACGCGACGCCGACCGTCGCCTACGCGGTCGAGCTCGGTTACGACGTCACGCCGATCGAGGCGTACGTCCGCCGTGAGAACGGCCGCTATCTGGACGGCTGGTACCAGCGGCTGCGCGACGCCTACCTCGCCACGATGGCCGACCTCGGCGTGCACGCGGACATGGAGCCGGCCGACTTTCTCGCCGCGATGGAAGGCTGGAAGGAGCACGACCCGAACCTGGCGATCGTCGTCTCGGCGATCAAGGCGACCGTGAAGGGCGGCCTGGGCAAACTGCGCGAGCGGCCCCGGGGCGAGGGCTGGCGGCCCGGGCAGCCGTGGCGGGCCCTGTCCCGCCCGACGTGGCGGCCGGACATCCGCGCGGCCGTCATCTCCCGTACCCGCGTCAACCTGCACCGCAAGATCGTCAAGCACGCGGCGTTCACCGGGCAGTACCCGGTCGCGATCCTCTCCGACTGCGTCGTCTACGCGGCGGGCGGCACCAGCCCGCTGGACTTCCTGCCCTACCGTGACGGCAAGCCGCTGCCCGGCGGCTTCAAGCTCGGCATCAACCCCGGCCTGGTCAAGCACGAGGGCACCCAGAGCGTCCTGTGGGGCGAGGAGGTCCGCGAGCGGTTCGACGCCCCGGAGCTCAACCTCGCCCGGTACATCAAGGACGGCACCGTCACCGACGTCGACAACGGAGAGTAGGAGGGGGCCATGATGAGCCTGTTCGGGGACGGCCTGGACGCCGCGGTGCAGAAGGCGTTCACCCGCCCGGCGCCCAAGAGCGCGCCCGCGCAGATGCGGTACCTGGTCAGGCAGCTCAAGGGCACCAAGGCGGTCGCCCAGGTGCTGCGGATCTCGCAGCGCACCGTCGAGCGGTACGTGAAGGACCAGATCAAAAAACCCCGCCCCGACCTCGCCGCCCGCCTGGAGCGCGAGGTGAAGAAGCGGTGGCAGCCGCAGATCCGCGCCAGGGCGCGGCAGAAGGCGGCCACCACCGGCGGCATCGTCATCGACACCCGCGCCCGGCTCGGCTACACCGCGCCGATCGGCTCCACGGACGAGGACCGCGTCCGGCACCTGACCGTGGCGCTGCCGCCGCAGCACGCCGCCCGTCTCTTCGACGCCCAGCAGGCCGGCGCCGGCGACCAGCAGCTCCAGCAGATCGTGGCCGAAGGGCTCAAGGAGGTGTACTTCCAGGACGGCGGCCGCCGCGCCGGCCAGCTGGAGGAGGTCCGGTTCACCGACATCGAGCACCTCGAGTTCGACCTGTAGCCCTTCCCCGAACAGCCGTGAGGCCCGGACCGAGCTCAGGTTCTAGTGGTCCGGGCCTCACTCGCGTATCTGCAAGGCGGCGAAGGCCGGATCGGCCGGGGAAGGCATCCGAGCGGAGTGGCGGCGGATGTGCCAAGCGCTCCGATTCAGCAGGTCCTCGCCTGACCGGCCCGGGCGAAGAAGTTCTCAGGCGAGGAGTGACGCGGGCTCACCGCACTGTTCTGGTCCAACCTCGGGCCGGGCATGGGGGCGAGGACGATGTCTTCCCGACCGAGCGGACCGATGGTCCAGGTCGGATCGTGGACCGCGGTGTCGGTGCGCACCAGGAGAGTGGTCTGCCGGTCGGTGTGGCCGGCGGTGAGGACGTGCTGACCGGCCGGGAGCGTGTCCGGGTCCCGGCGCGGTCCGGTGAGCCGGTGGTGGCAGGCGACCAGGTCGTCGATGTCGCCGACCACATGAAGCATGCTCGGCGTGCTCGCTGAGCTCCAGCAGGAGCTGACCGTGGCGAACACCAACGACGGGCTCGCCTTCCGCGCGGGCGCGTGGCCGGGTCGGCGGGCGCCGTCCCGAGCCGACTCCGGACCAGGCCGCACCGGCCCGGCAGCTCCACGACGCTCGCGAGAAGACCGTCCAGCAGATCGCCGACATGCTCGACGTCGCCCGCTCCACGGCCTGCGGACACCTCGACCGCGACAAGACCGCGCCCCGCCGGCCGAAGAGGACCGCCGCGGCCAAGCCCTGAAAGCCACCGACGGGTCGCTCGCTCCCAGGCGTCCGAGCCGGGACCACGGGGCCTGTTAGGCTGCCGGGGACGTTGATCGCTTGTTGAGGAGCCCAGACATGGTGGTGGACGACGACATCTCCGGGTGATACCCGGACCCGACAGGCCACCGGCCGGCGCACGGAAGCGCCGCCGACGTGGCCTCGCCGTCGTCTCCTCTTCCCCCTTCGGCTGCCACCGGGGCAGACGTGTCTTTCCCGCCCCGTCCTCACGAGGTCACCTCCATGTCCCACGCCTCTGTCATCTGCTCGAACCTGTCCTTCGCCTGGCCCGACGACACCCCCGTCTTCCAGGACCTGTCCTTCACCCTCGGCTCCGGCCGCACCGGCCTCGTCGCGCCCAACGGCACCGGCAAGAGCACGCTGATCAAGCTCATCGCCGGTGAACTGCGGCCCGGCACCGGGTCGGTCTCCGTGACCGGCACCCTCGGCCACCTCCCGCAGAGCCTCCCCCTGACCGGCGACCTCACGGTCGCCGAGGTGCTGGGCGTCGCCGCGATCGTCCAGGCCATCGACGCCGTGGAGTCCGGGGACGTCGACGAGAAGCACTTCACCACGATCGGGGACGACTGGGACATCGAGGAGCGCACCCGTGCCCAGCTCGACCGCCTCGGCCTGGCGGGTCTCGCCCTGGACCGCAGCCTGAGCACCCTCAGTGGCGGCCAGGTCGTCTCCCTCGGCCTCGCCGCCCAGTTGTTGAAGCGGCCCGACGTGCTGCTGCTCGACGAGCCCACCAACAACCTCGACCTCGACGCCCGGCACAAGCTCTACGACGTGCTGGAGGACTTCAACGGCTGCCTGCTCCTGGTCAGCCACGACCGCGCCCTGCTCGATCGCATGGAACGCATCGCCGAACTCGACCGTGACGAACTGCGTTTCCACGGCGGCAACTTCACCGAGTACGAGCAAGCCGTGCAGGCCGAGCAGGAAGCCGCCGAGCGGAATGTCCGCAACGCCGAGCAGGAGCTGAAGCGGGAGAAGCGGGAGATGCAGCAGGCCCGCGAGCGCGCCGAACGCCGGCAGAGCAACGCCGCCCGCAACCTGAAGAACGCCGGTCTGCCCCGCATCTTCGCCGGCACCATGAAGCGGGGCGCGCAGGCGGCCGCGGGCCGGGCGGGACACGTGCACGCCGGCCGGGTCGGCGAGGCGCAGGCCCGGCTGGAGGAGTCCGGGCGTGCGCTGCGCGAGGAACAGCGCATCACGCTGGACCTGCCGGACACCGACGTGCCCGCCGGACGCACCCTGTTCCTCGGCGAGCAGCTCCGCGTCCGCCTCGGCGACAGGGACGTGTTCGCCGGCCGGGGCGTCGACCTGACGATCCGGGGTCCGGAGCGCATCGCGCTGACCGGTCCCAACGGCGCCGGCAAGAGCACTCTGCTGCGCCTGGTCAACGGCGATCTGACACCACAGGGCGGCGAGATCAAGCGGGCCGACGGCCGCATCGCCTACCTCTCGCAGCGCCTCGACCTGCTCGACCCGGACCGTACGGTCGCCGAGAACTTCACCGACCACGCCCCGAAGCGGCCGGAGGCCGAGCGGATGAACCTGCTCGCCCGCTTCCTCTTCCGGGGGCCTCGCGCCCACCTGCCCGTCGGGGTGCTCTCCGGAGGCGAACGGCTGCGCGCCGTCCTGGCCTGCGTGCTGTGTGCGGAGCCGGCTCCGCACCTGCTGCTCCTGGACGAGCCGACGAACAACCTCGACCTGGTCAGCACGGGCCAGTTGGAGAGCGCCCTCAGCTCCTATCAGGGGGCCTTCGTGGTGGTCAGCCACGACGAGCGGTTCCTGCGCGAGATCGGCGTGAACCGGTGGCTGCGGCTCGCCGACGGCGAGCTGAAGGAGACGGGGGCCCCCGAGGTGTGAGCCGCCGGCGTGCCGCCCTGGTCCGTGTCGGGGCGTGCCGCCCCGCGGGCCGAACACCGATCACGTCGGACGGAATCCCCTGCCTCAGCCCGCTCTGCTCGTCCACGACCTCGTCCGCACCCTCGACGGCGACGGCCGACGGGTGCTCGACGGCGTCTCCCTGACCGCCTCGCCCGGGCACCGCATCGGGCTGATCGGGGAGAACGGCGTCGGCAAGTCGACCCTGCTGCGCCTGCCGGCCGAGGCGGACGAGCCCGACGCCGGCAGCGTCACGCGCCCGCCCGCCCCGGGCTTCCTCCGGCGGGAGACGCCGTACGACACCGACGCGACCGTCGCCGACGTGCTCGACGACGCCCTGCGCGAGGCCGGTCCCGGGGAACAACGGAACAGCCATTGGCGCTAAGGGGCGATCTCGGTCGGGCGCTCGGCTGAGGGGTGTCGGTCTCGCGGGCCGAGGACCTGACGTTCGAGCCGTCCCATCAGCGCGGGGTCGGCGCCGCTGCCGGGCTCGGTGAGGTCCACTCGGGTCGGTCGGCGCGGGGCGATGACCTGTGCGTGCGCCTGCTGACGCGTCGGTCTCCTCGGCGTCGGCGAGCGCGCGGTGGACGGAGACGACGGAAGGATGCTGTCCGGCGTTCTTCCCGGTCTTGATCGTCAGTTTCTTGGCGATCTCGGGGACGGGCACGCCCTTGTCCTTGAGCGCACGGGCGAGCAGCAGCATGTCGTCGTCGACGACCTTCGGCCGTCCGCCGTGGTTGCCCTTGTTCGCGGCCGTCACCTGCCCTTCGAGTGCCTTCTCCCGAACCGCGATGATGACGTCGATCATGGGCAGTCTCCTCTTTCCGGTTTTTTTCCGGTTTCCGGGCAGGGGACATCGGCCCGACCGCCCGCCGGGCTTGCCGTCCGTAGTGGATTGCTAGGGGGGTTGGCAAACCCGCCGCGATCCGGGCAAGGGCATCTGTGAGCAGGCGCCCCACCGGCACCGGCGGATCGGTGCGGAGGCGCGGGAGCCGTAGCGGCCCAGCACGTCGAGGTTCGCGTGCTGGAGCGGGGAGGGACGGGCGACGCCCTCATTCAGGACGTCGTGCTCACGCTGGTCGGCGGGCATCGCCCGCTACCTGGTCGACGGCGGCGTCCAGGTAGCGGGTGGTCCACAGTACGGCGGCATGGAGGACCAGGCAGAGCGCGCCGAGCTGATCCTCCATGGAAGCACTACGCACCCGGCGACCGCACTCGGTGATCACACAGGCTGTCAGTACCAAGGTCGTGTGTTCTGCGCAGGCAGGGGACGCAGTGTGGGCCAGCGTTCCAGCAGGCGTGCGGCCAGGGCCGCGCTGAGGTGACCGAGTGCGTGCAGACGGTCGTGGTCACGGGTCAGGTCGGCGACCACGTCGAGCCGGTGGACGAGGCGCTCCCGGGCAGAGACGTAGCCCCACTCGAAGTCCTCCGCCGACACCCGTGCGAGGTGGTCGACCGACTCGCGGTGGGCGCGTTCGACGAGTGCGTCACCACGGATGAGCCAGCCGGCGCAGGCGTCGGCGAGGTCGCCGAGGACGTCCGTGCCGGTGAGACTCCGCCACGTGGCACGGTAGACGTCCTCGACTTCTGCGAGTGGCGCGGCCGTGACCGACACCGCACACCAGCAGGTCGGGAACCCGATGCGGAAGTAGGCGAGTTCGACCAGGCCGTTGCCCAGCGACGCCTGCTCGAAGTCGACGAAGCGGACACCGGTGGCGGTGCGCAGGTCGTTGCCGGGGCAGGGGTCGCCGTGCAGCAGCGCGTGGTGGGGCGCGGGGTCGAGCCGGTCGATCAGGCCGACGAGTTCGTTCGGCACCGCGGGCGGGACGGGGACGTCGAGCGCCTTGGCGAGCGCGAGGAAGGAATCGGCGTCGGCGGCCGTCGGTCCGGACCAGGCGGGGAGCGCGCCCGTATCGGCCGGCCCGGTGAGCGCGTGCAGCCGGGCGAGGGACTCGGCGTAGCCCGGCATCCAGTCGTCGACCGCACCGAGATCGTCCAGGTGCTCCAGGACCATCACGCGGGACGCCGGGTCCGTTCCGAGCAGCGCGGGCGCGACGGCCGGCCGGGTCGCCCGCGCTGCGAGCCGCAACGCGGCGACCTCCCGCGCATAGCGCGCATCCCCGTCGAACCCGGTTCCACCTCCGTCGGTGATCTGTTTGACGATCACCCGGTCACCACCACGCAGCTCGACCCGCCACACCCGGGAGCGCGGGCTGCTGTCCAGGAGCGTGGCCTCCGTGGGGGAGCCCACCGCAGAACGCAGCTCGTCGCTGATCGGCGCCCGGGTCGGCATGATGGTCAGCGTAGGGCGCTCCGCAGCACGGTGTACGGATTTTTCGTCAAGGACGCCACCGTTGTCTCGCCGGCCGACGAGCACGCCAGCAGCTGACCCTCGCTCTGCGAGGTCCCCTTCATCCAGGACACCCCGAGCCAGTTGTCCTCCACGGTGCTCGCCGCACCGGTGGCGGAGGGCGACGGTCCGCTGGTGTCCCTGGAGGGCGTACGGGTACCGGGCCGGCTCGCACCGGTGAGTACGGAGGTGTCGGCGACCGACCGTCTGCCGGTCACGGGAGCCGCGACCGGTCCCCTGTTCCGGTCGCGGCCCCGCTCGTGTGGGTGTGGAGAGTGGTCACGAGCTGCAGCAGCCGCCCGAGACGGCCGGTTCCTTCTTGTCCGCCTCGGCCGGGCGGGCACAACAGGTGCTGTTCCGCTGCTTGGCCAGGGTGTCGGCGTCGGTCTTGACGACGTAGACCTCCCAGGGCTCTTGGCCGGGGCCGTGGACCCAGACCTTGTCCTGGAGGGCGTAGCAGCAGGTGGTGTCGTTCTCCACGTCGGTGGCCAGGCCGGCCTGACTCAGACGGGTGGTGGCGGCGTGGACGTCCTCGGTGCTCTCGACCTCGACGCCCAGGTGGTCCAGGCGCGTTGCCTCACCTGCCGCGCCCTCGACCAGGACGAGCTTGAGAGGGGGCTCGGCGATGGCGAAGTTGGCGTAGCCGTCGCGGAGCTTCGCGGGCTCGGTGCCGAACAGTTTGCTGTAGAACGCGACGGACGCGTCCAGGTCGGGGACCCGGAGGGCGAGTTGTACGCGGGACATGACGGACCTCCTCGTGTGGATGTGGGTTCAGTAGCTGCCGGAGGCGGCCGGGGCGCCGATGCCGATCTGGAGGGTGGCCGGATCACCGCAGCAGCCGCCCTCCTCGCTGCCCTGGGCGGCGTCGGGGTCGTCGAACAGACCCGCGCCGCCGCAGACTCCGGTTTCGGGAAGGGTGAGTTCGACGCGGTCGGCGCCGGCGAGGGCGGCGGGGTCGACGACCTCGTCCCAGGTGGAGAACAGGCGCACGTGCGCCCACTCGTGCACCGCGGCGCCGGCGGTGGGCCCGGCCTCCAGGACCAGGGGTTCGATGCCCCGGTCGAGCAGGTGGGCGGCGGCCAGACCGGCGGGGCCCGCCCCGATCACGACGACCGGCGGCTCGGGGGTGGCGGGCGCGTTCACGGCGGCTCCTCGCGTTTCTGTTTCGACATCTGTCGATGGCTTGCGCAGCCCAGCATGACACCTGTATCGATAGGCGTCAACATAGGCATTCATCGAAACACAGGGGGCTCCTGTTCGAGGTGGCTCTCGAAGGGGACGACGGCCGGCTCGCGGCACGTGCCGTCGTCGCGGCCTCCGGTTCCTTCGGCCGACCGCACCGGCCGGCGCTGCCGGGCTGCCGGGGCTGCCGGGGCTGCCGGGGCTGCCGGGGCTGCCGGGGCTGCCGGGGCTGCCGGGGCTGGAGAAGTTCACCGACCAGGTGCCGCACGCCGCCGATCACCGCAGCCCGGCGCCGTTCACCGGCCGCCGCGTGGTCGTGGTCGGGGCCGGAAACTCCGCGGTGCAGATCGCCGCCGAGCTCGCCGGGACCACGCACGTCACGCTCGCCACCAGGCAGCCGGTGACATACGCGGCACAGCGCATCCTCGGTCGGGACCTGCACTTCTGGCTGACGCGCACCGGCCTGGACACCGCACCCCTGGGCCGGCTCCTCCGACGCCCTCCGCCACAGCCGGTCCCCGACGAGGGCCGGTACCGGGCCGCGCCGGCCGCCGGACGGCCCGAGCCACGGCCGCTGTTCACCGGTGCCGACGGAAGCGAACTCACCCGGCCGGACGGGGAGCGGGTGGAGGTCGATGCGAGCGTGCTCGCCACCGGCTACCGCCCGGACCTGCCCTACCTCACCGGCGTCGACGGCGCCCTGGACACCGCCGGAAACCCCCGGCACCGCGAGGGGATCCCCACCGAAGCGGCGGGGCTGGCGCTCGTGGGGCTGGAGTGGCAGCGCAGCCTGTCCTCGAACTCGCTGCGCGGCGCGGACCGGGACGCGGACCGCGTCGCCCGGCACCCGGCCGCCCGTCTCGCACGCCGGTGACGGATCTGGCCGCACTGGTTCGACGTGTGTCAACATAGATGTATGTCGAATGCGAAGGTGTTGCCGCTGCTCGAACCCGAAGGCCCCGAAGGCCAGGACGTGGTGCCGTGCTGCCCGCCGCTGACCGAGCGCCCGATGACCGCCGCGGAGGCCGAGACCGCGGCGCGGATGTTCAAGGCGCTCGGCGACCCGGTCCGCCTGCGGCTGTTCTCCGCCGTGGCCTCCCACGAGGACGGCGAGGCGTGCGTGTGCGACATCTCCGATGTCGGCGTCTCCCAGCCGACCGTCTCCCACCACCTGAAGAAGCTCAAGGAGGCCGGGCTGCTCACCTCCGAGCGGCGCGGCACCTGGGTGTACTACCGGGTCGAGCCGTCCGTGCTGGCCGCGATGGGCAAGCTGCTGACGCTGCCCGCCGCGGCCTGACGGCCGACGCAAAGGGGACGGTGGTGAGCGGGGCGTTGAGCGCGGTGGTGGTACCGCTGACGGCGGAGCACGCCGAGCAGGTGCTGACGATCTACCAAGCCGGGATCGACGAGGGCAACGCCACCTTCGAGACCGGTCCGCCCTCCTGGGAGGCGTTCGACGCGGCGAAGCTGCCCGCGCACCGCTTCGCCGCCCTCGACGAAAGCGGGGCGGTGCTGGGCTGGGTGGCCGCGAGCAGGGTCTCGGACCGGTGCGCGTATGCGGGCGTGGTCGAGCACTCCGTCTACGTCCACCCCGCCGCCCGCGGCCGCGGCATCGCCTCGGCGCTGCTCAAGAGGCTCATCGACTCCACCGAGCAGGCCGGGATCTGGACCATCCAGTCCGGGATCTTCCCGGAGAACACAGCCAGTCTCGCCGTCCATCAGCGCGCCGGGTTCCGCGTCATCGGTACCCGGGAGCGGATCGGGCGCCACCACGGCGTCTGGCGCGACGTCGTCCTCGTCGAGCGCCGCAGCCCGGTCCTCACGTAGCCGGAAGTCCCCGGCCGCCTGCCCCCGCCGGCGCTCCAGGAGCTCGGTGATCTCGCGGGCCGCGTCCCGGGCCGGCCTGCCGACGCCGATGAGGGTCGCGGAGGCCGGGCCGGTCCAGTCGCCGTACCCGAGCAGGCGCGGCTCGGCGACGGCACGGGTGCCGGCGGTCGGGATGTGGCCGCGCGGCCCGCGCAGGCCCGGTGGGGCGAGGTGGGCGAGGGCCGGCCGGAAGCCGGTGCACCAGATGATCGCGTCCGCTTCGGCCCGGCTGCCGTGGGCCCATCGGACGCCGGTGGTGGTGAGCCGGGGGAACATCGGCTTCGCCGTGAGGAGTCCGGCATCACGGGCGGCGCGGACCGGGGGCAGGGCGACGATGTCGCCGAGCGAGGCCACGCCGCCGGTGTCGCCGCGGCCGGCGTCGAGGGCGTGGCGGCGGGCGGTGGCGACGTCGAACAGGACGCGGCCGTCGATGTCGTCGGGCAGGAAGCGCGACGCGCGCCGGGTCGCCCACGTCACCGTCACGGTCACGTCGCCGGCCAGGGCGAGGTCGGCGGCGATCTGCGCGCCGGAGTCGCCGCCGCCGACCATGATGACGCTCCCCGGCCTCCGGCCGGGGGGACCCCCAACCCGGCGAAGTCGGCCGGACGGTGGTGGTTCACCGTGTGCACCTGTCGTCCGGTGAAGACGCCGCGGCCCGGGGCGGCGGGGACGAAGGGGCGCGACCAGGTGCCGGTCGCGCTGATGACCGCCCGGGCCCGCCAGGTGCCGGGCCGGCGCCGGGAGCAGTGAAGTGCACGCCGAGGCGGCGCAGGTGATGGCCGGCGGTGAGCCCTGCCCGGCCGCCGCCGACCACCACCACATCCACGCTCTGCGTCATGAACCCGGCTGCGCGGTGGTGAACTTCTTGCGCCAGGCCAGGGACACGTAGATCAGGCCGACCAGGATCGGCACCTCGATCAGCGGGCCGACGACGCCGGACAGGGCCTGTCCCGACGTCACGCCGAAGGTGGCGATGGCGACCGCGATGGCCAGCTCGAAGTTGTTGCCGGCGGCGGTGAACGCGAGGGTGGTGGTCCGGTCGTAGTTCAGGCCGATCGCCTTGCCCAGCAGGAAGGTGCCGAACCACATCGCGGCGAAGTAGACCAGCAGCGGCAGCGCGATGCGGGCGACGTCCCAAGGCTGCGAGGTGATGGTCTTCCCCTGCAGGGCGAAGAGGATGACGATCGTGAACAGCAGGCCGTACAGCCCCCAGGGGCCGATCTTCGGCAGGAAGCCGTTCTCGTACCTCTCGCGGCCCATCTTCTGCTCGCCGATGCGGCGGGTGAGGAACCCGGCCAGCAGCGGCACGCCGAGGAAGACGGCGACATTGAGGGCGATCTCCCCCGTGGAGATGTCGAGGTGCTCGCCGTTGCCCAGGCCCAGCCGGCCGGGCAGCAGGTCGAGGTAGAACCAGCCGAGCAGGCCGAAGGCCAGGACCTGGAAGACCGAGTTCAGCGCCACGAGCACGGCGGCGGCCTCGCGGTCGCCGCAGGCGAGGTCGTTCCAGATGATGACCATGGCGATGCAGCGGGCCAGACCGACGATGATCAGGCCGGTGCGGTACTCGGACAGGTCCGGCAGGAAGATCCAGGCGAGGGCGAACATCACCGCCGGGCCGACGAGCCAGTTGACGACCAGTGAGGAGATCATCAGCTTCCGGTCG
>NZ_MSGP01000251.1 GCF_002078235.1 Streptomyces viridosporus
GCGGCCCGGCTGCGCGACGAGGAGTGAGGAGACACCCCCGGTGCCGGGGCGGGCTGCCCCCCGGCACCGGGGGCGAGTGTCGGGTGGGTGGCCGGTGATGTGACGTGGGGCCGGACCGGGCCGCCGACGCGTGGACGTACCGCACCCGCTCGCCCCGGCGCGATCTGTCCGAAGAGCTCGGCTCCTCTCATGACGACGCACCACGAACAGACCAACGCGCCAACCACTGTGCGGACCCGGCCTAGTCCGTACCGGCGGCGTTGGAGGGCACAGGGCGTGTGGCGCCCGTCGGAGCCGGGGGCGCTGCCATTCTCGTCGTCCATGGATGTCAGTACCTTCTACGCCCTCTTCTCCACCACCTGCTTCGCCCTGGTCGGCCTGTGGTGGAACGTCGTTCAAAGCCATACCGACTGGATGCGCGACCCCGCCCTGCGCCGCATCGTCGGCGGGATCTACCTGTCCTTTCTGCTGCCCGCCCTGATGGGCCTGTTCGCCCAGGTCGGCGGTACCGAACAGCCGCAGGTCTGGCGGACGGCCTTCATCGCCCTCTCCGTGATCGGCTGCGCGTGCACCCTGCGGCTGCTGGGCCGTGTCCGGGGCGACCACTTCATCACCTGGCAGCAGGCCGCTGCCGCACTGCTCTACGCCCTGATCGCCGTCGTCGGCGCCTTCCCCGAACTCGCCCGCCACGTCGGGCTGCGCCCCATCCAGACCGAGGCTCTCATGCTGATCTTCCTGATCATCCTGGCGCACGCCCTGGTCTGGCGGTACATGGCGGGAGAGGGCCGTGCCGACGAGGAGGACTGATTCCCGTACGATTCCGCGATCCGCTCGGCGGACCCGCCGGCGTTCCGTCGCCGTACGGCCAGTACCGCGGCGGCCTCACCGGGACGAGGAGGAGGACACGTGCGATCCGCACCGGACGTGCTGTTCGCCGGCGTGCCCGCGGAGCAGGTCGACGAAGCCCGTGACTTCTACGCGTCGAGGGCGGCGGGCCGTGGCCCGAGCACACCGGAGGAGTTGAAGGAGGCACGAGCGAGGAGGGCTGTTCCTCGTACCGCCGATTCGCCTGCCGTCGAAATCTCCCCCCCTCTACGGCGCCCTTCACGGGCTCCCCCCGACGCTGCTGATCGTCGGGAGCACCGACGTGTTGCTGGAGGACGACCTGGCGCTGGCAGGTCGTTTGTCGGCGGCCGGCGATGACGTCGAGGTCCGGGTCTACCCCGAGGCGCCCCACGGCTTCACGGGCCATCCCACGGCAATGGCCAGGACGGCGCTCAGCGGCGTCGACTCCTGGCTGCGCGATCGGCTCGCGCAGTCGTAGGGACCTGCGATCGGCGCCCTGCCCCGCCTGCGAACCGGACCGGCCGCCGGACCTCGGCCCCCACGAAACCGGAACGGCTCCCTCGGAAAATCTCGCACGACCGGCATGCCGCAGCCCGATTCCCGCCGACACCCGCCGAAAAGATCAACAGCCGGAAATGACAATGACACGGCTCGATCATTGATGACGGAGGGACGGCCGGAGGAGGCGCAGATAAATTCACCCTTCAAATTTTTCGAGGTATTCCCCCATCCCGGCCTCTGCGTAAGATGGAATGAGAGTCCGTCCACGATTCGGCGGTGATGGTCATGGTGGACATCGCGGTTCTGGCGCCGACGGAAGTCACCGACCGGACTCGCAGCAATCCAGGAAAAGCAGCGCGAAGCCTCGTCGCCTGACTCGCCGGGACGGCACGGTGCCGCCCAGGCATGTCCCCGGTACCGCGGTGCGGTGCCGGAGAGGAACCCCGAGCGCGCATGCCGAACCGCATCGCGGCCCATCGGTGGCCGCCTGACGGAGCCCGGGCATTTCCCGCCTCGCCATTCCCGCGCGCGTCGCGACCATCCCTTACGAAATACCGGGCGGAAACCGTCGACGGCGCCGCCCGGCGGACTCGGCGTCGCGCATGAACTCGGCAGACGAAAGGAGGCGGCGATGTCCAGGTACCGCGAAGCCGCATGGCTCCCCCTGCCCGAGAACACCACCCAGCCCCACATCACCCCGACGCAGCTCATCCTGCACAGCGCCGCCGCGCCGTGGTCACCGAAGCGCCTACGGGACTTCTGGAACGAGAGGGGCGTCACCACCGAGAGCCACTTCGGTGTCGGGTACGACGGGGCGGTCGGACAGTTCATGGACACCAATGTTCGTGCCGACGCCAACGCGTCCGCCAACAACCGAGCCATCTCGGTCGAGAGCGCGGCCGACACCAGGAACAGCGACCCCTGGACCCCCGACCAGATCGACACCCTGGTCGAGATCATGGTCTGGGCACACCGGACACACGGAATTCCGGCGCGCATCTGCCGCTCCGAGAACGATCCCGGATTCGGTGTCCACCGGATGTTCAGGAAGTGGTCCCTCGACGGGACGGAGTGCCCCGGAAAGGCACGTGCCGAGCAGTTCACCGGCACGGTGTTCCCCAGGTTCCTGGAAACACTCGGAGACGTCCTCGAGCCGGTCGTCCCCACTGTGGAGCTGGAAAATTTGCAGTACGGGAAAACCAATGGAGACGTTGTCGATCTCCAAAAGGCCCTCATCGAGCACGGAGGGGAAATACCCGCCGGGGCGACCGGGTACTACGGGGACCAGACCAGGGCCGCCGTCGCCGCGTTCCAGAGGGAACAGGGCTGGACCGGCCCCGACGCGGACGGCATTCCAGGGGTCGAGACCTGCAAACGCCTCAATCTCAGGGTGGCGTAGTCATGGCAACCACAATCAACTACTCGCACGTCGTGTTCGGCGGGAAGGATTCCTGCATCCAGACCTTCCAGAAAGCTCTGATCGCCAAGGGGCACAAGATCGCGGACGGGGCGACCGGGTACTACGGGGACCAGACCAGGGCCGCCGTCGCCGCGTTCCAGAGGAAACAGGGCTGGACCGGCTCCGACGCGGACGGTCTGCCCGGACCCCGGACCTTCGCCAAGCTCGGTCTCGCCCACAGCCCGCGACACTCCGGGACCGGAGGGAGCGGCCGAGCGCCCTCCCCCGTTCCCGGATACTCCGTCAGTTTCCCCTACGGCGTCCGTCGCCCCGGGTACCAGGCCGGTTACCACACGGGGGAGGACTACGCGGCACCCACGGGCAAGCAAGTCGTGGCCGTCCGGGACGGGACCATAGAGTGGTCCGACGGCAACGGCGGCTCGTACGGCCAGTGGGTCGGCCTGCGCGTCGGCAACGGCCGCACTTACATCTACTGCCACCTGTCCAGCCGCTCGGTGCCGGCGGGAAAGAAGGTCAGGGCCGGCCAGGAGATCGGCAGGGTGGGCTCCACGGGCAATGCCACCGGCCCGCACCTGCACTTCGAGGACCGGCCCCACGGCGGCGGCTACGGAGCGGTCCGCAAGCCCGCCTGGTGAGATCCCGTCCGCGCCGGCTCCCTGTACGGCTGCGGGAGCCCTCGGGGCCCCGGAGGACCGGTGGCCCCGAGGGCGCCGACGCAGCGTTCGTCCTCCTCGCCGAACCGGACGTCGGACGAAGCGGCCACGAAGGACTCGCGTCCTTCCGTCATTGCCAGGGCGTCACGGTGAGCCGGATCCGGGCGTCCGCACCCACGATCGGGACGGCGGTGCCGGGCAGTTCGATGTGGTTGACCCAGATGTCGGGGCCCGGATCCTCGTCGTTGCGGGCGCGGCTGTCCGGGTGGTAGTCCCTGATGGAGCCGGTGATGGCCGAGTTCCAGACGGCGGAGAGGGCGGGCACGGAGGTCGCACCGTCGGCGCCGACGTCGACGACGAGGGTGTCGTCGAAGTCGGCGGTCTGCTCCAGGTGGTCGCCGAAGTTCCACAGGCCGTTGCGCTCCCGCAGCGACAGGATCCGCAGGTGCAGCGCGTACCGCATGGTGCCGGTGTCGTCGGGACGGGCCAAGCCGCTGCACAGGAAGGTGTCCACCAGCGGTACGGCTCCGTCGGCGTCCGCGGCGGCTTCCGCCGGGCCTTCGGCGGTGCCGCTCCGCGCGCCGTCCCGCAACTGGATCGGGCACCACTGGGCGCTCGTCCGCTCGTGCATCACGATCTGGAGGCCGCGTACCGACAGACCGACCTCGGCCTGCCAGGCCGTGTCCGTGCGTTGCGGCAGCCGGTGGCCGACGAGCGCGGCCTTCACCTCGCGGTCGCCGAACAGGAAGCGCCGCAGGTTCTGGTAGCCCTCCTCGGAGTTGACGATCCCGTAGCGTCCGCTGTGGCTGCGGTGCACGTACGCCTGATGGGCGCCGGGGACGTAGGCGTTGTCGATCTGCACCAGACCGTCGCTGCGGGGCCCGACCACGGCGGCGGACAGACCGTGCGCCACGTCGTAGTCGGCCGGGTCGGTGCCGATCAGGCAGAAGACCCGGTCGTGGGGGAAGGCGAACGACCGGTCCGTGGGCATCTCGCGGGGGTCCCAGCCCTCCGGCGGGCCGTCCGGATCGGCTACGGACTCAGGCGTCAGGTACGCGTACATCCGCTCGGGACCGAAGATCTGCGCGCCGTTGATGCCGATGGCGTCGCGCAACCTCTCCAGCATGCCGAAGCCGACGTCGAAAGCGATGCCGCCGTGCGGCGTACCGTAGGTGAAGAGCTTCCCGACGCACTCGGCGGGATCGCGGCCGAGGTCCGGAAGGATCTTCTGGATCAGGCAACGGCACACCAGGCCGCCCATGGAGTGCGCGACCAGATGGACGCGCGGTGCCCCGGATTTCTCCCTGATCGTGTCGATCAGCGTCAGCAGGTCCTCCGCGGCCGTCTCCATGCGGAATTCCTTCGGCCTGCCGCTCCACGTGCTCGCGGACACGTCGTAGAAGCGGTGTATCCAGATGCTGTCGGGCGGGATCGTGGCGTGGGAATCCAGGTAGAACGCCTGACTGCCCTCGACCAGGATCCGGTAGCCCTCGTCCAGGTGCAGGCGCAGCAGCGGGCTCTCGAACTGGTAGAAGTCCGGCTCGTTGTCCGGTCCGATGCGGATGTGCGTGGAGCCCTCGTTGAACCCGTAGAAGGGATCCGCCACGGCCTTGTCGATGCCTGCCGTGTCGCCGGCGAACCCTCGGACGTAGACGATGGGGAGTTTCTGGGGCGTGGACATGCGGTCCTCACCGGTTCAGCACGCACCGGTGCCCGGGGGCCGGGCCGCCGGGTGGTCGATGAAGGCGGGGGAGACGTGCCCGCCCGGTGCCTCGCCCGGGAACGGGCGTGATCCAGTGGTGGAAGCCGTCGCAGCGCGGATCGCTGCCGGGAGACCGAGAGCGGTCGGTGCCACCGGCCGCAGACGTACGGCCTCTTCGACGGACGCCGTGACGGTCATGACACCTCCCCTGTGCTCAGCGGGCCGCTTCCGGGGCCGCGGGAATCGACCGTCGCCGGTGCGGCCCTCGTGTCCGACGCTACGGAATCGCTGTCAGCGCGACGTCATCCTGGCGTCAATCGCCCCAGGGACGTACTCGGCGACGGCGGCGTCCGAGGGGCATGGGGAGCCGTGCGTGCCGCTCGCCCGGCGGAGGGCGCGCCGCCCAGGCGGAAGCCGCGGAGCCGCTCCGCACACGTACGGCGGTTCGGGCCGCCGCCGTGACCGGTCACGCGCCGCCCGCGGCCGGCCCTCGGCCCCCGTCCGGCGGGGTTGCACCGTGCGGACGGGGAACGGAAACTGGTGATGAGGGCCTCCTCGGAGCATGCGGTACGCCCTCGGAGTCGCACCGGGGACCGACGGCGGTGACGCACGGTCGGCGAGGCCGGACAGCCTTCGGAGGTGCGCTCACGCGACACACCGTGAGTGAGGCGATGAGGTCGGTGTCTCCTCCCCAGTTGCGGTTGCTCGGCCAGTTCCGGCTGGAACTCGGCACCGGAACCGTCGAGTTGTGTCGCAATGGCCAGCGGTTGCTGGCGTTCCTGGGACTGCGGGGCCGGGTGTCCCGCACGGTCCTCGCCGGCACGTTGTGGCCCGAGGTCACCGAAGAGCACGCCCGGGGCAGCCTGCGCACCACCTTGTGGAAGCTGCCGCGCGGGGAGCCGTCCCTGATCGGGTGCTGCGGAGACGCACTGCTGGTCTCCCCGGCCCTGCGCGTGGACGTCCACGTCCTCACGCGAACGGCGCTCGACCTCGTGGAGGACCGCGGCCCGTCCTTCCGCACCCGGCCGCCGCTGGAACTCCTGACCGGAGAGGACCTGCTGCCGGGATGGGACGAGGACTGGGTGGCGGTGGAGCGTGAACGCCTGCGGCAACTGCGGCTGCACGCGCTCGACACGCTGGCCGAGGCTCTGATACGGCAGGGCAGACCGGCCCTGGCGATGGAGGCGGCCTGGGCAGGCGTACGCGCGGAGCCCTTGCGGGAGAGCGCGCACCGGGCCATCGTGTCGGCGCATCTCGCGGAGGGCAACGTCAGCGAAGCGGTGCGCCACTACGACGCGTTCCGCCGGTTGTTGAACGAGGAACTGGGCGTTGCGCCCTCACCGCGGTTCGCCCGGATGCTTCCCGAGCGACTGCCGGCGCGGCCCGCACCACGGGGCCGGGACCGCCTCTTCCGCGACTGCCTTCGAGGGCGGTTCCGGTGATCGCCGGCGCTCTTCGGCTCTTCCTCCGAGGCTCCGGCCGCCGAACTGCCCCCGAAAGCCCCGAACCCCACGACTTCGGTGAGGCCGGTCCTTCGAACCGCACCTTCGCCCGTCCTGTGTCCTGGCAGGTCGCGGCGCGCACCCCTCCGTGCCGCGACCTGGACTCCGCCGTTCTCCCGGCCGTGATGCACGGCCCTCCGCGTACAGATGCCGCGGACGTGAGGGACCAGCCGGGTCCTGGCGCGGGCCTCAGGGCCAGACGCCGGTGAAGTCGATCTCGTACGCCCACTCGGGATGGTCTATCAGCGGGTTCCGGTTGCCCTGGATCTCCGCGATGGCCGCATTGCGGTGCAGCTCGTACTCGGTGACCGCCTCGCTCTCGTGCCACCGCAGCAGGACCGGCAGCCGGTCCTCGGGGAACTCACGCGCCGCGTCGCCGACCTGGCCCGGATAGCGGAGCAGGAAGTACAGGGTGGCCCGGGCGACCGAGCCCTTGCCCTCCTGCGGTTCGAACCCCACGCTCTCGCGCATCCCGCAGGCGTCCCGGACCACTTCGTCGAAGTCGGGGAAGTCGAAGTACGGGAAGTTGCCGCGGAAACTGTTGCAGCCCACCTCGCACGCGAACAGATGATGCAGGTCGCCCCGCATCGGCTCCTTCTTGGCGAACCACGACTGCGGCACCACGTGCTCGCAGTTGAACGGCATGGACGCCTCCAGGGCGTCGAACTCCGCCTCGAACTCGACCGGTCCCGCCGTGCTCTCCTGCAACAGGAGTTCCTGCACGCGGGCCAGCCGGGCCTCCGCCACGGCCGCGTCGGCCCGTATGAGCTCCTCGGCGGAGAAGTCCCTGCCCGAGTAGATGCTGCGCAGCCGGCCATCCTTGTGCAGGTCGACCCACGGGTAGACCAGCCTCATCGGCTTGTACCTGGGCCGGGGCTCATGGGTGTCCGTCAGCAGTGCGGTCAGCGCGCGGCGCAGCGCGTCACCGTCGCCGGTGCCGATGCTCGCGTAGTACGCGTCGCGTGCGGCGATGTCCGCGGTCCGGTCGTAGTAGGGGCGTTCCCGTGCGAGCCGGTGGTTGATCAGGGCCGCGTCGACGTCCTTCTCGACCGCTGACACGACGTCCGGCCGTCCGACCGGGGGCGGCTGCGGTGCGGCCTCAGGTGTCGGGGCGGGCACGGACGGCGGGGCGGAGAGGGCGGCCAGCGAGGACGAGGGCGTGTCGAAGTCAAGAGTGATCCGCAGGGGAACGGTGAGCCGGGTGGGGCGGTCGGCCGCGTGCGTCCGTTCCTGTGCCCGCACTTGTGCGCCGTCGGTCCCCGGCCGGGTGGACCCGCCGTTGGCGGAGGGCGTCGCAGGGGCGCCCTCCACGGGGGAGGGGGCGAGCCCGGTGGTGAACACCTCGTCCCGCAGCCCGGCCGCCTCACCGGACAGGGACGTCTCGTGCAGAGCCCGCAGCACGCGACTGATCCGCACCCCCTCGTTGGCCCGCCAGGCCAGTTGCTGCTCGCCCATCTCCGGTCGCCACACCGTGCCGTCGATGCTCAGTGGCCGGCCCTCGGCGTCGGTCTTCGGGACGGCCGAGTGGTGCAGCGCGACGACCTCCCACTGGTCGTTGAAAACCGGAGAGCCCGACGAACCCTCACGGGTGTCCGACTCGTAGTGCAGGAACCGCTCCAGCACGTCGACGATCTGGTTCTCGCGCAGCGCGATCTGCTTGGGTTCGCCCCGGGGGTGCTGGATGATGTTGACGAACTCCCCGACGACGACCTTCCCCTCGGCCTCGCTGAGGGCCAACCGGCCGAACGACGACAGCGCCTCGCCCTGAACACCACGCGGGGCCACCGCGACGAGGCTGTAGTCCAGCGCCCGGTCGGTGACGAAGAACCGGAGCGGTTCCAACGGGAAGACCGCCGGTACGAGCGGGCTTCCGTCGATGCCGTCCTGGAACGCGAACGCGACCTTGCTGCGGCTCGCCTCCTCCGCGCTGCGCAGCACGTGGTTGTTGGTGAGCAGCAGGGAGGGGGACACCATGAAGCCGGTGCCGTGTCCGCCTCCCGGTCCGCTGATGGTGATCCGGCCGACCGAGCGGGAGACCTGGACGCCTTCCTCCAGGAACGCGACGGGGGTGAGGTTGTTGCGCCCGATGAGGCGCTCCAGTCCCAGCATTTCACTGGTGAAGGTCTCCGGAGGCAGCCGCAGGGTGCTTCCCGCGCTGCTGGCGGGTTCCGTCGGCGTCCGCTCGATCGCCCGGGCCATGGCCCAGTCGGCGCCGAGACGTGCCAGCCGTTTCTCGACCCGCTCGGGGGCGTCCGCGTACAGCGGGCCGCGGGTCTCGAGAACGGATCGGTTCTCCTCCCGCCGTTCGGTCCGGTTCGCATAGCGTGTCGCGGCCATCGTCAGCTGTGACAGATAGTCCGACTCTCGTTCGGAAGCGAGTTCCGCCGTGGCCATGATCTGCCTCCTGGCCTGTTCTGATCGTGGCGGTGGTGTCTGAGACACGGTTCTTCCGGGCAGGCGGGACGGCATCCGGATGAAGGCGTCGGCTCTGCCGGGGAGGCGCGCGGATGATGTGCGGCGCGCTGCTGTTCGCAAAGTGCTTTCTCCTACCGATGTTTGCAGATGGGGGGTGTATGTGCAAAGGAGTAGATGATCATGATGTGGAAGGTGTTGTTCGCCTGCGGCCGGGAGCGTGGGCGTACGGATCGGGTCCACTGCTCGGCGAGCCTCCTGGCGTGCTGAGCCGAGTCGGCGCCCTGCCGCGATGGGGGCCCCGGGGAGCGCACCGCGGGCCACGCGTCCGAAGACGCTTCGGGCCCCGGAGGATCCCGGCGGCCGGGGACACGGCCGACACCCAGGTGACTTCAGCGCCGGCGGCGCCAGAACGGGGTGTCCCAGCGTTGTTCGCGCCGGTACTGGGCGGCCCGCACCGTGAGGTACTCGGCATGTACGGCCGCGATGCGCCGGGCGTAGTCGTCCAGGGCGCCGGTCTCACCGGCCCGGTCGGCCAGAACGGCCCGGGCCGCGACCAGGCCGGTGGCCAGCGCGGTGACGATCCCCCGGGCGGCCAGGGGATCGGTCGCGGTGGCGGCGTCGCCGACGGCCGCCCAGCCCGGCCCGGCCGCCGGTTCGGCGCGGGTGGAGCCGGCGGCCAGCACCCGCAGCCCCTGGAGCGGTCCCTCCCAACGGGCGGTGCGGTCCCGGATGTGGCCGGTGAGCTGCGCTTGGGCCCGCCACGCCTCCGGTTCGAGCAGACGGGAGCCGGCGAGGAGGTCGGCATCGGTCACGGCCATCACCATCTGCTCACCACCGGGCAGCGGGGCGGTGTACCACCAGCCCCAGTGAGTGGACTCCACCAGCGAAGTCCGCTCCAGTTCCGCCGTCCCCGTCACCGGCGGACCCAACAGCCCGGCGACCGCGACCAGATGGTCGGAGCGGATCGGCGTCGCTCCGAGCCGGCGGACCAGCCTCGCCGCCCGGCCGGTGGCGTCGACGAGGTGGACGGCCGACAGCACGCTGCCGTCACCCGTGACGATCCGCCACCGGCCCTGCTCCCGTTGGACGCCGCGGACGCGTCCGGTGTGCAAGGAGGCACCGGCGTCCCGGGCCGCCCGCAGGAGGGTGGCGTCGAACCGGGCCCGGTCCAGGTGCCAGCCCTCGCCGTACGGCCCGAACGGATGCCCCGCGGCACTGAGCGCATCCTCGCCCCAAGCGGCCACGTTGCCGTGACAGGGCGCGTGCCCGTCGGCGGTGATGCGGTCGAGCACCCCCAGTCGTTCCAGCAGCGGGCGGGCAGTGGGAGCAAGGCTCTCCCCGACCCTCCAGCCGGGTGAGGCCACCGGGGCGACGATGACGACCCGCGTCCCGGCCCGGGCGAGGCTCAGCGCGGCCACGCACCCGGCGGGGCCGCCACCGGCCACCAGGACGTCGCAGTGCCGCGTCCTCGCGCCGCTGTTCGCCCCGCTGCCGCTCACCGCACCGCTCCAGCCCCTGCCCGGCCTACTCGGGCTCCGGAGCGGTCCGCTCCGTCTCGACCAGGACCGTGCGGCCGTCCGGACCGGTCCGGGCGACGACGAATCCGAGAGTGCTCCACTTCGCGACCATCCCGTCAGCGTCGCCGACGCCGCGGTCCCACTCCTTGAACGCCTCGGCCGCGACCCGGACGAGCGCGTCGTGCTCCGGCTCGGGAAGGACCTCGTCGGGGCGGGAAGCCGGCCACCAGTGGGTGTGGCACGCGTGGAAGTCGGCCTGCCAGGGCAGGGCCATGTACTTGGTGACGTCACCGGCGGACAGGTCTTCGCGCAGCCGGAAGGGCGCGGCCCAGGCGGCCGGGTTGTCGGCGATGTACGTCATCTCGATCCCGGGGAAGAACCCCCCGCCGCTGCAGGCCTCCAACGCGGCCCGTACCAGGGCGTGCGGCTGGTCTCCGGGCGCGAACGCCTCGAGCGGGACCGCGGGGGCGGGCGCGCCCGGCCAGTCGGCCAGGAAGTCGCCGACGGCCCAGCGCCGCATCCGCTCGTACTGGCCCGGCAGGAGTGTCAGCCAGGTGCGCGGCTGCTCGGGATCCCGATCGCCGCCGTCGCCGGCGAGGACGGGCATGAATCCTTCGTTGGCCTGGCCGATGTCCATGAGTCCGGGCTTCGGCGTGCGCAAGCGGTCGAAGACGGCCCGACGGTGCTTGGCGTCGACGTCGGCGTTCGAGGACAGCTGGGCGAGGCGGTCGGGGGTGAGGAAGTTCCGCCCGGCGCCGTGCCTCATGCGCGCGACCGCGCTGACCCATGCGTAGTGGACCGGCCGGGCGAGCAGTGGATGGATGTCCCGGGTGAAGGAGACCTCCGGCGGTGTGGGCAGCCTGCCCGACGCGCGGGCGGCCTCCAGGGCGACGTCGTACAGGGTGATCAGGCTTGCCGTGTGGGGTGCGTAATCGGGAGGGGCCACCACGACCCAGGCGGAGGTCACCGGCACCGGACGGCCCTGCGGACCCAGGCGTACGGTCGCGCTGACCGGACCGTCGGAGATGTCGTCGAACCAGGAATCGTTGTTGGCGAAGTGGGTGATGGGGTTGGCGGCCTTGACCGAGGCGGAGTTCCCGAAGCCGCCGAGGACGAGCAGCCGGCCGGCCTCGTCGGTGCGCAGTTCGCCCAGCGGCACCGGGGTGCCCAGGAAGGTCCCGGTGTCGAACCGGGCGCCCGTGCCGTCCTGGGAGGGACCGGTCACGCTGCGGGGGCCGGGCCGGATGACCAGCTGCGCGCGAGCGGAGGGATCACCGGGATCGATGTGCCGGTTACGGCGGTCGGCGTTCGCCGCGGACTCGTGGAAGCGCCCGGCGAACTTGAACCACTCGCCCTTGGCGTTGGCCAGCTCAGCGGTCCAGACCGCGTGCGCGTCGGCCGGGGTGAGCTCGCCCAGGACGGCACCGGCCCGGTCGTAGGCGTAGAGGCGGAACCGGGCGGCCTGGCGTTTGATCCGCCCGGCGGTGTCCTTGAAGCCGCCGTCGGGCCGCGGCGGCATGTCGGGGGCCTCCGGACCGATGAAGAAACCGTCGGGGCTGTCGCCCAGCCTGGCGATGCCGACCGTGGGGTGGATCTCGCAGTGGGAGATGTCGTCGAGGTTCATGTCCGCTCCCGGTGAGGGGCCCGGGGATCAGCAGGTGGCGCGGTCTCTTCGCCGTGGTCTCTTCGCGAGGACGGTGACCGGCCGCGGGAGCCCCCGGCTGCAGGTTCAGTGGGTGTGCATCTCGGTGGCCAGGTCCCCTTCTTCTTCGTAGATCTCCCGCCCCACCGCGAGCTGCAGATCGACGTCGGCCGGCCCGCCCTCCAGGAACCTCACGGTCACCCGGTCGCTCTCGCGGAGCCTGTCCTCCGGGCGATCCGCCCTTCCGGCGATCTCCAGCCGCGGACCCTCCCGCAGGAGGTCATCGGTGAGCACGGGGCCGGCGGCACCTGGGACGGGCCGGACCGCGATGTGGTGATCGAAGTCCGGGGCCTTGGTGATCCGATGCGCGAGGAAAAGCTCCTTCCCCTTCCCGAAGGCCAGGTAGTTGAGGGCCGCGGGCCGGGAGGCGTGGTGATCGAAAGGATGGAAATGGACGACGTTCTGCACCTCGACGGTCACCGGGTCGAGGATTTCCACGCCGCCCCGCTCGAAATGGCCTCGGAACAGCGTTCCGGTGAACGAGGTGAGCCTGGGCCGCTGTCCCTCCGGGGCGACGAGATCGGAGATGCGGAACGGCTCGGGGGCCAGTGTGTACACGGCTGTCCCCGTCGTCCGACGGTCATCGACGTAGAGCTGCCGCGCGTCACCTGCCGCGCTCCGCAGGGTGACTTCGAGGAGGTACTGAAAGGCGTGGGGGGCCATGAACATGGCCATGTGGGACAGATAGACCGTCTCCTCTCCCACCACCACCATTCCGTGGGTGGCTTTCGGCTCAAGGTCCGGCATCGGGATCATCTCCGTTACGAAGCTCGTCCGCGGTTTCCGAGGACGGCGTCTCCCCCCGGCCTTTCCCAGACCTGCACGCGGTCCGGAAGACAGCCGTCCAGGGCCGGCTCACGCGCGCCGGAGCGATGTACGCACCGCCCGGAAGCCGTCCGGAGGGCCGGCACCACGGCGGGCGTCGGCCCGGGAATCCGCCGGTGAACCGCCGCTCCCCGGTGTCGTCCGGGAGTCGGGGCGATCAAGGAGCCGTCGACAGGACCGGCCCCGCGACCCGCGCGGGCCCGAGGACCGTCCAGACCCCCTGCCGCCGGCGCGAACGCGCCGACTGCCCGGCCTTGGCCGGGCCCCGTGTCCTCCCGTGTCCTGAGGGGGCCAGGCACGGCACTAGGCGATGCCGACCTTCTGATACGCGGTGTCGACCGCGGTCAGCGTGGCGGCCCGCAGGGCGGCGTTCCCCGCGAGATACGTGTTGGTGACGTCCCGCAACGCCTGGCGCATGTCCGCGAAATCCGACTGCCTCAGCAGCCGCACCAGGGCGAGATAGACCAGCAGTGCCCACTCCTCGACCTTGAGGACCGGTTTGCCCGCTTCGTCGACCGAGGTGAGGAGGTGGTACATCGCCTTGTTGTGGATGTTGCTGTTGGTGTGCACGCCGCCGTTGTCCGCCGTGGTGTGCAGATAGTCACGCATGTGGTCGGGATCGCTGGTCCGGGTGGGATCACGCATGTCGCGCAGCGGCAGCCCGCCGGTGCCCAGCCCGGCCCCGATGTCCCAGGTCCAGGTGCGTACGTCGCCGCGGTCGGGCGCCTGGTACCAATTGGCGATGATGACGCCCATCGTGTCGGCCAGTGACTCGTTCAGGGCACCGGACTGGTCCTGGTAGATGAGACCGCTTGAGGTTTCGATCACCCCGTGGGTCAGCTCGTGCCCGATGACGTCGAGATGGCGGGCCAGGCTGACCAGCCGGGTTCCGTCGGAGATCTGGCCGTACCACATACGCCCGTTCCACCAGACGGCGTTGCGCCACACGGGCCCTGGCCCGTGGCGGAGGTAGATGCAATTGACCATGGAGACCAGGTCCATGTCGGCGTCGTCGATGCCGTCCCGGTAGAGCTGATCGCGGTAGAACTCCTCCACCCGTTCGGCATTGACCTGGGCCGAGACCCCGGCCCGCTGACCGGCGCCGAAGTCCGCCTGCGGTGAGCCGATCGCCGAGGCCGGTAGCCGGGCGTGCTCGAGGTCGGTGAACTTCAGGTCGTACGTGGCGATCTGCCGCCACCGGTCGTCCAGGTAGTAGGAGCCGTCCTGCTGGCTCCCCAGGAACTGGTGATGGACGCTGACCTCGTCGTCGCCCTCCAGCCGGGTGGGCACCGTGATCGTGGGGGTCATCCCGTACGACTGGAGGATCTCGCCGGAGGAGGCGTCGACCAGGTAGCCGGTGAGCGGGAAGTCCTCGCGCGGGGACGGGTCGAGGCCATGGCCGCGCTGGTTCTCTCCGCGGCGCATCTGCGGCAGCTGGGCCGGCACGGCGCGCAGGTGCCAGGCCAGGTGCCAGTGATCGTCCTGGTCCGCGTACACCAGCGTCGGCGGTGGCAGCTCCTCGGCGGTGACGGTGCTGCCGGTGGCCGTCTTGACCCGTTCCAGTGCTTCCTCACCCGGCAGTTCGGGCACGGAGCCGACGCCGGTCACCTCGCCGAGCCGGCAGTCCATCGAGACCAGCCGCTGGGCCTCGTCGATCTCGACCAGCGCCTCGGTGCCGAAGACGGGGATCTCCTGCCGGGTCTGCTCGAAGCGGACCAGGGTGGTACCCGTACCGACCTGGCGGCGCTCCTCGAGCA
This sequence comes from Streptomyces viridosporus, assembly GCF_002078235.1. Lineage (GTDB taxonomy): Bacteria > Actinomycetota > Actinomycetes > Streptomycetales > Streptomycetaceae > Streptomyces > Streptomyces viridosporus. Next base: position 14,841 of record NZ_MSGP01000251.1, read on the forward strand.
GGGACAGATCGGGAACCCGCTCGGGCCGGTCCTCGCGAACCGCGCCACGCAGCCCCGGCGCCTCTTCCCGGGCGAGCTTCTCGGCCAGGTAGAACCGGGCGGCGGACTCGGCCGAGTTGAATCCCTGTCGGCCTTCGGCGCCTTCGGGCGCGCTCACACCGCGCACCATCTCCGGTTCCTGATGCGCGCCGCGCGCCAGCGGGTCGTCGGCGACGTGATAGTGGAAACGTTCCAGATGCGGCATGGTCATACCCCTCGTTGCCCCTCGGCCCTCACTGACCCCGCCCCGTCGCACGTCCCCCTCGCACGCCCCTCTTCGATCGTCACGCGCCGCGGCGGGGGCGGCAACCGGACGGCAGGGCACCGCGTCCTCCGCCCGAGCAGGCCCTCCGAGCCGGCGCGCCGCACGGATCCGTCGTGGAGAACACCCCCACGTGAGGACCGTCAACGGATCCCTCACGATGCCGGCTTGGCGCGAACCTCGCTGCGGCCCCGGTGGCCGGGCGGCGTCAGAGCATCGCCGTCGGCTTCGACGCAAGAGGGAGGCCCCCGC
>NZ_MSGP01000252.1 GCF_002078235.1 Streptomyces viridosporus
GCGGGCGGCCCCTTCGGGGCGTTCGACGACCGGGAGGGTCAGGAGGCCTTGGCCTTCTCCTCGGTCTTCTTCTGCTCGGCCGGCGCCGGCGCCGGCTTCGCGGCCTCGTAGAACTCCTCGCGCGGCGACTCGATCGCGCCGAGCGACACGACCTCGCGCTTGAGGAACATGGCGAGGGTCCAGTCGGCGAAGATGCGGATCTTGCGGTTCCAGGTCGGCATCGCCATACCGTGGTAGCCACGGTGCATGTACCAGGCGAGACGGCCCTTGAGCTTGATCTTCATCTTGCCGACGACGATCATCGCCACGCCCTTGTGCAGGCCGAGGCCCGCCACCGCGCCCTTGTTGGCGTGGCTGTACTCCTTCTGCGGGAAGCCCCGCATGCCGGAGATCACGTTGTCGCCGAGGACCTTGGCCTGGCGCAGCGCGTGCTGGGCGTTCGGCGGGCACCAGGCGTTCTCGTTGCCGGCCTTGCGGCCCACGAGGTCCGGGACCTGGGCGTTGTCGCCCGCGGACCAGATGTAGTCGGTGCCCTTGACCTGGAGCGTCGGCTCGGTGTCGACGTGACCGCGCGGGCCGAGCGGCAGGCCGAAGCGGGCCAGTGCCGGGTTCGGCTTGACGCCCGCGGTCCACACGATGGTGTTGGAGTCGACCTCGAGGCCGTTCTTCAGCACCACGTGGCCGTCGACGCAGGAGTCCATCGAGGTGGACAGGTAGACCTCGACGCCGCGGCTCTCGAGGTGCTCCTTGCCGTACTGGCCGAGCTTGGGGCCGACCTCGGGAAGGATCTTGTCGGCGGCGTCGACCAGGATGAAGCGCATGTCCTCGCGGGACACGTTCCGGTAGTACTTGGCCGCGTCCCGGGCCATGTCCTCGACCTCACCGATGGTCTCCGCACCGGCGAAGCCACCGCCCACGAAGACGAAGGTGAGCGCCTTGCGCCGGATCTCCTCGTCCGTGGTGGAGTCGGCCTTGTCGAGCTGCTCGAGGACGTGGTTGCGCAGGCCGATGGCCTCCTCGATGCCCTTCATGCCGATGCCCTGCTCGGCGAGGCCGGGGATCGGGAAGGTGCGGGAGACCGCGCCCATGGCGATCACCAGGTAGTCGAAGGGCAGCTCGTACGCCTCGCCGGTCAGCGGGGCGATCGTGGCGACCTTGCGGTCCTGGTCGATGGTGGTGACCCGGCCGGTGAGGACCTCCGCCTTGGGGAGCACGCGCCGCAGCGGGACGACGACGTGCCGGGGGGAGATGCTGCCGGCGGCGGCTTCGGGGAGGAAGGGCTGGTAGGTCATGTACGACCGGGGGTCGACGACGGTGACGGTCGCCTCTCCGTAACGCATCTTCTTCAGGATGCGCCGAGCTGCGTACAGGCCTACGTACCCACCGCCTACTACGAGGATCCTGGGACGCTCCGTGGTGCTCATGCCATCGAGTATCCACCCGTCTCAGGGGGGTGGATCGTGCGCCCCTTCACAAGCTTGAGCAGGGCCTGTGTTACACTCCCGCACTTTTGTGATCCACGCCATGACGGCCAACGGGAACTGGATCACCTCATGATCCGTTGTCAATGCCGCGCGAGCTGCTCTCTTGTCGATCGCGCGGGATACGAGGCCGGTTTCCGCCCTCTTCGAGCGGACGCCCGGAAGGCCGCTTACCACACCTTCTGAACACGTTCAAAGGGGCGTTGGGCCCCCGAAAGGGTCAATGCGGCCCTGTTTTTCGACCTCCCGGGGGCAATTCCTTGTGAAGAACTTCACGAACTTTCCCGGCCGCGCCCCGCCGAACCGCCCGGAACCCCCTTCCGAACCGCCCGGAACCCCCCTCCGAACTGCCCGGAACCGCTCGTCGGACCCCCTCGTCGGACCGCTCGTCGGACCCCCTCGTCCGCCGTTCCGGCCGCCCCGGTCGGGGGCTGTTCGCGGGCCGTGGGCCGGGCCGGTGACCGCGCCCGGCGACACCTCTCCCGCGCACGTCGGCACCGGAAGGTCCGGCGGCCCGCCGAGGCTCCGCCGGCTCCGGGTCAAAATCCACCGGACCGCCCGTCGGATCGGCGACGGCGCACCCGTCGCCCTCGCCGCCGGGACGGGCGACCCGCGCGGGACGGCCACCGCGGGCCGCGGCACCCCCGCCGTCACCGGCGTACGGCTCCGCGTCCGCCGGTCAGCGCGGGCCGGACACCAAGGACCAGGCGATCCCGTCCAGGATGTCGTGCTCCGAGACCACGACCTCCCGCGCGCCGATCCGTTCCATGATCACCAGGAGGACGAGGGCCCCGGCGCCGATCACGTCGACCCGGCCCGGGTGCATGGAGGGCACCGCCGCGCGCTCGGCGTGGGTGGCGCGCAGCAGCCGGTGGGTGATCTCGCGGACGCGGTCGTGGGAGATCCGGGAGTGGTGGATGGCCGCCGAGTCGTACGCGGGCAGGTCCTGCGCGATCGCCGACACGGTGGTGACCGAACCGGCGAGGCCGACCAGGGTGTGCGCCTCGCGCAGCGGGACCGTCTCCTCGGCGCGGTCGAGGGCGGCCTCGATGTCGGCGCGCATCGCCGCGATCTGCTCCTCGGTCGGCGGGTCCGTCACGGCCCCGTCCCGCACCAGGTGCCGCTCGGTCATCCGCACGCAGCCCACGTCGACGGAGCGGGCGGCGCGGACGTGGTCGTCGCCGACGACGAACTCGGTCGAGCCACCGCCGATGTCCACGACCAGGAACGGGCGGCGCAGGTCCGCGCGCCCGGCCAGCTCCCTGGTGGCGCCGGTGAAGGAGAACTCGGCCTCCTGGTCACCGGTGACGACCTCGGGCTCCACGCCCAGGATGTCCAGCACCCCGCGCACGAACACGTCGCGGTTCTCGGCGTCCCGGGAGGCGGAGGTGGCCACGAAGCGCACGCGTTCCGCGCCGTGCTCCTTGATGATCTCCGCGTAGGCGCGGCAGGCGGCGAAGGTGCGCTCCAGCGCCTCGGGCGCCAGCCGGCCCGTGCGGTCCACGCCCTGGCCGAGCCGCACGATCGTCATCCGCCGGTCCAGTTCGGTCAGCTCGCCGGTGACCGGATCGAGGTCGGCCACCAGGAGCCGGATGGAGTTCGTACCGCAGTCGACGGCGGCGACCCGGGTCATCGGTCGTCCTCCTTCGCGGGGCCGTCCTCCGGCGGCGTCACGCACGGGCCCTTGCTCCACCACGGGGGCAGCATCGCCAGCGCCTCGTCGCCCAGCGGGTTGACCCCGGGGCCCGCGGCCAGCGAGTGGGCGACCAGGACGTGCAGGCACTTCACCCGGTCCGGCATGCCGCCGGCGCTCGGGAAGTCCTTCAGCTCCTCGATCTCGTCGCGGCGCCGGACGTAGTCCTCGTGCGCCGCGCGGTACGCGGCCGCCAGCTCCGGGTCGGTGCCCAGCCGCTCCGTCATCTCCTTCATCACGCCGTTCGCCTCCAGCGTCCCGATCGCCGAGGAGGCCCGGGGGCAGGTGAGGTAGTAGAGCGTCGGGAAGGGGGTGCCGTCGGGCAGCCTCGGCGCGGTCTCCACCACGTCCGGCTGCCCGCAGGGGCAGCGGTGCGCGATGGCCCGCAGCCCGCGCGGGGGCCGGCCGAGCTGCTGCTGGAAGGCCTCGACGTCCGCGGCCGTGGGTTCGGTGCGCGGGGTCGAGGGCGGGGGCGTGTCCATGACTTGTCTTTCTGCGATTGTCCGGGGCTTTCCGGGGGCTTGCGCGGGTGGGATCACCGGGGGGCGGCGTCGGCCTTGTCGACCCCGTCCCAGACGTTGGAGTACCAGGGGCGGTCGGCCGCCCCGCGGTCGGTGCGCGAGGACCCGGCCCGGCCCGGGTCGATCACGATGTAGCCGGTCTCGCCGGGCATGACGTAGTGCAGCCGCCGGCGGATCTCCTGCTCGGCGTAGGCGTCGTCCTGCCAGCGCGCCTTCATGTCGCGCAGCTGTTCGACGCGCTCGCGGGCCTCCTCCTGCTCCCGCTGGAGGTCGGCGATCTCGGCGCGCTGGGAGACGTACTGCCGCATGGGATAGGCGAGGGCCACGATCAGCGAGCAGACCACCAGGGCGAGCAGCGCCGCGCGGCCGGTCAGCCGGGAGCGGCGGGCCTGGCGTTTGGTCTGCGAGCGGTAGACCCGGGCCGCGGTCTGCTCACCGATCAGCCGGATCCTGGTCGCGGTGGAGAAACGGTCCCGGTCCTTCACGGCCATGTCCCCCGCCTCCCGTTCCCATGTCATACGCGCGTACGTCCCCGCACACGGTACGGGACCGGGTACGGGGACGTACGTACGACGCTCTTCCTACGGGTGAGGCGCTCAGCCCTTGAAGCGCGGGAAGGCGCTGCGACCGGCGTACACCGCGGCGTCGTCGAGGATCTCCTCGATGCGCAGCAGCTGGTTGTACTTGGCGACGCGCTCGGAGCGGGCCGGGGCGCCGGTCTTGATCTGGCCGCAGTTGGTGGCGACGGCCAGGTCGGCGATGGTGACGTCCTCGGTCTCGCCGGAACGGTGGGACATCATGCACTTGAAGCCGTTGCGCTGGGCCAGCTCGACGGCGTCCAGGGTCTCGGTCAGCGAGCCGATCTGGTTGACCTTGACCAGCAGGGCGTTGGCGGCGTTCTCCTCGATGCCGCGGGCCAGGCGCTCGGGGTTGGTGACGAACAGGTCGTCGCCGACGAGCTGGACCTTGTCGCCGAGCTTGGCGGTGATGGTCTTCCAGCCCTCCCAGTCGTCCTCGAACAGCGGGTCCTCGATGGAGACGAGCGGGTACGCCTCGACGAGCTCGGCGTAGTACTCGGTCATCTCGGCGGCGGAGCGCTCCTTGCCCTCGAAGACGTAGGAGCCGTCCTTGTAGAACTCGGAGGCGGCGACGTCGAGGGCGAGGGCGATCTGCTCGCCGGGGGTGTAGCCGGCCTCCCTGATCGCCTCGAGGATCAGGTCGAGGGCCTCGCGGTTGGAGCCGAGGTTCGGGGCGAAGCCGCCCTCGTCGCCGAGACCGGTGGCCAGGCCCTTGCTCTTCAGGACCTTCTTGAGGGTGTGGTACACCTCGGTGCCCCAGCGCAGGGCCTCGGAGAAGGTCTCCGCGCCGATCGGGGCGATCATGAACTCCTGGATGTCCACGTTGGAGTCGGCGTGCGAGCCGCCGTTCAGGATGTTCATCATCGGCACCGGCAGCAGGTGCGCGTTCGGACCGCCCAGGTAGCGGAAGAGCGGCAGGTCGGAGGCCTCGGAGGCGGCGTGGGCGACGGCGAGCGAGACGCCGAGGATGGCGTTGGCGCCGAGCGAGCCCTTGTTGTCGGTGGCGTCCAGGTCGAACATCGCCTGGTCGATCAGGCGCTGCTCGGTGGCGTCGTAACCGACCAGCTCCGGGCCGATCTGCTCGATGACGGCCAGGACGGCCTTCTCGACACCCTTGCCGAGGTAACGGTTGGCATCGCCGTCACGGAGTTCGATGGCCTCGAAGGCGCCGGTGGAGGCGCCGGACGGGACGGCGGCACGACCCGTGCTGCCGTCGTCGAGGCCGACCTCGACCTCGACCGTGGGGTTGCCTCGGGAGTCCAGGATTTCCCGGGCTACGACGACGTCGATGGACGGCACGAGCATCTCCTTCATGGATGTGACGCGAGTGGGCAGGGCCGCGGTGGCTCTGCGAGACCGAGCCTAACCGGCTCCGGGCGATCGGCATCCGATCGCCCGTCTCGTGGACGGAACCGAGCTTAGATTGTTTCCGAACGGAACAAAGCACGTTCGGGGAACGTGACGGAAACCGTGACCTCGCGGACCCGTGAAAAACCCCGCCCCGGTGCGTACGGGGGAACACGCACCGGGGCGGGGTTTTT
>NZ_MSGP01000253.1 GCF_002078235.1 Streptomyces viridosporus
CCGCCTCCCCCGCCCAGGCGGACCTCCTCGCCTTCGTACGCCGTATCGCCGCCGACGAAGAGCTGATCGCCTCGCTCCCCCTCGACCCGGAGGGCCGTACCTGGGTGCGGCTCGACGGACCCGGTGGCAGTGAGGCCTGGCTGATCGGCTGGCCGCCCGGCACCGGAACCGGCTGGCACGACCACGCCGAATCCGTCGGTGCCTTCATGACCGCGTCGGGTGAGCTGAAGGAGAACTCGCTCGCCGCGCGGCTGCCCGCCGACGGCTGGAAGACCCTGGAACTGACCGATGGCGTGGACCGGGAACGCCGTCTGCCGACCGGGCAGGGCCGCGCCTTCGGCCGGCACCACGTGCACGAGGTGCTCAACGAGTCCCCGGACCGACACGCCGTCTCCGTGCACGCCTATCACCCACCCCTGCCGCTGATCCGCCGCTACAGTCGCAGCGGCCGGATCCTGCGCCTGGAGCAGGTCGAACGCCCGGAGGAATGGCAGTGAGCGGGACACCTGAGCGGGCCGTCGACGCCCCTGGAATCGACGAACTCCTGGAACGGGTACGCGCGGGCTACGAGCGGATCGAGGCGACCCGCGCCCACGAGGCCGCCCGGGCCGGCGAGGCGCTGCTGGTGGACATCCGCTATGCCGCCCTGCGCGACCGGGACGGGCTCGTCCCCGGCGCCGTCGTCGTCGAGCGCAACGAACTGGAGTGGCGCCTCGACCCACGGGGCAGCCACCGCCTCCCCGAGGCGACGAGCCATGACCTGCGCGTCGTCGTGATCTGCAACGAGGGGTACGCCTCCAGCCTGGCGGCGGAGTCCCTGCACCGCCTGGGGCTGCACCGGGCCACCGACCTGATCGGCGGTTTCCAGGCTTGGCGGGCGGCGGGACTTCCGGTGCTGCCCGTACCGGAGTAGGAACGGGCTGGAAAGGCGGGGACGCCGGTGCCCGTACCACCGGGCCGACCACCACGCCCCGTTGCCCGGCCTCCTCAGAACCCCTCGTCGCCGAGGAACTCCGTGTCCTCGCCCTCCTCCTCCAGCGCCTGCCGGACCACGCGGAGGGCGAGGCCCTCGGGGTAGCCCTTGCGGGCCAGCATGCCCGCGAGACGACGGATCCGCTTGTCGCGGTCGAGTCCCCGGGTGGAGCGCAGCTTACGGGCGACCAGTTCGCGCGCGGTCGCCTCCTCCTGCTCGGAGTCGAGCTGCGAGACGGCCGCGTCGATCAGCGTGGGGTCGACGCCCTTGGTCCGCAGCTCCTGGGCGAGCGCGCGCCGGGCCAGCCCTCGGCCGTGGTGCCGGGACTCCACCCAGGCGTCCGCGAAGGCACTGTCGTTGATCAGCCCGACCTCTTCGAACCGGGACAGCACCTCCTCGGCGGCATCGTCCGGGATCTGCCGCTTGCTCAGGGCGTCGGCGAGCTGCTTCCGCGTGCGCGGGGTCCCGGTGAGCAGGCGCAGGCAGATCGCCCGTGCCCGCTCCACCGGGTCCCCCGGAGGCTCCTCCTGCCCGGCCCTCGACGAGGAGGAGTCGCCCCCGTCCTCCGCGGCCGCCTCGCCGAAAGCCCGGCGCCTGCGCCCGCGTCCACCGCGCGCCCCGCCGTCACGCGAGCCGCCCGCCCGTGCGCCGCCCCCGTACCGTCGGCTGCTGCCGGAGTCCGGGGGGCGGTCGTCCGCGCCGGTGATGTCGTCGTACACCTCGTCACCGCCCACGGCCGAGCCCTCGCCGCCCTCGGTGCCCCTCCCCCGTGGGACACCGGTGGCGGCGGACTCGTACTCGGCCCAGTCGGTTCGTCGGGTCACGGGTCAGCTCTTGGCCGCCGCGGCCTTGGACTTGCCGGCCTTCGCCGCCGGAGCCGGCACCGCGGCCGCCTCGGCCGGGGCGGCGGAGCCCGCGGCGTCCGTGCCCGGCTCGGTGGCGGGCTCCTCGGGCCGCACCCCGACGCCCAGCTTCTCCTTGATCTTCTTCTCGATCTCGTTGGCGAGGTCGGGGTTGTCCTTCAGGAAGTTGCGGGCGTTCTCCTTGCCCTGGCCGAGCTGGTCGCCCTCGTACGTGTACCAGGCGCCGGCCTTGCGGACGAAGCCGTGCTCCACGCCCATGTCGATCAGGCCGCCCTCACGGCTGATGCCCTGGCCGTAGAGGATGTCGAACTCGGCCTGCTTGAAGGGGGGCGCCACCTTGTTCTTGACGACCTTGCAGCGCGTGCGGTTGCCGACCGCCTCGGTGCCGTCCTTCAGGGTCTCGATGCGGCGGATGTCGATGCGCACCGAGGCGTAGAACTTCAGCGCCCGGCCACCGGTGGTGGTCTCCGGGGAGCCGAACATCACGCCGATCTTCTCGCGGAGCTGGTTGATGAAGATCGCGGTGGTCTTGGACTGGTTGAGCGCGCTGGTGATCTTCCGCAGGGCCTGGCTCATCAGGCGGGCCTGCAGACCCACGTGGCTGTCACCCATCTCGCCCTCGATCTCCGCGCGCGGGACGAGCGCCGCGACGGAGTCGATGACGATGAGGTCGAGGGCGCCGGAGCGGACCAGCATGTCCACGATCTCCAGGGCCTGCTCGCCGTTGTCCGGCTGGGAGAGGATCAGGTTGTCGATGTCGACGCCGAGCTTCTTCGCGTACTCGGGGTCGAGGGCGTGCTCCGCGTCCACGAAGGCCACCTGGCCGCCGGCCTTCTGGGCGTTCGCCACCGCGTGCAGGGTCAGGGTCGTCTTGCCGGAGGACTCCGGCCCGTAGATCTCCACCACCCGGCCGCGCGGCAGGCCGCCGACGCCGAGGGCCACGTCGAGCGCGGTCGACCCGGTCGGGATGACCTCGATGGGCTCCTTCGACCGCTCGCCCATGCGCATGACCGCGCCCTTGCCGAATTGTCGTTCAATCTGTGCGAGCGCGGCGTCGAGTGCCTTCTCGCGGTCGGTTCCTGCCATGGGTTCCACCCGGTTTGCTTGAGTCGATCGCTTCACGTCAAAGACGCTAACGCCTGCCACTGACAACGCGTCCCGACGCACGTCCGGCCTGTGGACAACTCGGGTGCTTCCCACCTCGAAACAGGACGAATCACCCGCCGTCGAGCCCCACCGGCACCCCCATCAGAATGGATGTTCGATTTGTGTGTCAAGCGCGCCCCGGAGCACCCGGGCCGGCGTCCGGCGCCCCGGAAAGCCGGCACGGCACCGCCTCCCCGTCAGTCGGCCGCGGCGTCCTCGCCCCGGGTGCCCGCCTCCGGGCGGCGGCCCCACAGGCGCCGGGCGCGCGCGAGGGCCCCCGGCCCCCGGCCGGACCCGCGGTGGCCGAGCACACGGGGGTCGTCCGTGACGTCGTACCGCTTCACATAGGCGCCGAGGAACGCCTGGAGGGTGGCGATCGCGGGGATGGCGATCAGCGCGCCCACGGCGCCGAGCAGGGCGGTGCCCGCGACGACCGAGCCGAAGGCGACCGCCGGGTGGATGTCGACGGTCTTGGAGGTCAGCTTGGGCTGCAGGACGTAGTTCTCGAACTGCTGGTAGACCACCACGAATATCAGCACCCACAGCGCGTACCAGGGATCGACCGTGAAGGCGATCAGCATGGGCAGGGCGCCTGCGAGATAGGTGCCGATGGTCGGGATGAACTGCGACACCAGGCCCACCCACACCGCGAGCACGGGCGCGTAGGGCACTTCGAGGAACTCCAGCAGTACGTAGTGCGCCAGACCGGAGACCAGCGCCATCAGTCCGCGCGAGTACAGGTAGCCGCCGGTCTTGTTCACGGCGATCTCCCACGCGCGCAGCACCTCGACCTGCCGGGCGGGCGGCAGGACGGAGCAGAGGGCGCGCCGCAGCCGCGGGCCGTCGGCGGCGAAGTAGAACGAGAACAGCCCGATGGTCAGCAGCTGGAAGAGGCCGCCGAGGACCTGCGCGGAGACGTCCAGGACACCGGTGGCGCTGTTCTGCACGTAATTGCGCAGCCAGTCGGAGCGCAGCAGGCCCTCCTGGATGTCCACCCGCCGCAGCTCGGTGTGGAAGTGCGTGTTGATCCAGTTGATGACGGAGTCGAGGTACTCCGGGAAGTCCTCGACGATCTTGATGATCTGTCCCGCCAGCATGGAACCGAGCAGCGTGACGAAACCCGCCGCCCCGATCAGCACCGCCAGGAAGACCAGGAAGGTGCCCAGCCCCCGGCGCACCCCGCGCGCGGCCATCCAGCTCACCGCCGGCTCGACGGCGAGCGCCAGGAAGAACGCGATGAGGACGTTGATCAGCAGACCGGTGAGCTGGTGGAAGGCCCAGCTTCCCAGCTGGAACACGGCGACCAGCGCAAGGGCGAGCACCATGGCGCGCGGCAGCCAGCGCGGCATGCGGGCGCCCGGCCCGGCCACGGGGTCCACCGGAGGGCCGGCGGGCGGTGGTGCGCCTGGCGCGGAGGCGTTCTGGGCTGCCTGCCCGGTCTCGTCACTGGTTGCCACGGGGGCAAGTCTGACCCATGCCCCCGCCGGCCGTCCGCCCTCCGGCGATCTCTGTGACGATCAGCGCTTTTCCCGGGGAACGTCCATCACCGCGCAGACCACCTGCCAGACGTCCTTGGCGTCCCAGCCGGCCGCCAGCGCCTCGTGCACGGTACGCCCGTCGAGCTCCGACATGACGTGGTCGCGCGCGAAGGTGTCGGCGTAGCCCGACCCGAAGTGCTCCGCCATCCGCTCCCAGAAGACCGTCAACCGCATGCCCCCAGTATCCCGCGTGTGGGGGTGGCCCCGAGCCGGACGGCCTGCCGGGCCCGCTTCCCGCCCTACGGTCGGATCCATGGCCGATCCCGGAGCTGCCCCACCGACCCCGACCTCCCCGGCGCGCGACAGCCCGCTCGCACGGGCGGAGCGGTTCGTCTGGCTCACCGCGCGCGTGCTCGAACAGCGCCTCTTCGCCCACCAGTTCCGGGACGGCGCCGCCGATCCGGTGGAGACGGCCCTGGACGCCTACCGCAACGAGGACGGCGGATACGGCCACGGCCTGGAGCCCTGTCTGCGCGGTCCGGTCAGCCGGCCGCTGCACACCGCCCGCGCCCTGGACGTGCTGGACTCCGTGGGGCGGTGCGACGGACGGCGCGCGGAGCGGGTGTGCCGCTACCTGACGTCCGTCTCCACCGCGGACGGCGCGCTTCCGGCGGTCCACCCCCGTCGGCGCGACTCCCCGGCGGCGCCCTTCGTACCGGTGGTGGAGGACCCGCTCGGCCGACTGCTGGCCACCGGACCGGTGGTGGGCCTGCTGCACCGCAACGAGGTGTGGCACGCCTGGCTGTTCCGGGCCACGGACTTCTGCTGGCAGGCCGTCGAGTCGCTGGAGGGGGCCCATCCGTACGAGGTCCGGGCCGCCGTGGCCTTCCTGGACCGGGCCCCCGACCGCGCCCGCGCGGAGGCCGCCGCCGAGCGGCTGGGCCGCCTGGTGCGGGGGCAGCGGCTCGCGGCACTCGACCCGGACGACCTCGACGCGTACCCGGTCGCGCCCGGCTGCGCCCCGGGCGAGCACCACTTACCCCACGACTACGCGAGGACACCACGGTCACTCGCACGCGCCTGGTTCACCGACGAGGAGATGGCGCGTTCCCTCGACTTCCTCGCGGCCGTGCAGCAGGAGGACGGCGGCTGGCCCGTCCGCGGGCGCCGGTGGGCACCGGCGCCCGCGTCGGAGGCCCGTCCCATGGTGACGATCGAGGCCCTGCGCACGCTGGTGGCGTACGGCCGCTCCGTCGGCTGACCGCCGGACCGGCACATCCGGCGGCGGTCCCCGGACCGCGTGTCCCGGGGACCGGGCGGACGCGGACCGGCCCGCTCCGGACTCGGCCGCGCCCCCGCACGGCACCGCCGTCAGAGGTCGGCCGGCGACCGCCTCATCCGCCCAGAGCGCGCACTCCCGCCGTGACGACCACGGCCGCCCCGATGACGATCAGGAACGGGGCGCGCAGCACCAGCGCCACGGCGGCGGCCGCCAGCCCCGCCGCCCGCGCGTCCAGCACCAGCGCCCGGCCGTCGGCGAATGCCTGCTGGGCCGTCAGGGCGGCGAGCAGGGCGACCGGCAGCAGTGCGGCGAGCCGCCTGACCAGCGGGCGTTCGAGGACTCCGGCGGGCACCAGCAGCCCGGCCAGCTTGACGGCGTAGCAGCCGAGGACGGTCACACCGATCGCGATCCAGATGTTCAACGGTTCTCCTCCGGAACGTCACCGCGCGCCGCGCCCTTCCGGCGGCCCTGTGCCCACAGGACGGCCGGTGCCGCGAGGGCGGCCACCAGGACCGGCACGCCGGCGGGCAGCACGGGCAGCAGACCGAGCCCCAGGAGGACGGCGACACCGGCGACGGCCCGCTCGGTGCCGGTCCGCAGCATCGGTGCGAGCAGCGCCAGGAAGACCGCGGGACCGGCCGCGTCCAGACCCCACGCGTCGGTGTCCCCGATGGCCTCGGCGCCCAGCGCGCCGAGCAGTGTCGTGAGGTTCCACAGGAGGTACAGGCTGAGCCCGGTCACCAGGAACCCGATGCGCGCGCTGCGCCGGTCGGGCTGGGCGAGCGAGACGGCGGCCGTCTCGTCGATGACCCACTGGGCGGCGAACGGCCGCACCATGCGCGGAAGGGCCAGCAGCTGCGACAGGCGCAGCCCGTAGAACGCGTTGCGCACCCCCAGGAAGAACGCCCCCGCGGCGGCCGTGAACGGGCCCCCGCCGGCCGCCAGCGCCCCCACCAGCGCGAACTGGGACGCACCGGTGAACACCAGCAGGCTGAGCGCACAGGTCTGGAGCAGCGTGAGCCCGCTGCCCGCCGAGGTCACTCCGAAGGCGAACCCGGAGAGTCCGACGGCGACCCCGACCCCGAGGGCGTCCCGTACGACGGCGCCGTCCGGCTTCCCTCCCCCGGTGTCCCGTACGTCTGTGAGAGCTGTCTGTTCCGTTGCCACGCCTCCAACGGTACGAACGGTCCGCGCGGTGGGTCTTGTACGTTCTTGCGCTCGCGCTGGTAGGCGCCCGGGGGCACGCCCACGATCCGGCCGAAGTGGCGGTTCAGGTGCGGCTGGTCGGTGAACCCGACCGCGACGGCCGCCGTCGACGGCGCCGTCCCCGCGTCCAGCAGCCGCCGTGCCCTCCGCACCCGCGCATCGGTGAGCCAGGCGTGCGGCGGCATCCCGTAGGCGTCCCGGAAGGCGCGCAGCAGGGCGAACGGGCCGGTGCCGAGTTCACCGGCCAGCTGCTCCAGCGTCGGCGGTGCGGCCATCCGCTCCTCCAGCAGGGCACGCGCGCGGGCGGCGGTCCGGGCCCCCGCCGTCCGCACCTCCCGGCGCGGCAGCGACCCGCCGTTCAGCCGCAGCAGTCGGGTCACGGCGATCCTCAGCAGGGTGTCGGCGGCGAGCGCGTTGCCCTCGTCGGTGGCCCGCAGCACCCGGTGCACCAGGCGGACGGTGTACGGATCGTCGAGCACCGGCGACACGAAACCCGGCGTGCCGCGCAGCGTGGTGGTCTCGGCGGCGATCGCGGCCACCACCTCCGGCGACGGGTACACCGCCCCGTACCGCCATCCCTCGGGGACACCCGCCCGCCCGGTGTGCGCGGTGTCCGGGTTCACCAGCGCGAGGGCCCCGGCGCCCGCGTACTGGTCGCTCCCGCCGTGGTGGAAGACCTCCACCCCGTCGGAGATGGCGGCGATCACGAAGTGCTCGTGGGTGTGCCGGACGAAGGTCTTCCGTATGTAGCGGGCCCGCAGGAGGTCGACACCGGGCAGTTCGGCGTACTGCCAGTGCCGCGCACGCTCCCCGCCCGATTCCGTCATGCGGCCATTGTCACGCAGCCCCGGTGCCGGTCCGCAGACCGGGACGCCCCGTCCGTCCAGGTCAGGCCCCTTGTCAGTGCCCGGGTGCACGATGGACGCATGGTCAGCACACCGCACCGGGCCCTGGACGGCTTCTCCCCCGCGACCCGCGGCTGGTTCACGGGGGCGTTCTCCGCGCCCACCCCCGCCCAGACCGGTGCGTGGCAGGCCCTCCGCGAGGGCTCGGACGTCCTGGTGGTCGCCCCCACCGGTTCCGGGAAGACCCTGGCCGCCTTCCTCGCGGCCCTGGACCAGCTGGCCTCCGTGCCCCCGCCCGCCGACCCGAGGAAGCGCTGCCGCGTTCTGTACGTCTCCCCCCTCAAGGCCCTGGCGGTCGACGTCGAGCGCAACCTCCGCAGCCCGCTGACCGGCATCCGGCAGGAGTCCGTGCGTCTGGGCCTGCCCGAGCCCGAGGTGAAGGTCGGGATCCGCTCCGGCGACACCCCGCCCGCCGAGCGCCGCGCCCTGTCCACCCGCCCGCCGGACATCCTGATCACCACCCCCGAGTCCCTGTTCCTGATGCTGACGTCGGCCGCGCGCGACGCGCTGACGGGCGTGGAGACGGTGATCCTGGACGAGGTGCACGCGGTCGCCGGCACCAAGCGCGGAGCGCACCTCGCGCTGTCCCTCGAGCGGCTGGACGAACTGCTGCCCGCGCCGGCCCGCCGCATCGGCCTCTCGGCGACCGTCCGCCCGGTCGACGAGGTGGCCCGCTTCCTCTCGCCCCGCCGCAAGGTGGAGATCGTCCAGCCGGAGTCGGGCAAGGAGTTCGACCTCTCCGTCGTGGTGCCGGTCGAGGACCTGGGCGAACTGGGCGGTTCCCCGGTCGCCGACGGCTCGGAGGGCGCCGAACGCCCGTCGATCTGGCCGCACGTCGAGGAGCGGATCACCGATCTGGTCCAGTCGCACCGCTCGACGATCGTGTTCGCGAACTCGCGACGCCTCGCCGAGCGCCTGTGCAACCGTCTCAACGAGATCGCCCACGAGCGGGCCACCGGGGAGCCCCTGGGCGAGCACCACTCCCCCGCCGAACTCATGGGCGGCTCCGGGAGCGCCCAGGGCGCCCCCGCGGTCGTCGCCCGCGCCCACCACGGTTCGGTGTCCAAGGAGCAGCGCGCCCTGGTCGAGGAGGACCTCAAGGCCGGCCGGCTGCCCGCGGTGGTCGCCACCTCCAGCCTGGAGCTCGGCATCGACATGGGCGCCGTCGACCTGGTGGTCCAGGTCGAGTCGCCGCCGTCCGTCGCCTCCGGGCTCCAGCGCGTCGGCCGCGCGGGGCACCAGGTGGGCGCGGTCTCCACGGGCGTGGTCTTCCCGAAGTACCGGGGCGACCTCGTGCAGGCGGCCGTGGTCACCGAGCGGATGCGCGCGGGCGCCATCGAGTCCCTGCGCGTCCCCACGAACCCCCTGGACGTCCTGGCCCAGCAGCTCGTCGCCATGACGGCCATGGACACCTGGCAGTTCGACGACCTGCTCGCCATGGTCCGCCGGGCGGCGCCCTTCGCCTCGCTGCCCGAGTCCGCCTTCACGGGCGTCCTGGACATGCTCGCCGGCCGCTATCCGTCCGACGCCTTCGCGGAGCTGCGTCCGCGCGTGGTGTGGGACCGGGTGACGGGCGACATCACCGGCCGCCCCGGGGCCCAACGCCTCGCCGTCACCTCCGGGGGCACCATCCCCGACCGGGGCCTGTTCGGGGTGTTCCTCGCGGGCGCCGACCCCAAGAAGGGCGGCGGACGGGTCGGCGAACTCGACGAGGAGATGGTGTACGAGTCCCGCGTGGGCGACGTCTTCACGCTCGGCACCAGCTCCTGGCGCATCGAGGACATCACGCGTGACCGCGTCCTGGTCTCCCCGGCACCGGGGGTGCCGGGCCGGCTGCCGTTCTGGAAGGGCGACCAGCTGGGCCGCCCGCTGGAGCTGGGCCGCGCGGTGGGCGCCTTCCTGCGCGAGGTCGGCTCGCTGTCCCGGGAGGACGCCCGCCGGCGGCTCCTCGCGGCGGGGCTGGACGCCTGGGCCGCGGACAACGTCCTGTCCTACCTCGACGAGCAGCGCGAGGCCTGCGGCCACGTCCCGGACGACCGCACGATCGTCGTGGAGCGCTTCCGCGACGAGCTCGGCGACTGGCGGGTCGTCGTGCACTCGCCGTTCGGCGCCCAGGTGCACGCCCCGTGGGCGCTGGCGCTCGGCGCCCGGCTCTCCGAGCGGTACGGCATGGACGCCCAGGTGATGCACGCCGACGACGGCATCGTGCTGCGGCTGCCGGACACCGATCTGATGGGCCTGGACCTGCTCGACCAGGAGCCGGTGAAGGTCGGCGCGGAGTACGACGCGGAACAGGCCCCCGTGGGGGCGGCGGACGTCGTCTTCGACAAGGGCGAGGTCGAGCAGGTCGTCACCGACCAGGTGGGCGGCTCGGCGCTGTTCGCGTCCCGGTTCCGGGAGTGCGCCGCCCGCGCGCTGCTGCTGCCGCGCCGCAATCCCGGCAGGCGCACCCCGCTGTGGCAGCAGCGCCAGCGCGCCTCCCAGCTGCTCCAGGTGGCGGGCGAGTTCGGCTCGTTCCCGATCGTCCTGGAGGCGGTCCGCGAATGCCTCCAGGACGTCTTCGACGTTCCCGGTCTCACCGAGCTGATGGGCGACCTGGAGTCCCGCGCGGTGCGGCTCGTCGAGGTCACCACCCCCGAGCCGTCCCCCTTCGCCCGCTCCCTGCTCTTCGGGTACGTCGCGCAGTTCCTGTACGAGGGCGACTCCCCGCTCGCCGAGCGCCGTGCCGCCGCCCTGTCCCTGGACTCGCGGCTGCTGGCCGAGCTGCTCGGCCGGGCCGAACTGCGCGAACTGCTCGACGCGGAGGTGCTGACCGAGCTGGAGCGCGAGCTGCAGTGGCTCACCGAGGACCGGCGCGCCAAGGACGTGGAGGGTGTGGCCGACCTGCTGCGCGTGCTCGGGCCGCTCACCGAGGCCGAACTGGCCGAGCGGGGCGCCGAGCCGCAGTGGGCGCGGGAGCTGGCCGCCGCGCGGCGTGCCATCCGGGTCCGTGTCGCCGGCGCCGACCACTGGGCGGCGGTCGAGGACGCCGGGCGGCTGCGCGACGCGCTGGGCACGGCGCTGCCGGTCGGCGTGCCGGAGGCGTTCACCGAGCCGGTCAAGGACCCGCTCGGCGATCTCCTCGCACGGTACGCGCGCACCCACGGCCCGTTCACGTCGGCCGCCGCGGCGGCCCGCTTCGGACTGGGCGTGGCGGTCACCGAGGGCGCCCTCCAGCGGCTCGCGGCGGCGGGCCGGATCGTCCAGGGCGAGTTCCACCCGGCCGGGATCGGCCAGGAGTGGTGCGACGCGGCCGTGCTGCGCCGACTGCGCCGCCGTTCCCTGGCCGCCCTGCGGCACGAACTGGAGCCGGCCCCGCCGGCCGCGCTCGCCCAGTTCCTCCCCCAGTGGCAGCACCTCGGCAAGGGGCACGCGCTGCGCGGCGTCGACGGCCTGGTGCGCGCCGTCGAGCAACTGCAGGGCGCGGCCGTGCCCGCGTCCGCCCTGGAGAAACTGGTCCTGCCGTCCCGGGTGGCGGACTACGCCCCCGCGATGCTGGACGAACTCACCGCCGCCGGGGAGGTGGTGTGGGCCGGCGCCGGTGCCCTGCCGGGGAAGGACGGCTGGGTCTCCCTGTACCTGGCGGACGCGGCTCCGCTGCTCCTGCCGCCCCCGCACCCCCTGGAGCCGACCGCCCTCCACCGGTCCGTGCTGGACGCCCTGTCCGGCGGCTACGGCCTGTTCTTCCGGCAGATCGCCGACCAGGTCCGCGCCACCACCCACCCGGAGGCCACCGATCCGCAACTCTCCGACGCCCTCTGGGACCTGGCCTGGTCGGGGCGGCTGACCAACGACACCCTCGCCCCCCTGCGCTCCCTGCTGGGCTCGGGCCGTACCGCGGGCTCCACGGCCCACCGCGCGAGGCGCTCGGTCCCGCGCGGACGCTACGGCTCGCTCACGGCGGCCGCCCGCGCCGCCTCCCGCACCGGCCCGCCGACCGTCGCCGGCCGCTGGTCCCTGCTCCCGGGCCGGGAGGACGACCCGACGGTCCGCGCCCACGCGCTGGCCCGCACCCTGCTCGACCGGCACGGCGTGGTGACCCGGGGGGCCGTTTCCGCGGAGGGCGTCGAGGGCGGCTTCTCGGCGGTGTACCGGGTCCTGTCCGCCTTCGAGGAGACGGGGCAGGCCCGCCGCGGCTACGTGGTGGAGGGGCTGGGCGCCGCCCAGTTCGCGATGGACGGCGCGGTGGACCGCCTCCGCGCCGTGGCAGGCGCCCGCGAGCGCGGTGACGGCCTCCCCGCCCCAGGCGGGGGCGGGCCCGGCCCGTTCGACGGCGGCTCCGGCCCCTTCACCGCCCACGGCTTCGCCGACGCCTCCGACGCCTCCCGTGCGACCGCCGCGGGCCACGACGGCTCCCCCGGTTCGGACGAGGCGCCGTACCCGGTTCCGGCGCCGGGCGACTACCTCTCCCCCCGCGACATCGCCCCGCAGGCCCCGCCGCCCTGGTGGAACGGCGGGCGGGCGTCGTACGACCCCTTCGCGGGCCGCCGTACCGGCCCGGCCGCCGCCTCCCGGGCCGTCGTCCTCGCCGCCGCCGACCCGGCCAACGCGTACGGTGCCGCCCTGGCCTGGCCCGAGCCGCCGACCGGCGCGGGGCACAAGCCGGGCCGCAAGGCGGGCTCCCTGGTGGTGCTCGTCGACGGCGAACTGGCGCTCTACATGGAACGCGGTGGAAAGACCCTGCTGGCTTGGCCCGCCGACCCCGACGGCCGACCGGCCGACGACCCCCGCCTCCCGGCCGCCACCGAAGCCCTCGCCTCGGCCGCCCGCGCGGGCTCCCTCGGCACGGTCACCGTGGAGCGCGTCAACGGCGCCCCGGCCCTGACGTCCCCCCTCGGTGCCCTCCTGGAGTCCGCGGGCTTCGTCGCCACCCCGCGCGGCCTGCGCCTGCGCGCCTGACCCGGGCCGGTGTCCCGGCCGGGCCGGACACCGCGTCCGGTCCGACGTGCAACCCTTGACGCATGCCCGAAGGAGACACGGTCCGGCAGGCCGCACGGCGGCTGCACGACGCCCTCGCGGGCAGGGTGCTGACCCGCAGCGACCTCCGGGTGCCCAAGTACGCCACGGCCGACCTCACCGGCCGGACCGTCCTGGACGTCACCGCGCGCGGCAAACACCTGCTCGCACGCATCGAGGGCGGGCTGACCCTGCACTCGCACCTGCGGATGGACGGCTCCTGGCGGGTGTACGCGGAGGGGCAGCGCTGGGGCGGCGGCCCCGCCCACCAGATCCGCGCGATCCTCGGCAACGCCGACCGCACGGCCGTCGGCTACCGGCTCCCCGTCGTGGAGCTCCTGCGCACCCGCGACGAGGACCGCGCGGTCGGCCATCTCGGCCCCGACCTCCTGGGCCCGGACTGGGACCCGGACCGGGCGCTGGCCAACCTCCTGGGGGACCCGGCCCGCCCCCTCGGCGAGGCCCTGCTGGACCAGCGCAACCTCGCCGGCATCGGCAACGTGTTCAAGAGCGAGCTCTGCTTCCTGCTCGGCGTCACCCCCTGGCTCCCCACGGGGGAGCTGCCCGCCGAGCGCGCCGCGCAACTGCCCGGACTCGCCAGGAAGCTGCTGGAGTCCAACCGCGAGCGCCCGGTCCGCAACACGACGGGCCTGAGCGACCCGGACCTGTTCGTGTACGGTCGCGCGTCCCGCCCCTGCCTGCGCTGCCGCACCCCGATCCGCCTCGCCGACCAGGGCGACGGCTCCCGCGAGCGTCCCACCTACTGGTGCCCGGTCTGCCAGCCGGGCCCGGCTCCCACGCCGTCCCGGCCGCGCCGCACCGCCGCCCCGCGGTGGTAACCGGGCGCAGACCGAAGGCCGTGCGCCCACACGGTCCCGTCACCGGCTTCCGGCACCACGGCCGTCACCGCCGGCCGGAGCCGTCGCCCTGGTCGGCGAGGCGGATCGGGGTGCGGCAGCGCAGGCAGGGGCGGGACGCGCGACCGTACACGAACAGGTCCGGGTCGCT
The DNA here is from genome assembly GCF_002078235.1 of Streptomyces viridosporus. GTDB lineage: Bacteria > Actinomycetota > Actinomycetes > Streptomycetales > Streptomycetaceae > Streptomyces > Streptomyces viridosporus. The sequence goes on from NZ_MSGP01000253.1 coordinate 13,857, forward strand.
CAGGCCCGTCGTGTTGCGGACCGGGCG
>NZ_MSGP01000254.1 GCF_002078235.1 Streptomyces viridosporus
CTCAGTCCGGATCGAGCGGGCGGATCACTCGGCTGACGCGAGACCACCGTTGAGCGTGAACGGCTCGTGGTACGGGGAGCACGGCGGGAAGTCGGCCTGCTGTGGCCCGTTCCCCGTTCGTCCGGTGCCCGTGGCGGAGCTCCTTACCGTTCCGTCCGAGGGGCACCGGGGACTCGCGGGATGCCGCGCAATGAGGTGGTGGCGCGTCCGTACGGGGAGAAGAGCGACGGGTTGCATTCGGAGTGGGACAGGGAAAATTGACAGTATGTCACGGCGCCGGAGAGTCCCGACCACAGGAGGAAACCGACCCCGTCTCCGTCGGCCCCGGCCACCGGCGAGAGGCGCCGACGGGACTGTCGCCCGCTGGGGGAAGAGCGCCACCGCCGCGTTCACCTTTCTGGCGCTCGTCGCTGGTGTGGTGGGGCAGTTCCTGGGGATCTGGAAGGGTCTCCTGGAGCAGTTCGGCGGCTCGGAGTCACCGCGGCCGACTGCTTCCGGCTCGCCGCCCGGTGTGCCGAGCCCTTCGGCTGCTTCTTCATCCACCTGCGGCACGTCGAGCGACGATGTCGTTCTCGAACTGGACGGGAAGCCGAGCCGTACGGCGGCGCGCGTGGTCGCCACGGTGTCCTGTGTCCCCGCACCCGGTGACCACCTGGCCTGGGTGGTGCGGAAGGTCACCGGTACGGCTGACAATCTGCGTGTGCACTACACGCTGCGAAGCGCCCTGAACCAGGGGCCGGGCAGCTACACCTACGACGCTGTTCTCCGCACGACGGCACCGGGGTCCGAGCGCACCGTTTCCGTACTGCTGATGGACAGCGACACCTACCGGTCGGTGAGGGCGACGAGGGATCCCGAGACGGACTATGTGCAGCTGCCGCATCCGCCTCCCGTCGTGTCGAACTCCGTGCTGATCAAGACGCCGGAGTGAAGTCGGCAGCTGCTGCGGGACGGCGTCGGCCGAGAGCCTGTCCGCGCGGGCGCGGGCCACTGTCTCGTTGACGTCGCTGTCGGAGGGGCACCCCCAGGACTCCTGGGGGTGCCCGGCCTCGTGTGCCTGAACGGAGGCACGGGGCGGCTTGCGACGGTCGGCGCTTCTCTCAGCTCAGAGAATCGCCACAGCCCGTCCGGCGACCTCGCCCTTGGCGAGCTTGTCGACGTACTCCGGGATCTGCTCGAACGTGATGGGCATGATCTTCGAGGCGATGTTGCCGCTGGCCATGAGCTTGAGCACTTCCTCGGCCTCGGACTTCTCGCCGTTCGAGGCGCCGACGATGGTGATCTCCTTGAGGGTGACCTGCTGCATGGAGATGGTCGCTTCCTCGCGGGCCAGTCCGATCTGCACGATCCGACCGCCGTGCTTGATCGCGTCCACAGCCGAAGCGGTGGTGGTGCCGAAGCCGGCGAAGTCGACGATCACGTCAAGACCCTCGTCCGCGAAATCGCGGATGTCCTTGGACACGCCGCCGACTCCGAGCTCGTCGACCGCGTCCCAGACCTTCTCGTTGACCTCGGCCACGTAGACGGTGGCGCCCAGTTCCTTGGCGATCTGCGCACCGAGCGAGCCGAGTCCGCCGAACCCGATGACGCCCACGTTCTGCCCGGCCTCGACACGGCCGAACGTCACGAGTGCGCGGTAGGCCGTGCGCGCGGCGTCCATCGCCGGAGCGGCCTGCGAGAAGTCCACCTCCTCGGGCACGCGCACGACGAGGTTCGCCCTGACGACGACCTTCTCGGCGAATCCACCGTCGACCGCGGTTCCGGGGCCCTCGGTGACGGCCGGGATCCCCACGCGGTCGCCGACGGCGAATTCGCTGACGTCCGAACCGACGGCGCTGACGACGCCGGCGGTCTCGTGGCCCAGGATGATCGGCTTGTGACCCAGCAGAGGAGTCAGGGTGCCGTCGACGAAGCTCACGTCGCTGTGGCACAGGCCGGAAGCCTTGACGTCGACGACGATCTCGTCAGCGCCTGGCTTCGGGTCCTCGCGCTCGACCAGCGTGAACGGTTCGTTGACCTCGTTGAACTGCCATGCCCGCATGCCAACTCCTTCATCTGGTGAGCACCCACAACCGAGTGCTAGTTAAATTTTAAACGTTTTCAATCGAAAGTCGAACGACCCCGCTCCGGGTGGACGAAAGACGGGCCCCCGCACCGAGGATCGGTGCGGGGGCCTTGCCGTGCCCGGCCGGCTCCGGGAGGGCGGGGCGCCACGAGACCTGGCGGCCGCTCGCTCGTGGGGCCGTGAAGCGGGTGGCGCGGGTGCCGGTGTCCGGTGGAACGGCGCCTACGCCTTCGAGCCGATGCCCGCTGTGTCCGTACCGGCGTCGTCCTGCGGCTCCGCGGGTTCCATCGCCGGGACGGCGCCCGTGGCGGTCGCGATCGACGGCGTGAGCACCGAGGCGTAGGCGTGCTCGGTGGAGTAGGTGAGGAAGCCCAGGTGTGCCTCGTAGCGGTCCAGGACGTCGTCGATCACCTGCTGGGGGGACAGGCCCATGAGGTCGTAGCCCTCGGAGCCGGTCTGGGTGAACACCTCGACCCGGTAGTAGACGTCCGTCTGGCGGGACATGCGTCCGCCGAACATCGGCACCGGGGCCTCGACGGCCTGCACCTGGTAGTGGAAGTCGCGGTGCTCGGGGATCACGACCACCAGCGCGTGGCTGGAGATGCCGGTGTGCTCGTTCGGGACCGGGTCCAGTGTGGCCTGGTAGCCCTGCTTCCCGAATTCGCGGACCACGTCGGCCAGCGTCGGCTGCACGGTGCGCTCCATGAACTGGGCCACCTGCTTCTTCGAGGGGTAGGAGCGCATCCGCTCCAGCCGCTGGCGCCAGGTGCGCTCGGGCACGTGGCCGCCGTGCGCCGCCGACGACTGCCGGCGCAGGACCCGGCCCTCTCGCTCGGCCCGCTCCATACGCAGGACCTTGGAGAAGGAGGCCATCACCAGCCAGGCGATGACCGTCACCGGCAGGGCGAAGATGAGCGTCGCGTACTCCATGGTGGTGACCCCGCCGGCCACCAGCATCGCGATGGTCAGCACCGCGGTGAGCACCGCCCAGAAGACGCGCAGCCACTTCGCGCCGTCCTGCGACGGCTTGGGGATCGAGGAGGAGAAGTTGGACATCACCATGGCGCCGGAGTTGGCGCTGGTGAGGTAGAACAGCAATCCGGACAGCGTGCCGAGGCCTATCAGGAAGCCGGCGCCGGAGAACATCTCCAGCAGCGCGAACCAGCCCTTCTCCGGGCTGTCCATGGCCTGCTGGGCGAACTCCGTGTTCCCGTTCAGGACCTGGTGCATGGCGCTGTTGCCGAAGATGCTCACGATCAGGAAGTCGCAGAGCACCGGGGCGGTGACGGCGGCGATGACGAACTCGCGCAGCGTCCGGCCGCGGGAGATGCGGGCGAGGAACAGGCCCACGAACGGGCCCCAGGCCAGCCAGAACGCCCAGAAGAACAGGGTCCAGCCGGACATCCACTCGGAGCCCCCCTCCTGGTAGGCGAAGGTCTGCAGGGTCCGGTCCGGCAGCGAGAAGACGAAACGGCCGATGTTCTCCACCAGTGCGTTGAGCAGGAACGCCGACTCTCCGGTCACCAGGATGTAGAGCAGCATGGCCGCCGCACTCCAGATGTTCAGCTCGGAGATCAGCCGGATCCCCTTGTCCACGCCCGAGGTGCAGGCGGCGATGGTCATGATCACGGCCACGACCACCAGCGCGATCTGCAGGGCCAGGCCCTCCTGGAGGCCGAAGAGCCAGGCGAAGCCGACGTTCAGCAGCACGACGCCGATGCCCATGGAGGTGGCGACGCCGAAGACGGTGCCGACCAGGGTGACGATGTCGATGGTGTCGCCGATCCCACCGCGGACCCGCTTGCCGAGCAGGGGGTACAGGGCGGCCCGGATGGACAGCGGCATGCCCCAGCGGTAGGCGAAGTAGCCCATGGCCATGCCGAGCAGCGAGTACATGGCCCAGCCGGCCACGCCGTAGTGGAACATGGTCCAGACCACGGCGTCCTGGGCGGCCGCGGCCGTTTGACCGTCGCCCGTCGGTGGAGCCATGTACTGGGTGATGGGCCCGGTGACGGAGTAGAAGAGCATGTCGATGCCCACACCGGCGGCGAACAGCATGGCCACCCAGGTGAAGAGCTTGTACTGCGGCCGGGAGTGGTCGGGGCCGAGCCGGACGGAGCCCTCCTTGGACAGCGCGACCCAGAGGACGAACAGGATCACCACGGTGACGGTCAGGACGTAGAACCAGCCGAGGTTCTCCGCGATCCAGGCCACCGTGGTCTGCATGGTGCCGGCGGCGTGCGCGGGCATGAGCATGGCCCAGAGGGAGAAGGCGACGATGACGGCCGAGGCGATGACGAAGACGCGGCGGTTGACCCTGGGGCCGGGCTCCTCGATGAGTTCCGCGGGGGCCTTGCTGAGTTCCTGGCTGGAGACGGGAGGACGGTTCTCGGCCTCCTGGCCGTGGTGCCGCCGTTCGGTGCCGCCGAGGTGACGGCGTTCTATCGGGGCCTTCGGCGGCCGGCCCCCGGGGCGGGACGTGTCTGCGGCTTCGTGCATGCGGTCCTCCTCCTGTCGGAGACGAGTTCGGGCGGACGTCGGCGTGGTCGGACGTCCGCGGCCTCGATCCGATGAGATGGGAGAGGCCGTGCAGCGGGCACCCTGTCGTGGGGCCTACCTAGATGGTAGAACTCATGACAAAACGATCTCCGTGAACCGATCCGAGGTCGGCAGAGCTCTCAGATGTTGCTTGTGACCTGGGCTTTCGTGGTGCTCAGTCAGCGGTTGGCGGCCTCGTATCCGGTGGGTTGAATGTGCCTTATCTCACCGTGAAGCCGGGTTTGGTCGTACCGGTCAGTAAAAGGTGTCGGAGTTCTGTGAAAGGGCCGCAGGGCAACAGGAGCAGTGGTACGACTGCTGCATGACCTCGAGCTATCGCACGAAGGACGGTCACACGGTGGGCCTCGGTGGCACCGTGTGGGGGGTGAACGGGGAAGGCCCCTTCACCCTCACGAAACCCGATTCCGCTCCGTCCGGATGGGTCTGCATGGTGAGCGCTGACGGCGAGGACGTGCGCCTGCACGCTCCGGAGGACGTCGCGATCTACTACAACCGGGTCCGGCGGTAGAAGGTCCGAGGGGACGTCCTGCTCTGCGGCGTGTGCGGGCGGCGGATCGAGGGCGTGACCGCGGAGCAGGTCCGCCGCGGCGCGGCGGTGCACGGGGAAGGGAAGCGCCAGGAGCGGGACGGACCGGCTGCACGGCGGCCGTGATCGGCCTCTCGGCCATCCCCGTGGGCCCGGTCACCGGCCTGATCGATGTCACCGCGCAGCGCCGGGTGGCGGTGGACGCCGTGCGCGGACGACCGGCTGGGGACGCTCATGGAACGAACGTCGGCGTACAACGCGGCCCTAGGACTGAACGGACCATCGACTTGGAGGCCCCGATGCCTGAACCGATCTCTCCACAGGAACCCGAGACCGCCACGGAGGCTGCCGGGGCACCGTTCGAAGTCGTCCTGACGGTCTCCGAACAGGCCGACGTCGGCCCGCTGTTCCGCCGTCTCAGCACCGTCCCGGAAGCGACCGTCACCCGAAGGCGCTCCGGTCCGGACGAGGGCGAGCTCGGCGTCGTCGAGGTGCTGCAACTGCTCGTGCCGTCCGCGGCGGTGCTCACTGTCGCGATCCGGACGCTGCCGGCGTTCATCAGGTCCCGGCGGTCGTCCGTGACCGTGACGCTCACCCGCGGGGACCGGTCCGTGACCCTCACCGGTGAGAACCTCGACGACCCCCAGAAGGCCTTCGAGATCGCCGACCGCCTGCTCGGCGATGACTGACCCGGCAGACCGGGACTATTCCCGGTCGCGTGCGGTCCTCATGGGCACCTGGGGCTACACGGACTTCGAGCCGGCCCCCGCGGTCGAACGGAGCTTCAACCGGATGCGGGACCTGCTCCTGGACCCGGTGTGCGGCCCGTGGCCCGAAGAGTCCATCGTGCCGTTCGACAACCGCCCCACGCTCGGCACGACCCAGGTCGAGCTCATCGACGCGCTCATCGAGGCCACGGACGTCGCGTTCTTCTACTACGTCGGACACGGGATCTACGATCACCGCGAGCGGCTGTGCCTCACCGTGGGCGACACGAGGCTCGACGCGCACTACACGGCCGCCACGGGGCTGCCGTTCGAGGCCGTGCGGGACGCGTTCCGCTTCAGCCGGGCCGCAGTCAAGATCGCTGTGCTCGACTGCTGCTACGCGGGGCTCGCCACGGAGGAGTACGGCCGCCTCTCCGCCAACCGCCTGCCCCCGGTGTCCGGCGCGTACGTGCTGATGAGCAGCAGCGCGTTCGAGACCTCCTGGTACGAGAAGGAGGTCGTCGCCGACGCACAGACGTACTTCACCAAGGCCTTCGTGGACACCGTGCGTGCGGGGATCCGCGGCGCACCGGCCGGCCTCACGTTCGACCACATCTTCGGCGTGGTCGCCGACCGACTCGTCGAGAACGGCAGGCCCGAACCGGGCCGCCGCATCGAGGACCACGCCGCCAGGTGGGTGTTCGCCCGCAACAACGCCCCCGACGCCCCACCCGAACCCGGCGCCGACCCGGACGCCGTCTACCGCGAGGCGTACCGCCGCGAGACCAAGGAGGGCGTCGAACGGCTGCCCGTGATCACCGCGATGTACCGTGCGGCGGCCGAGGCCGGACACACACCCTCGATGAACCGGCTCGGACAGATCGCCGAAGGCCGGGTCCAGGCGAGGATGCAGGGCATCGAGCCGGGCCCCGTCGGCGGTGCGGCGCTCCTGGAGGCGACGCAGTGGTACACGAAAGCCTCCGAAGCCGGCGACCCGGTCGGCCCCCTTCACCTCGGACAGCTCTACGAGGAGCAGTACAAGGACCAGGACCGGGCGTTGTACTGGTACGCCCTCGCCGTGCGCCGGGGCAACGGCGCGGCACGGGAACGGCTGACCGGACTGGAGCAGCGCATCCGCCTCGGGGTCGACGCGTCCCGACAGCCCGGGGGCGAGAACGAGGAGGAGCCGGAACCGGCGCGCCCGGCGCCCCCGCCCGACGTCACCGTCGCCGACCTCACCACCGAGGTACTGCGGCAACGGTGGCTGGCCGACTGGGACGGCAGGGAGCCGCTGGCGTTCGCCCAGTGCCTCGACGTCCTCACCGACGCCTGCGGCGGCCCCCACGGCGAGTGGGCGGCCCTCGACGAGACGGAACGAGAACGCGTCCTCACCGACTTCACCGCACGGCTGCCGCGCAAGGCGGACCTCGCGAGCGCGGCGCGCCGGTACTACGAGGATGTCGGCCCGGGGAACCTCCGCGCCCACGCCGTCGGACTCCGCCGCCGGGCGAAGTGATCCGAACCGAATCGCAAGACGCCACAGGACAACACCACAGGACAAGGGAGGGCGACATGGCGATCCCGGAAGTCGGCACGGCACTCCGGCAATCCCTCGAACGCCACCGGTTCTCGCTCCGACCGCAGCCCGAAGCGCGCCCCGGCGAGGAGACCGTCCACGTCGTCCTCGACAACGGTGGGGGAACGTTCCACGCCGGTCGGGTGGACCACCACCTGGGACTGTGGAGCGCCTTCGCCGTCGTGCGCGACCACGGGCTCTTCCGTACCGACGAGGTCGGCCGGTACGAGTCGTTCGAGGACGCCGTGCTCGCCGTCCTCATGAGTTTCACCCACGTCGAGTAGGAGGCGCCGGAATGCGCGTCGAACCACGATTCCGCGACCAGATCAAGTGCCTCGTCCTCAAGGACCGCAGGGCCAAGGCGCTCGACGAAGCCCTCTCACCGGCCGACAGGGTCGCCTTCAACGATTTCCTCGTCTCGGTGGTCGCCGTGCTCCTCGCGCCGCGACTGGGCGACCGGTGCGACGTCGACGACCTCGCGGCGTTCAGCGACGAGGTCGCCGCCGGGCACCGGAGCGAACGGCGACCGGTCAACGAGTTCGTCGTGGAGGAGGTCCTCCGGCAGGTGTACGGAGTGCCGCGGCTCTTCCGGACGATCCCGGTACCTCCCACCGCCGTGTCCGGGGCGGGCGCGGCGATCGTGCGGCACCTGAACAACACGGACGCCGGCGTCGCCGCCGACATCGACCGCGTCCTCGACGCGGCTGCGGACCTCCACCGACGCCGCACCCGGCAGTGATGCCGTACGGCCGCTGCCCCTGGACACGGGTCCGTACGTGGGGCGGCGAACCCGTGCGCGGTGCGGGGCCGCGCCGGCGGGGGTTTGTCGAGGACACCCCGTGATGATCCGCACGGTGGGAACGGGTGGTGCAGTCTCGTGAACAGGCGGGCGGGGACGGAGCCTTGGCGCGGGCGCGTGTACAGGCTGGTTCAAGAGCAGCTACAGCCGTGGGGAAGGCGGGGAGCGCGTCGAAGGCGCCGCCGACGTTGTCGCTGTCCACGTGCGTGTCTCGGAGCAGGTGCAGGAGTGGGGGCCTGTACTGAGGGTGGGTCCGGCGGCGTGGTCGGTGTTGCTTGAGGCGATGTGAGCTCGTGGGTGCTGTGAACCGCCCGTGCACCGGCCGTCCGCCGGAGATCCACCGGGGCCGGGGACCATAGCCTTCTGATCATGGCCGACATCCATGAACTCCAGCTCACGCTCGACCTGCCCGACTCACTCCCGCCCCAGGACCTCGCCCTGCTCCGCTGGCACCTGGGAGAGGAAGGCGGGCGAGGGGACGACGGTTACGCGTACCCCCTCTGGGGCGATCGGGGACCGGCGCTGCGGATCGGGGGCGTGCTGGTCGGAGAACTGCGCTCCGACGGTTCGGGATGGGCGCTGACCGTGCGACAGGAGGCGCACCCCGACGAGTTCGACGATCTGCGCCGGATGGTGCTGTGGCTCGGCGCGCGTACGACGACCGTGGGCGTCATCGGGTACCTCCGTTTCTACGAGGCGCACCTTCCCGACGTGCTGATCGCGCGGTCCGGAGCCGTTCACCGCGCGATCCTGCGGGTGGACGAGGTCGTCGCGTCGGTGGCCGAGGTGATCCCCGACCCCTACGCGTGAACCGCGGCCCGCCACGGAGAACCACGATCCGCGCAGTGGGTTCCGGGGCAGGACCGACACGTCCGAGGCCGCGGCACAGCGGAAAACCTCTCCCGACTCCGGTCGGCACCGGCCGTCGCCGGCCGGGACGAGGGTTCCGCCTCCGGCCCCGGCCTGGCGACTAGCGACGGTCACGGGGATGGACGGACACGCCGCCGTGCGGCACCGGCCGGTCGAGGTCGGGGTCGCCGAACTCGGTGCGCAGGGCCCGGAAGGCGGTCACCTTGTCCTCGCCGAAGCGGCGGACGTGGGCGGCGTACTCGTCGGGGGAGAGGAACGCCGAGGGCCGGGACTTGGAGTGGAACTTGTCCGCGTACATCACCAGCCGCTCCTCCGCCGTCACCGCCAGGTAGTCGCCGGGAGGCAGCGGGAGGTTCTGGCGCGTGATGTCGTGCCGCGTGAGCCCCACTCCGGTGTGGTGGGAGCAGAACCGGCACAGGACCTCGGGAAGGCCCTCCTTCTCGAGGATCTCCTGGCCGAGCAGTCCGTGCCGGATGTAGTTCTCGTGGTCCAGCCGTCCGTCGTGCCCGTAGAGGCGGTAGACACCGATGTCGTGGAGGAGGCAGCCGGCGCGGACCAGGTCGGCGTCGAGGTGGGCGAGGTGCGGCGCGGAGAGGAGCTGCTCGGCGATGCTCCAGACGATCTCGCAGTGCGTGTGGACGAGCGCGAACGCCTCGGCGGTGGGCGCGTGCTTCTCGTGCAGCGCACGGATCTCCTCGGGTCCCGGAATCCTCATCCGGGGAGCGTAGCAACCACCGTTCCGGCTACTCGATCGCGCACTCCTGCACATCGAGCGGCTCGGTGCTGCCGGCCGGTCTGCTGCACAGGACCCGCGCCTCCGAGACGCCCTCCGGGGTTCTCCGGACCCGCTTGAGGAGGATGCTGTGGCCGTGCCGTTCGCCGTACAGGGGCGCGTCGGTGAAGTCGATCGTTCCGGTGGCCATCCCGTCGAGCCTGACGCTCCTGAGGTTGACCCAGGTCGCCGCGCGGCTCTGGGGTACGTCCTCGCGGCTGGCCGCCCAGTACAGCGCGCGCGTGGCGTCGTGGGACAGGGCGGTCTGCCCGCTGGCGAAGTCGGCGGCGTCGTACGTGGCCTTCCTGCCCTCGAGCCAGGGGAGGTGGTGGGTGGCGTTCTCGTAGAAGGCGGTCCTGGACGCCGCCTCCCTCAGCTCGGCCAGGGCCGCGTGGTAGAGCGTGATCCGCGGGGCCACGCCGTCGCGGCCGCCCGTGTCGGAGAACCTGGCCTTGCTCAGGTCGTCGCCCGTCAGGATCGAGATCTCCCTGTTCGCGCAGCCCGGCTGGGTGCTCAGCTGGGTCATCAGCGGGCCGATGTCCTCCACCCGCCCGGCGAAGTAGATCACCGAGGGGACGTTCGCCCCCTGACAGATGCGCTCCGCGTGCAGCCGCAGCTCGGGGTCGCCGTTCGCCACCCGGTAGCTCTGCCCGGGCAGCATCCGGAAGCCTTCCCGCTCCAGCATCTCCCCGCCGTAGGTGGCCTGCTCGCTGGTGTACCGGTCCTGCGACTTCTCGGTGTCACGGGCCAGCACCAAGGCGTACGGGGCCTTGCCGGGGGTGAGCATCTGCCGGGCGATGAGACCGAGCGCCTGCGCCTGGTGCTTGTCGGGGGCCGCGAGGCTGAACCAGTTGGAGAAGTCCTCCGGCAGGTAGGTCGCCGAGTTGGTGCCGGAGACGATGGGCACCCCCGCCGTGTGGAGCCGTTGCGTGACGTCGGGGCTGCTCTGCAGGTCACGGCCGAAGCCGACGACGCCGACGACGGTCGGGTCGTGCTCGGCGTACTCGGCGATCGCGTCGGCCGTGACGCGCTGGTGTCCCATGTCCGCGCCGCCGTTGGCGAGCAGCACGCGCAGCTTCACCGTGTGGTTCTCGTTGACGACGCGCTGGGCGAGGTACACGCCGGTCAGCTCCTCGACGCCCTTGACCGGGGAGGGGGCCGCCGGGGAGGAGCTCAGGGGGCCCGCGTACACCACCGTGACGTAGTTGCCGGAGTGGCCGCGCAGCACCTCGGCGTTCTCCTTGTTGACCAGGTCCTCCAGTTCGCGCAGCCTCGCGCCCTTCTCGTCGGCCGTGTCCTGGAGGTACGTGCCGAACCGGACGTCTCCGGTGGCTATCCCGACGCACTCCGTACCGTCGCCGCCGGGCGCGGAACGCCGTTCGGTGTCGCGGTTGGCGGTCAGCAGGCCCGCCGAGCAGTACGTCCGGTGCAGGTCGTAGGAGCGGACGGCGCCCGCGGTGACGGCGAGGGCGAGGGCGAGGACGAGGCTGTACGTCGACCACACCACGCGGGTCAGGGGCGGCCGGTGCCCGGCCCTGACGCACCGCCAGTCCGACTCCCGCAGCTGCACCAGCTCCTCGTGGGGCAGCGGGATCCTGAGCACCCAGGGCAGGGCGTTCGTCCTGCTCGGGGACTGGTCGGCCCGGAGGTTCCCGGCCCATTCGTCGTACCAGTCCCGCAGCCGCTGCTGGAGACGCGAGGGCCGGTACCGGGACGGTGGCGGGATGACCGGTGGGCCTCCACCCGCACCGCGGTCGAGCAGCGCCGCGTCGTTCGCCGCCACGCCCGCCACGATCAGCAGCGGGTCGAGTTCGCTGCGCCGGCTGCGGACGTCGCTGACCGCCTTGATCAGCTCGATGCCGCCGTTCTCCGGGCCTATCCGGCGCAGGAACAGCATCGGCGGGCGCGTCCGCTTGAACCCCCGCAGGTCCCAGCTGCCGCGCCGGTGGTTGTCCCGCAGGTCCTCGAAGAGCGCCAGCACGTACAGCTGGAGGGGGAACGGGCCGCCTTCCCGCATGGCCTCGGACACGTCGTAGGCGCGGGCCGCTATGGCTCTCCAGGAACGGACGGGCCGCAGCAGTCGCACGCTGGTCGACTGGCGGCGGGCGGCGGACTGGAGGAACGTCGTGGTCAGGAACCACCGGCTCTCCCTGCGCAGCCACAGGAAGAGGGGCGCGCGTCCGGGGACGTGGTTCAGGGCGGCGAGCAGGATCATCAGTCCGATGCCCGCCAGGACGGCGATGTACCACTCGGGGCGGGTGAGCAGTGCGGTGAAGGCCCCCAGGACGCCCATGGGGAGGAACTGCTGCACGTCGGTGAGCAGCATCTGCCGGTACCGGTGCGAGGGTCTGCGGGGACGCCAGCGCTGCCGGGCCAGGACACGCAGCAGATGTGTCTGGGCCCGCTCCCGCTGGGCGTTCCCGTCCGGAGTGCCGGCGGGGGCGGTCGGCCAGTGCTCGCGCATCTCCGGGTCCTCGGTGGCCTCCTGGAGGGCACGCACGAGGCCCAGGCGGGGGAAGGAGTAGGGCCGGTAGGCGGCGGACCGGTCGCCCCACTTCCTGGAGTCGCCGAGGTCGCACAGGAGCCGCACGGCCCGGGCCGTGGGATCGAGGTCCTCCGGCTGGGGCCCGGTCGGGGCGACGGCCAGGCGCGTGCCGTGGCGCTGCTGCCCCTTGCGCAGTTCTTCGACGAGTTCGACGACGCGGTCGTCGTCCGCGGGGTCCTCGGCGTGCAGCACGATCACCGGCATCGGAGGATCGCTGGTCCGGAAGTCCTGGATCAGGGACTCCAGCTGACGCTGGACGTCGATCCCCGCCTCGGTCGACATGCCGTGGTCCCTGTCCGGGCAGTCCTGAGGGAAACTCTGGTCACGGCCGTGCATGGACACCCCCCGTGGTCGTAAGACACATGTGTCACAAGCGCTTTGCGAGGATAACGCCTGCCCCCGACAACCGCTCCCGGCGGAACGGCGGTCCGTCGGCGGTGGTCGTACCGGAAGCCGGCGGGTGACGTCATCGGGGCGCTGGGCAGGAGCATCGTGCTCGGGGCCCGGCGGTTCCGGGGCCGGCGCGTGCGGTTCACACGATCGGGTGGCGCTGTGCGGTGCGGGCACGTGCCGGCCCCGCGGTCCGTTCGATCCGGTGACGGGGACATCTCGTCCCTTCTCGGTACGGACCAAGGGAACACCACATGATCCTGCATTTTCACCGCAATCCCGACGGCACGACGACCGGGCGCAACGACGCCAACGGCTTCACCGTGACGCACGCCGAAGAGGAGGAGGCGAAGAGGCTGCTGTACGAGGACGCCGGGTGGGAGTACACGCCTCCACCGCCTCCGGTGCCACCCGGCTTCCACCGGTTCTCGCTGGTGCACGACGAGTTCCGGGCCGCCGGCTTCGGGGACGAGCGGTACGCGGGTCTGCGGGCGCGTCCACCGGAAGGCTGCGTGCCGGTCGACTGGGGGTGCTTCGCCCTGGAGTGCGAGCGTCCGGGGAAGACGCTCCTGGACGCGGTCGCGGGCACCGTCGCGGAAGTCCGCCGCGAGCACGGGCTGGTGATGAACAGCCTGGGGATCGAGAAGGCCGAGGAAGGGCTCGACGCCGACACCAAGGACGGGTACGCGGCGAAGACCGTCGCGCACTTGGTGCTGAGGGCGGCTCACCGGGCCCGTCTGCTCGGGTACGGACGCAAGGACCTGGTCCGGTTGCTCGACGCGGCGGGCATCGAGTGACCGGTGGGGCGCCCGGCCCGGTCGTCGGGTGCTTCGACGGCCGGGCCGGCTCAGAGGCTCGGCGTCGTGGAGGGGGCGGAGCGGGCAGGAGGCGGGTCGGCCGGGGTGAATCGGGGGCGAGTGCGAGGATCATGAACGCCTTCCCTCTCGTGCACCGCCGGTGAGCCGCCCCGTCCCTTCTGCGGTTCGAGCCACACCACGGTGCCTTTGCGGCCGAGTCCGTTGACGGCGTGGACGCGGTTCTTCCCCGTGCGCTGGAACACCACGGTGCTCGCTGAACCGTGTCCCGAGGCCGACGGTCGCCGGGACACGGCGTGCCGCACGTCCCGGACTTCCTCGTTCGGGCCCGCGGGGGGAAGGGACGCCGGGCGGATGGCCGGGCACCGCCGCAGCCGGACGATCGTTCTGACCGTTCACGTGCGTACATCACCGTGCCGCCCTCCCCTCGATCCCGTCCGGCAGGGCCGTCGGTCACGGAGGGCGTGGTGCCGGAAGGTTCGCAAGGGCGCCGCCGAGGGGCGAAAACCAAAGGTCCGGGGTCGAGGCGAGGGGGGAGATCAGTCCGGATGCTTCTTGCATATCCTGTGCAAGTGCGTTCCTACAGCATCAAGACGGCGGCCCCGGAAGACCTCGACGACGCTCGAGCCGTGATGCTCGACACCGTCTACCGCGACTTCGGCAGCGGCTACGTGCCCCGCTGGCACGGCGACATCATCGACCCGGCCGCCGCCTATCTGGCCCCTCCCCGGCACACGCTGCTCGTCGCCGTCGACGAGCGGGACGGGAGCGTCGTGGGGACCGGCGCCCTGGACGCGCGGGGCCCCGCGCATCCGCCGAACCCGCGGGGCGTCGCCGAGCGGTTCCCGTCGGGGGAGACCGCGCAGTTGCGGCGGATCTACGTGCGGCCCGAGCACCGGCGGCACGGTATCGCCCGGCGGCTCGTCGACGCGCTGCTCGACTTCGCCGCCGCCGACGGCGGGTACCGGTCCGTCTATCTGCACACCGATCCCACCGTGCCCGGGGCGGAGGCGTTCTGGCGGTCCGTCGGGAAGGTCGTGCACGACGAGCGCGAAGACCCCGGCGGCGGGCAGGGCATCGTGCACTTCGAGGTGCCCCTGGGGTGGACGCGGGAGCCGGTGGGCGAGGCCGCGCGGGGGCGCGGCGATCGACTGTAAATTGAAAATCATTTTCATGTAAGCTGTCGCCCGGCCACCGCGTCGCCGCCCCACCACGCCTCCGACGGAACGAGGACCATGAGCTCCCGACCCCACAGCCATCGCCTCCCACGCCTCCCGCACCGGTCCCGCCTCGCCGCCGCCGCGCTGCTGATACCGCTCCTCGCCGGCTGCTTCGCCTCCGGGGGCGGTGAGTCCGGGAAGGACGGCGACGGCGGGAGCGGGTCCCGGCTGCGGGTCGCGCTCGCCTTCCCGCCCGCCGAGCGGTTCTCGCCGTACGGCGCCGACGCCACGCTCCTCAGCCGGCTCGGCGTCGCCGAAGGGCTGACCACCCTGGATGCCAACGGCGCCGCCGCGCCCGCGCTCGCCCAGTCGTGGCGTCAGAAGGACGCGAGGACCTGGGTGTTCACGCTGCGCGAGGCCCGGTTCCAGGACGGCACGGACGTCACGGCGGCCGCCGTCGCCGACGCGCTCACCCGCGCCACCGAGGCCGAACCCGAACCCGCCGCCCTCTCCGGCGTCGACCTGACCGCCGAGGCCGACGGCGGACGCACGGTCACCGTCCGCACCACCGAGCCCGACCCCGTCCTGCCGCTGCGGCTGTCCAGCCCGAGCCTCGCCGTGTTCTCCGGCAAGGCCTACGACGCGAACGGCCGCGTCGACCCCGTCGGCACCGCCACCGGCCCCTTCGAACTCACCGAGGTCGACGGGGCCTCGTCCGCCGTCCTCGACCGCTTCGACGATTACTGGGGCGGCCGCGCCCAGGCCTCCGGCGTCAACGCCCGGTTCATCGCCGACGGCACCGCCCGCGCCAACGCGCTGCGCACCGGCGAGGTCGACATCGCCGAGGCGGTGCCCGTCGCGCAGGCGGCCACCCTCGACCCGAAGACCCGGCGCGACACCGCCACCACCCGCACGACCAGCCTCCTGCTCAACGCCGCCTCCGGGCCCTTCGAGGACCCGGGGCTGCGCGCCGCCGCCCGCGCGGCCGTCGACACCTCCGCGCTCGCCGAGGGGGTGTACGAGGGGTACGCCGACCCGGGTGCCGGTATCTACGGGCCCGCCGTGAGCTGGGCCGAGGGCAAGCGGACCGAGCCCGTCGGACGGGCGGAGCCCGGCCGCGCGAAGGGCGCCCCGGTCACCCTCGCCACGTACGACAACCGGCCCGAACTCCCCGAGGTCGCCCAGGTGGTGAAGCAGCAACTGGAGAAGGCCGGGTTCGAGGTGAAGCTCGAGGTGCGCGAGTACGCGCGGCTCGAGTCCGACGCGCTGGACGGGAAGTTCGACGCGGTCGTGCTCGCCCGCAACACCCTCCTGGACACCGGGGACCCCGTCTCCGTGCTCGCCGGCGACTACACCTGCGACGGCGGCTACAACATCGCCCGGCTGTGCGACGAGGACGTCGACCGGGCGGTCGCCGAGGCCGAGCGGATCTCCGACCCCGGCAAGCGGCAGGACGCGGCCATGGCCGCCGAGGCCGCCGTCCTCGGCAGCGACGCCGTGGTGCCGCTGGTGCACCAGCGGATCATCACCGGCGCCGGCACCTCGGTGCGGGGCGTGCTGCTCGATCCCTACGAGCGCACCCTCGTCGGTACGGGAACGCGGCGCTGACCCGTGCGCCGGCACCTGGCCGTACTCCTGTGGCGCACCGTGCTCGCGGCCGTCCTCGTGTGCGGCATCGGCCTGCTGCCCCGGCTCTCGCACACCGACCCGGCGCTGACCGTGCTCAAGGCGCGGTCGGCCGAGCGCGACCCCTCGCCCGAGGTGCTGGCGGACATCCGCGCGGAACTGGGGCTGGACGCCGGCCCGCTGTCCCTGCTCGGGCAGTGGCTGGGCGGGCTGTGGCGCGGGGACGCCGGACGGTCGTGGATTTCCGGCGGCGAGGTCGTGCCCGAGGTGCTGCGCGCCCTGGGTGCCTCCCTGCTGCTGATGACGGCGGCACTCCTCGTCGCCGCCGTCACCGCCGTGCTCGTCTGCGCCCGCACGCTCCGTCTGGGATCACGGCGGCGGCTCGACGGGCGGCGCGCCGGGGGCGGCGGGTCGGCCGTGCTCGCCGCGCTGCCCGAGTTCCTCGTCGCCTCCGTGCTCGCCACCGTCGTCGGGGTGCAGCTGGGCTGGCTCCCCGCCCTCGGCTGGTACGGGCCGCAGTGGACCGTGCTGCCGGCGCTCGCCCTCGGCCTGCCCGCCGGGGCCGTGCTGGGGCGCCTGCTCGACGACCTGCTGCCCGGCGCCTTCGGCGAGCCCTGGGCGCTGGCCACCGCCGCCCAGGGACTGCCCGCCCGGCGCGTCGCCCGCCGGGCGGTACGCCGCTGCGTGCCCGCGCTGCTGCCGAACACCGGGCTGTTCGTCGTCGGGCTGACCGGCGGGGCCGTCGCCGTGGAGCAGATCTTCGACATCCCCGGCCTCGGCCGCACCGCCCTCCAGGCCGCCCTCGCCCAGGACCTGCCCGTTCTCCGGGCGGGCACCCTCGCCCTCGTCCTGCTCGCGGCCGTCGCCGCGGGAGCCTGCCGGCTCGCGGCCCGGCTCCTCGTCGGGCCGGCCCTGCGCGACGGTGCCCTGCCCTCCCTGCACCGGCCGGCCCCGCCGGCCCGCCGGCTCCAGCCCCTCGTGTACGGCGCGGCCCTGCTCGCCGTGGTCGTGCTCGCTCTGCCCCGCGACCCGCTCGCGCTGGACACCGCCGAACGCCTCCGACCGCCCTCCCGGGCGCACCCGTTCGGCACCGACGCCCTCGGCCGGGACCTGCTCGCCCGGGTCGGGCACGGTGCCCTCGACACCCTGCTGCTCGCCCTCGGGGTCAGCGCCGCGGCCCTGTGCGCCGGGGTGCTGCTGGGACTGCTGCCCCGGCTGTCCGGGCCGCTCGCCGACACGGTGAACGCCGTGCCCCCGGTGCTCGGTGCGCTGCTCGTCACCGCCGCCGTCGGCGGCGGGGCCGCCACCCCCGCGATCGCCGTGGCCGCCGTCGCCTGGACCCCGCTCGCCGCGCACACCTCCGCACTGCTGGTCCAGGAGCGCGCCACCGCGCACTTCGCGGCCGCCCGGGGCTTCGGCGCGGGCCGCTGGTACCTGCTGCGGCGCGAACTGCTGCCCGCCGTGCTGCCGCCCGTCGTCCGCCACGCGCTGCTGCGGCTGCCCGGGATCGCCCTCACCCTCGCCTCCCTCGGCTTCCTCGGCCTCGGCGCCCAACCCCCGTCGCCGGAATGGGGGCTGCTCCTCGCCGAGAACCAGCCCTACGCCGAACGCGCCCCCTGGGCCGTGCTCGCCCCGGCCGCCGTCCTCGCCCTGCTCGGGGCGCTCGCGGTGACCGCGGCGGGCGGGGTGCGGTGGCCGGGGATTCGGCGCGGACCAGGACGGAGACCGGAGGACCACACCTCAGGGGCAGTGCCCGTGCGCCCGCCGTCGCTCGCGAAGGAACCGGTGAAGACACGATGACCGCCCTGTCCGCCGACCCGCTCAAGGCACCGGGCCGTTCCCGGTTCTCACCGCTGCTGCGGCTGCTGATCCTCACTCAACTCGCCTTCAACCTGGGCTTCTACGCCGTGCTCCCCTTCCTGTCCGTGCATCTGGGACAGGCCATGGGCATGGCGGGCTGGCTGGTCGGACTGGTGCTGGGACTGAGGACGTTCAGCCAGCAGGGGCTGTTCGTGGTCGGCGGGATGCTGGCCGACCGGTACGGCATCCGGCCGGTGGTGCTCGCCGGGTGCGCGCTGCGGATCGCCGGGTTCGTCTGGCTGGGGTACGCCGAGCGGACCTGGGCGGTGATCTGCGCGGTGGTGCTGATCGGGTTCGCCGCCGCGCTGTTCTCCCCGGCCGTCGAGTCCGAGGTGGCCCGGCAGGCGGTGGTGTGGGAGGAGGCGGGCGGCGGATCCCGCACCCGTGTGCTGGCGCTGTTCACCGTGGCGGGACAGGCCGGGGCGTTCACCGGACCGCTGCTGGGGGCGCTGCTGCTGGCGGTGGACTTCCGCACCGCGTGCCTGGCGGGCGCGGGCGTCTTCGTGCTCGTACTCGCCGGTCACGCCCTGCTGCTGCCGCAGCGCATACCGGGACGGGACCGCACCCCGGTCGGGGGAGGACTGCGGCTGGTGCTGCGCAACCGGCCCTTCCTCGGCCTGTGCTGCGCCTACGGCGCCTACCTGCTCGCCTACAACCAGCTGTATCTGGCCCTCCCGCAGGAGGTGGAGCGCGCCACCGGTTCCCAGACCGCGCTGGCCTGGCTGTTCACCCTGTCCTCGCTGCTGGTGGTGACCGCCCAACTGCCGGTCACCCGCTGGGTGGGGGAGCGGCTGGCGATGCGCCGCTCCATGGCGGCCGGTCTGCTGCTCGTCGCGGCCGGCTTCGCCGTCGTGGCGGCGGCGCGTCCCGCCGGGTGGACGGGGATCGCCGGGCTGGTGCCCGCGGCCGGGTTCGTCGTCCTGCTCACCCTCGGCCAGATGCTCGTCGTGCCCGTGGCCCGCGCCTGGGTGCCCGACCTCGCCGAGGAGGGCCGGCTCGGCCTCTACACCGGGGCGCTGTCCTCGGTCTCCGGTCTGATCGTCCTGCTCGGCAGCGCGGCGACCGGGACGCTGCTGGACGCGGGGCTGCCGTCGGCGCTGCCCTGGCTGGTGCCGGCGGCCGTGACGGCGATGGCGGCGGGGCTGCTCCCGAGACGCCCGTGACCGCCTCGCGCCCCGCGCACCTCGTCCCGCACCCCGCTCACCCGCCGCGCCTCACCCCGCGACCAGTTCCCGCACCTCGGCGGTGGCGGCAGCCGCCGCCCGCACCCGCGACGTCCGCCACAGCCACCGCACGTCGCGGCCGAACGACCACACCAGCAGCCCCAGCGCCAGCGCCACCACACCGACGTTGACCACGTGCGGCAGCAGGTCCGCGCCCGCCAGCAGCAACAGCACCCCCTGCAGCGCGGCCACCGTCTTGCGGGCCGTGCTGGGCGGCAGCGGGGCCGTCAGCCAGGGCCAGAGGCGCGCCGCCGCGACGAAGACGTACCGCATCGTGCCGATCAGCAGCACCCACGGACCCATCGCCATCGACACGTACACGCTCAGCACCAGGATCAGGAACGCGTCCACCTCCATGTCGAAGCGGGCGCCCAGCGGGGTCGACGTACCGGTCCTGCGCGCCACCTTCCCGTCCACGCCGTCGAGGATCAGCGCCACGGCGGTCAGTCCGACGAGGAGGGAGACGGGCGGTGAGTCCTGGAACGAGTCGGCGACCAGCGCCGTCACACCGCCGACGAGGACGGCCCGGCCGAGGGTGACCCGGTTGGCCGCGCCGAAGGAGCGCAGCCGGGACCGGTGCAGGGCCCGGGAGAGCACCGCCCAGGTGGCGACCGCGAACGCGAGGCCGGTCAGCCAGCCCGCCGGACCCATGCCGATCGCCGGACCGATCAGGGCCAGCAGCAGGACCTGTACGCCCGCCCCCACGGCGGTCTCCTGCTGTACGAGCCTCGCGTCGTAACTGTTGTTCAGGGCCACCGAACACCCTCCGGCCGTGTGACAGAGTCGATCAACGCCGCTACCTTGTGCGCGGCTTGTGCACCCCTCGGTACGCGTGCAGCTTCCCGATCGTTCAGGAGGACTTCGATGAACCGCACCGCCCGCGCGTTCTGGCTCGACTCGCCCGGACGAGGGGGGATCCGCGAGGTCGACCTGCCGGTTCCCGGCGAGGGCGAGGTGCTGGTGCGCTCGCTCTGCTCCGGGGTGAGCCGCGGCACGGAGACGCTCGTCTTCCGCGGCGAAGTGCCGGAGAGCCAGCACGCGGTCATGCGGGCGCCGTTCCAGGAGGGCGACTTCCCGGGGCCGGTGAAGTACGGCTACCTCAACGTGGGGGTGGTGGAGGAGGGTCCCGGGGAGCTCGTCGGCCGGACGGTCTTCTGCCTCTACCCGCACCAGACGCACTACGTCGTCCCGGCGAGCGCCGTCACCCCCGTGCCGGACGGCGTGCCCGCCGGACGGGCGGTGCTGGCCGGCACCGTGGAGACCGCCGTCAACGCCCTGTGGGACGCGGCGCCCCTGGTCGGCGACCGGATCGCCGTCGTCGGCGGCGGCATGGTCGGCTGCTCGGTGGCCGCGCTGCTGGCGCGCTTCCCCGGCGTGCGCGTCCAGCTCGTCGACGCCGACCCGGCGCGGGCGAGCACCGCCGAGGCGCTCGGCGTCGGCTTCGCCCTGCCCGGGGACGCGCTCGGCGAGTGCGACCTGGTGGTGCACGCCAGCGCCACCGAGCAGGGGCTGAGCCGGGCACTGGAACTGCTCACCGCCGAGGGCACGGTCGTCGAACTGAGCTGGTACGGCGACCGGAAGGTGAGCCTCCCGCTGGGCGAGGCCTTCCACTCGCGGCGGCTGGTCATCCGCGGCAGCCAGGTCGGCACGGTCTCCCCGGCCCGCGCGAACCGCAGCTACGCCGACCGGCTCGCCCTCGCCCTCGACCTGCTCGCCGACCCCGCGTTCGACGCCCTCGTCACCGGCGAGTCCGCCTTCGAGGACCTGCCCGGCGTCATGCCGGGGCTCGCCTCCGGAGAGATCCCGGCACTGTGCCACCGCATCCGCTACGACGCCCCGTGACAGCGGCGGAGGAACGGCGCGTCGCCCTCCCCGGTACGGCCCCGGTGCGGCCCCCGGTGCGGCGCGCCCTCCCCCCGCGGCGACGCGCGTACGCCTGACCTGAGAAAAGACGCGGGGGACGCTGAACACGGGGAGGCGGTCAGCCGTACTACACGGCATCCTCGGCGGAGATCGGCCGGGGAGCAGACGCGCCGCACCTGGAGGGTCGTCCGTTGTTCAGCATCACCGTCCGCGATCACATCATGATCGCCCACAGCTTCCACGGCGAGGTCTTCGGACCGGCCCAGCGCCTGCACGGGGCCACGTTCCTCGTGGACGCCACGTTCCGGCGCGAACAGCTGGACGAGGACAACATCGTGGTCGACATCGGACTGGCCACGCAGGAACTCGGGGCCGTCGTCGGGGAGCTGAACTACCGCAACCTCGACGACGAGCCCGACTTCTCGGGGATCAACACCTCCACCGAGTACCTGGCCAAGGTCGTCGCCGACCGTCTCGCCGAACGCATCCACAAGGGAGCGCTGGGCGAGAACGCCAAGGGCATCGCCGCGATCACCGTCACGCTGCACGAGTCGCACATCGCCTGGGCGAGTTACGAGCGTGCCCTGTGACCGACACGACCATCGACCGGGCCCGCCTGGACTACGTCCCCCGGCAGGCGTCCCATCCGAGGAACGACGGGATCATCCCCATGTCCCTGCGCACGGTGCACTTCGTGATGCCGGGCGGTGTCGACGACCCGACCGCGCCGAGCGGCGGCAACGCCTACGACCGGCGGGTCTGCCTGGACCTGCCCGGCTTCGGCTGGCAGGTCGACCGGCACGCCGTGGCCGGTGGCTGGCCCCGCCCGGACTCCGCCGCCCGCGCGCGGCTCGCCCGCACCCTGCGGGAACTGCCGGACGGCGCCGTCGTCCTGCTCGACGGACTGGTCGCCTGCGGGGTCCCCGACATCGTCGTCCCGGAGGCGGAACGGCTGCGCATGGCCGTCCTGGTCCACCTCCCGCTCGGCGACGAGACCGGGCTCGAGGCCGCCCTGGCCGCCGAACTGGACGCCCGTGAGCGCGCGGTGCTGCGGGCGGTGCCCGCCGTCGTCGCCACCAGCGACTGGGCGGTGCGCCGTCTGGTCTCCCACCACGGCCTCGCCCCCGAGCGGGTCCACGTCGCCGCCCCCGGCGCCGACATCGCCCCCCTGGCACCCGGCACCGACGGGGTGTCCCGGCTGCTGTGCGTGGCCGCGGTGACGCCGCGCAAGGGGCAGCACCGGCTGGTGGAGGCGCTGGCGTCCGTCGCCGAACTGCCGTGGAGCTGCACCCTCGTCGGCGGGATCACCCAGGAGCCCGAGTACGTCGCCCGGCTGCGGTCCCTGATCCGCGCGCACGGCCTCGAGGACCGGCTGGAGCTGGCGGGACCGCGCTCCGGCGCCGAACTCGACGCCAGCTACGCCGCCGCCGACCTGATGGTCCTCACCTCGTACGCGGAGACGTACGGCATGGCGGTCACCGAGGCGCTGGCGCGCGGCATCCCGGTGCTGGCCACCGACGTCGGCGGGCTGCCCGAGGCGGTGGGCCGGGCGCCCGACGGCGGAGTGCCCGGCATCCTCGTCCCGCCGGAGGACCCCGCGGCCATCGCCGCCGAACTGCGCGGCTGGTTCGGCGAGGCCGACGTGCGGCGCCGGCTGAAGGCCGCCGCCCGCAGCCGGCGCGCCGCGCTCGGCGGCTGGGCGAGCACCGCGCAGAGCCTGGCGGCGGTACTGCGCCGGCTCCCGACCGAACCCCGGAGGGCGGCATGACCGAACCGGCGACCACCACACGGCACAGCGGCGCGATTCCGGCCCAGCCCGGCCCCCGGGACGTCGCGGAGTCCGTGCCCGACCGGCACCGGCAGGAGGGCACCGTGGAATCCGAGAACACCGTCGCCCGGCACTCCGTCATCCCCGGCGCCGGCCCCGTGCCCGGCCCGGGGGAGCGGGCCACCCTGCGCCTGCGCGACCCCGGGGAGCCCGGGGAGCCCGG
>NZ_MSGP01000255.1 GCF_002078235.1 Streptomyces viridosporus
CTTCGCGATGCAGGCCGCCGTCGCGGACATGGTGCGGCGCGAGGAACCGGGCACCGTCGTCAACATCATCACCTCGTCCGCGACGGCGGCCTGCATCGCGAAGAACGGGGCCTTGAGGTTGACCGCGACGTGCTGGTCGAACAGTTCGGGCGTGGTGTCCAGCAGGGTGCCGCGCGAGGTCAGCCCCGCCGAGTTCACCAGGCAGTCCACCCGGCCGTGCGCCTCGACCACCCGTGCGACGGACGCCTTGGCTTGTTCGGCGTCCGCCAGGTCGGCGCGGACGAACATCGCCCTGCCGCCCGCGGCGGTCAGCTCGGCCGCCAGGGCCTCACCGGGTCCGGGGCGCCGGCCGGTGACGGCCACCGCCGCCCCCTCGCGGACCGCCGCCCGCGCGACGGCGGCACCCACACCCTGGCTGCCGCCGTTGACGAGGACGATCTTGTCGTCGAGAAGTCCCATGGTTCCCTCCGGGTCCCTTCAGCTCTCGCGCCGCTTGGCGCCGGCCCGCAGTTCGTCCCGCAGGGTCCGCGCGGTCCACCCCTCGCGCAGCGCCCGCCGTACGACGTCGGCCTGCGAGGACGGGGCCAGGCCGTCGACCGGCGGGTCGTTGTCGAGGTTGGTGGGGAAGGGGTAGCCCTCGGCGCTCGCCGCGATCACGTTCTCCAGCCACTGCTCGCCGGCGCCCTCGGCCTTGCGCGCCAGCAGCACCGGGTAGACGGCGCCCGCCACGGCCTCGCGGTCGACGGTCTCCATCGCCCGCCCGAACGCGGACGACACCTGGAGCAGGTTGGCCATGCGCCGGATGTCCGCCGAGTGGTTGGCGCCGGCGGCGTGGAACAGCGCGGGGTTGAAGAACACCGCGTCGCCCTTGGCGAGCGGCAACTGGACGTGGTGCTCCTCGAAGTACGTCCGGAACTGAGGGAGCCGCCAGGCGAGGTAGCCCGGCTCGTACTTCTGGGAGTGCGGCAGGTAGAGCGTCGGACCGGACTCCACCGGCATGTCGCAGTGCGCGACCGCGCCCTGGAGGGTGAGCACGGGGGAGAGGCGGTGCACGTGCGCGGGGTGGGCGGCGGCGACCTCGTTGGTCAGGAAGCCGAGGTGGTAGTCGCGGTGCACGGTCTGCGCGGCACCGCCCGGGTTGACCACGTTGACCTGGGAGGTGACCTGGTAGCCCGGGCCCAGCCAGGCCGAGGAGACCAGGGCGATCACGTCGTTGGCGTAGTAGTCGGCGAACGCCTCCGGGTCGTGCAGGGCCGCCTTCTCCAGGGCGTTCCACACCCGGTCGTTGGCGCCCGGCTCGGCGAAGTGGTCGCCGGCGGTGGCGCCCGAGGCGCGCTGCTGGGCGATCAGGGCGTCGAACACGGCGGAGGTCCGGTCGACCACCGCCGGGTCGGGGAAGGCGCCGCGGATCACCACGATGCCGGGGCCGTCGGCGAGGGCGCGGACCAACTCGGCCTGGACCGCGCGGCGGTCGGCGAGGGCGAGCCGGTCGGCGTCGTACAGCAGCACGTTCCGCTCGACCGCGGAGGCGTGCGGGTGGGCGGCGGGGTCGGTCGTCTGCTCGACCAGGGTGCGGAAGGCGTCCAGGTCGCAGTCCCGCTCGGACAGCCAGGCGGCGTGTGCGGGGAAGGTCTGCGCGGGGGTGGAGACGGTGGAGGACATCCTCGTCCTTTCGGGTCACGGAGCGACTCGGTTCTGCCATTCTTGTCAGTACAAACCCTTCGAACAACCAGCAGGAAGCCATCAAAAACCCCTCAGGAGACGCGGCATGGGCCACCCCTTCCCGATCCGGGAGATCGCACGTCAGGCAGGGCTGAGCGAGGCCACCGTCGACCGGGTCCTCAACGGCCGGGGCGGCGTGCGGGAGAGCACCGCGCAGGAGGTGCACCGGGCGATAGCCGACCTGGACCGGCAGCGCACCCAGGTCCGGCTGGTGGGCCGGACGTTCATGGTGGACATCGTGATGCAGTCGCCGGAGCGGTTCTCCACCGCCGTCCGCGCGGCCCTGGAGGCCGAACTCCCCTCCCTGCACCCGGCCGTGGTCCGCTCCCGCTTCCACTTCCGCGAGACCGGCCCGGTCGCGGAGCTGGTCGCCGTCCTCGACCGGATCGGACGGCGCGGCTCGCAGGGGGTGATCCTCAAGGCCCCGGACGTCCCCGAGGTCACCGCCGCCGTCGGCCGGCTCGCGGCGGCGGGCGTCCCGGTGGTGACGCTGGTGACCGACCTGCCCGCGAGCACCCGGGTCGGCCACGTCGGCAGCGACAACCGCGCGGCCGGCGCGACCGCCGCGTATCTCATGGGGCAGTGGCTCGGCGACCGTCCGGGCAATGTGCTCACCAGCCTCTCCAGCGGCTTCTTCCGCAACGAGGAGGAGCGCGAGATGGGGTTCCGCAGTGTCATGCGCGCCCGCCACCCCGGGCGCGCCCTCGTCGAGATCGCCGAGGGGCAGGGCCTGGACGCCACCCAGTACGACCTGGTCCGGTCCGCCCTGGAACGCGATCCGGACATCCGCGCCGTCTACTCGATCGGCGGCGGCAACATCGCCACCCTGCGCGCCTTCGAGGACGCCGGGCGCGAGTGCGCCGTGTTCGTCGCGCACGACCTCGACCACGACAACACCCGGCTGCTGCGCGAGCACCGGCTGTCCGCCGTGCTCCACCACGATCTGCGCCACGACCTGCGCGAGGCCTGCCACCTCGTGATGCGCGCCCACGGGGCGCTGCCACCCGCCGGGCCCACCCTCCCCTCCCCGATCCAGGTGGTCACGCCCTACAACATGCCGCCCCTGACGTTGGCCGGGTGAGAGCCCGCGGTGAACGGGCCCCGGCCCGAGCGTGTACCCCCGTGCGCCGGGCCGGGCCCGCCTACCGTCGGGCGCATGAGGAAACCGACCCCGGAAGGCGGACCCGAACGGCTGATGACACTCGCCGACGGCGTGTTCGCCATCGCCATCACCCTGCTGGTGCTGGATATCTCCGTGCCGCAGGGGCTGAACTCCGAGGAGTTCCACCAGGCCCTGGGCGACACGCTGCCCAACCTGGGCGCCTACGGGATCAGCCTGGCGGTGCTGGCCGGCTTCTGGCGCGACCACCGGGCGATCTTCCGCCCCGTCCAGCAGGTGGACGGGAACGTGATCGGACTGACCGTGCTCGGTCTGGGCCTCGCGGCACTGCTGCCGTTCCCGACCGCGCTGGTCTCCGAGTACGGCGACGAGCCCGCCTCGGTGGTCATCTACTCGGTGGCGGTCGCCTCGCTCGGCGCCGTCCACCTCGCGCTGGCCGTCCTCATCGCCCGCCGCCCCTGGCTGCGCGGCGGAGCCGCACCCGTGCGGGACGAGGTGCTCTACGCCGTCGACCTGGGGGTGACGGTGGTGGTGTTCCTGGTGACCATCCCGCTCGCCCTGCTCGTCGGGTCCGCCGCCATGTGGTGGTGGCTGGTGCTGGTGCCGCTCAAGGTCTGGCTGGGCCGCCGGGAGAACGCGGCCCGTTGAACCGTCACGCCGGAGCGTCCACCGTCACCCACGCCCCGCTCCCGGCCGACCGCGCCATCGCGTCCAGTACGGACGCGCTGTGCACGGCGTCCGCGAGGGTGGCGCCGTGCGGGACGCCCTCGGCGACGGAGCGCAGGAAGCGGTACGCCTCGATGACCTTGAGGTCGTCGTAGCCCATGGCGTTCGCCGCGCCCGGCTGGAAGGCGCCGAACTCGCCCTGGCCCGGGCCGACGTAGACGGTGCTGACGGGCTGGTCCTGGTAGGCGGCACCGCGGCCGACGCCCAGTTCGTTCATGCGCCGGAAGTCCCAGAAGACCGCGCCCTCGGTGCCGTGCACCTCGAAGCCGTAGTTGTTCTGCTCGCCGACCGAGACCCGGCAGGCCTCCAGCACCCCGCGCGCGCCGGAGTCGAAGCGCAGCAGGCAGTTCACGTAGTCCTCGTTCTCGACCGGGCCGAGTTCGCCGCCGGCGGCGCGGGAGTGGCCGGCCGTGGCGCCCGCGGGACGGGCCCGCTCCGGCAGGAAGATCGCCGTGTCGGCGGTCAGCGCGGTGATGTCGCCGAGCAGGAAGCGGGCCAGGTCGACGCCGTGCGAGGCCAGGTCGCCGAGCACCCCGCTGCCCCCGCGCGCCCGCTCGTACCGCCAGGTCAGGGCACCCTCGGGATGGGCGGCGTAGTCGCTGAACAACCGGATGCGGGCGTGCGTGACCCGGCCGATCCCGCCGGAGGCGATCAGGTCCCGGGCCGCCTCCACGGCGGGCGCGTTGCGGTAGTTGAAGCCGACCGCGCCCTGGACCCCCGCCGCGGCGACCGCGTCCGCGACCGCACGGGCGTCCTCCGTCCCCAGGCCCACCGGCTTCTCGATCCAGAGGTGCTTGCCCGCCTCGGCCATCGCGACGCCGATCTCGCGGTGCAGGAAGTTCGGGGCGGTGACGCTGACGGCCTTCACCCTCGGATCGGCGGCCACCTCCCGCCAGTCGCGGGTCGTCGAGGCGAACCCGAACTGCGCCGCGGCCTCCTCGGCCCGGCCCGGCACCTCCTCGGCGACGGACACGAGTTCGGGCCGCAGGGCGAGGTGCGGGTAGTGGTGGAGCACGCGGGCGTACGCCTGGGTGTGCACCCGTCCCATCCAGCCGAATCCGACGACGGCGACACCGAGCGTATCCACCATGAGAGCCCCTCTTTGGACCGTTCCAGGATCTGTCCACGCCACCCTGTGCGGCCATGACCAGGGGTGTCAAGGCTTTGACAGGAGACGGGCGACGTGGAACGGTCCAACTCATGAGACCGCCGACGATCCGTGATGTGGCCGCACGAGCCGGCGTGTCCAAGTCGCTGGTCTCGCTGGTGCTGCGCGGCTCGGACCGGGTGCGCCCGGAGAAGC
This sequence comes from Streptomyces viridosporus, assembly GCF_002078235.1. Classification (GTDB taxonomy): domain Bacteria; phylum Actinomycetota; class Actinomycetes; order Streptomycetales; family Streptomycetaceae; genus Streptomyces; species Streptomyces viridosporus. The sequence goes on from NZ_MSGP01000255.1 coordinate 4,872, forward strand.
GGGAAGCGGTGCTGCGGGCCGCGCGCGACCTCGGCTACCGCCCCAACACCGCCGCGCGCAGCCTGAGCGAGCGGCGCGGCCTCCCCCTGGCTC
>NZ_MSGP01000256.1 GCF_002078235.1 Streptomyces viridosporus
GGGCGGGCGGGACGTTCTGCGCCGGGGCCGACATCTCCACGCTCCAGGGGTCGCCGCTTCGGGCCCAGCGGCTGGCCGTCGCGGCGGAGGAGGCGCTCGCCGCCTTCCCCAAGCCGACCCTGGCCGCGGTCCGGGGGCACTGCGTGGGCGGCGGGGCGCAGCTGGCCGCGGCCTGTGATCTGCGGTTCGCGGAGCAGGGGGCGCTGTTCGGTGTGACGCCGGCGAAGCTCGGGATCGTCTACCCGGCGTCCGCCACCCGGCGACTGGTGTCGCTGGTGGGTCCGTCCACGGCCAAGTACCTCCTGTTCTCGGGTGAGTTGATCGACGCCGAGCGGGCCCTGCGCACCGGCCTGGTGGACGAGGTGCTGCCCGGGGGCGAACTGGATAAGCGGGTCGCGGAGTTCACCCGGGTCCTGGCCTCCCGTTCGCAGCTGACGCAGGCCGCGGCGAAGGAGTTCGCGGACGGGCGCACCGACCGCGACGCCCACTGGGACGCACAGGCGCGCGGAAGCGGCGACACCGCGGAGGGGGTCGCCGCGTTCCTGGAGCGCCGGCCGCCGCGCTTCACCTGGACCGCGACTACGACAGGGTGAAACGGCTCCCGGACCGGAACTCCTCGACGAGGTGCGCGGGCGCCTTCTGCGGGGACCCCGCGTCGTAGGGCGGCTGCGGGTCGTACTCGGTGAGCAGCTGGACCGCCCGGGCGTGGTCGTCGCCGGCGATCCGGCCGAGCAGGGTGAGCCCCATGTCGATGCCGGAGGAGACACCGGCCGCGGTGACGTACTTCCCGTCGGTCACCACCCGCTCCCCCGTGGGTTCGGCGCCGAAGCGCCGCAGGTGCTCCAGCGCCAGCCAGTGGGAGGTGGCCCGGCGTCCCTCCAGGAGTCCGGCCGCGGCCAGCAGCAGGGATCCGGTGCACACGGACGTCGTCCAGGTGCTGTTCGCGTCGGTGCCGCGCAGCCAGTCCAGCAGGGCCCCGTTCTCCATCTGGGCCGTCTGTCCGGGGCCGCCGGGCACGACGACGACGTCCGGGGACGGCACCTCGGCCAGGGCCCGGTCGGCGGTGATCGCGAGCGCGCCGGTGTCGCTGCGCACGGGGCCGGTCCGCTCGGCGACGAAGACGGTCTCCGCGTCCGGGAGGCGGCCGAGGGTCTCGTAGGGGCCCACGGCGTCGAGGGCGGTGAAGCGGTCGAAGAGGACGATGGCGATCTGCATCGGGAACCTTTCAGGGGCGGGTGGGAACGGGCCGGAAGCGGCGGCGGTACTCCGCCGGTGACGTACCGAGGGCCCGGACGAAGGCGCGGCGCATCGCCTCGGGGGTGCCGTAGCCGCTGGCGCGGGAGATCTCCTCGACGCCGTCACCGGTGTCCTCCAGCAGGCGCCGGGCGTGCTCGAGGCGGACCCGGTCGACGTAGCGGCCCGGTGTCGTGCCGGTCTCGGTGCGGAAGGCGCGGGCGAAGTGGCGCGGCGAGAGGGCGGCGCGGGCCGCGAGCGCCTCGACGGTGAGGTCGGCGTCGGGGTGCTCGGTGACCCAGTGCTGGACCTCGCGCAGCGGTTCGCGCCGCGCGGTCTGGGCGGCGAGCTGGGCGCTGAACTGGGCCTGGTTCCCGGGCCGGCGCAGGAACACCACCAGGTGCCGGGCGACGGTGAGGGCGGCCCGGCGCCCCAGGTCCTCCTCGACCAGGGCGAGCGCGAGGTCGATGCCCGAGGTCACGCCGGCCGACGTGGCGACGTGGCCGTCGCGGACGTAGATGGGGTCCGGGTCGACCTCGACGGCCGGGTGTTCCCGGGCGAGCCGGGCGCAGTGTGCCCAGTGGGTGGTGGCGCGGCGGCCGTCCAGCAGCCCGGCTCCGGCGAGCAGGAACGCGCCCGTGCAGACGGAGACCAGGCGTTCGGCGCGCGGTCCGTGCCGGCGCAGCCAGTCGGTCAGCCGCGGGTCGGGCCGCCGGGTGCCCTCTCCCCCGGGGACGAGCAGCGTGTGCGGGCCGGGCGCGTCGGGCAGGGCCCGGTCCGGTACGACGGTCAGGCCGCTGCTCGTGCGCACCGGGGCGCCGTCCGGGGAGGCGGTGCACAGCCGGTAGGTGCCCGGGGTGTGCTTCTCGGCGCCCGCGAAGACCTCCAGGGGACCGGTGACATCGAGGCTCTGCACGCCGTCGAAGAGGACGACGAGCACGGTTCGCTGCGTCATGCGGTCGATTCTTGGCGGGCCCGGTGACGGCCGCAATGACGGGTTCCCCACCTTTCCCGCCACGCCCGGTCGGCGGCGAGCGGGCGGGCGTCAGGCATGTCGAAGCGTTGACGAGGTACCCGCCCGTCACCAAGTCCGCCCCGGCCGCCGTGGCCGGGAGAGCGAAAGGGGAGACACGTGTTCCGTGCCATCGCAGACGTCCTGCGTCAGATCGGCGGCGCCGTCGCCACCGTCGTGACCCTGCCGTTCCGGGCGCTGGCCCGGCTCTTCGGCGGTGCCTCGTCCACCGCCCGCGGCCACCGCGCCTGAGGCCGCCCGTGCGGTGTCCGGGCGCGTCGCCGCCCTGATCCACGGTTGTCGGCGCCACCTGCCACAATTGCCGCGCAACCTCAGTGGAGAAGGCGGTACGGGAACGTGACGACACCCCTCGCAGGGTCCATCGAAGGCAGGATCGCCGAGGAGCTCGGCGTACGGGAGCGGCAGGTCAGAGCCGCCGTGGAACTGCTCGACGGCGGTTCGACGGTGCCCTTCATCGCCCGCTACCGCAAGGAAGCGACCGAGATGCTCGACGACGCGCAGCTGCGCACGATCGAGGAGCGGCTGCGCTATCTGCGGGAGCTGGAGGAGCGTCGTACGGCGATCCTGGAGTCGGTGCGCGAGCAGGGCAAGCTGACCGACGAGCTGGAGGCCCGGATCCGGGGCGCGGAGACCAAGGCGCGCCTGGAGGACGTCTACCTGCCGTACAAGCCCAAGCGGCGCACCAAGGCGCAGATCGCGCGCGAGGCGGGGCTGGAGCCGCTGGCGGAGGGGCTGCTCGGTGACCCGGGCGTCGACCCCCTCGCCGCGGCCGCCGCGTTCGTGGACGCCGACAAGGGCGTCGCGGATCCGCAGGCCGCCCTGGACGGCGCGCGGGCGATCCTCACCGAGCGGTTCTCGGAGGACGCCGACCTGATCGGCGAGCTGCGCGAGCGGATGTGGGTGCGCGGGCGGCTGGCCGCCAAGGTGCGCGAGGGCAAGGAGGAGGCGGGCGCGAAGTTCGCGGACTACTTCGACTTCGCCGAGCCGTTCACCGAGCTGCCCTCGCACCGGGTCCTGGCGCTGCTGCGCGGCGAGAAGGAGGAGGTCCTCGACCTCGTCCTGGAACCGGAGGAGCCGGTGGACGGCCCGTCGTCGTACGAGGGGATCGTCGCGAACCGGTTCGGGATCGCCGACCGGGGGCGTCCGGCGGACAAGTGGCTGCTGGACACGGTCCGCTGGGCCTGGCGCACGCGCATCCTGGTGCACCTCGGCATCGACCTGCGGCTGAGGCTGCGCACCGCGGCCGAGGACGAGGCGGTGCGGGTCTTCGCGGCCAACCTGCGCGACCTGCTGCTGGCGGCCCCGGCGGGCACGCGCGCGACGCTCGGCCTGGACCCGGGCTTCCGTACGGGTGTGAAGGTCGCCGTGGTGGACGCGACCGGCAAGGTCGTGGCCACGGACGTGATCCATCCGCATGTGCCGGCGAACCGGTGGGACGAGGCGATCGCCAAGCTGGCCCGGCTGGCGAGGGAGCACGCGGTCGAGCTGGTCGCGATCGGCAACGGCACCGCGTCCCGCGAGACCGACAAGCTCGCCGGTGAACTCATCGCCCGCCACCCCGAGCTGGGGCTGACGAAGGTGATGGTGTCCGAGGCGGGCGCCTCCGTGTACTCGGCCTCCGCCTTCGCCTCCCAGGAGCTGCCGGAGCTGGACGTGTCGCTGCGCGGCGCGGTGTCCATCGCCCGCCGGCTCCAGGACCCGCTGGCCGAGCTGGTGAAGATCGACCCGAAGTCGATCGGGGTCGGCCAGTACCAGCACGACCTGTCCGAGGTGAAGCTGTCGCGTTCGCTGGACGCGGTGGTGGAGGACTGCGTGAACGGCGTGGGCGTGGACGTCAACACCGCGTCGGCCCCGCTGCTCGCCCGGGTCTCCGGCATCACCTCCTCGCTCGCCGAGAACATCGTGGCCCACCGGGACGTCAACGGCCCGTTCACGTCCCGCGGCGAGCTGAAGAAGGTCACGCGGCTCGGCCCCAAGGCGTACGAGCAGTGCGCGGGCTTCCTGCGGATCCGCGGCGGCGATCCGCTGGACGCCTCCAGCGTGCACCCGGAGGCCTACCCGGTCGTGCGGCGCATGGTGAAGACCTCCGGCCAGGAGGTGGCCGCCCTGATCGGCAACACGGCGGTGCTGCGGTCGCTGAGGCCGCAGGACTTCGTGGACGAGACGTTCGGTCTGCCGACCGTCACCGACATCCTCAAGGAACTGGAGAAGCCGGGGCGCGACCCCCGGCCCGCGTTCCGGACGGCCGCCTTCAAGGAGGGCGTGGAGAAGATCTCCGACCTGTCCTCCGGGATGGTCCTGGAGGGCGTGGTGACGAACGTGGCCGCCTTCGGCGCGTTCGTGGACGTCGGCGTCCACCAGGACGGCCTGGTGCACGTCTCGGCGATGTCGAAGACGTTCGTCAAGGACCCGCGGGACGTGGTGAAGCCGGGTGACATCGTCAAGGTGAAGGTCCTGGACGTGGACATCCCGCGCAAGCGCATCTCGCTGACGCTGCGCCTGGACGACGAGGCGGCCGGGCAGGGCCGGACGGACGGCGGCGACGAGCGCCGGCAGCGCGGTGGGCGTCCGCCGCAGCAGCGTCAGGGCCGCCGAGGCGGCGGCGGGGGCGGTGGCTCGCGCCAGGCGGCCGCGCCCTCGAACAGCGCGATGGCCGACGCCCTGCGCCGCGCCGGTCTGGTCGACCCGAAGCGCGGCGGGCGCTGAGCCGTTCCCGTCACCACCGGGCCCGGGCCCCGCGCCGCTGTGCGGGGGCCCGGGCCCGCTCGGGTCCGTGGGGTGCCGGTGTGCGGACTTCACGGGCCGTCACGGGGGACGTCACCGCGAGCGAGGGGTACGAGACGGCCCGGGTCGAGCCCGACGGCGCCGCGCACGGTCCGGTGGTCGACCACCCGCGGCCGGCGCGGCGGGTGCCGTCCCGTCAGCGCTCGGTCACCTTGCCGTCCGTGACCTCCAGGCGGCGGGTGACGCGGACCGCGTCGAGCATGCGGCGGTCGTGGGTGACCAGCAGGAGGGTGCCTTCGTAGGCGTCGAGGGCGTCCTCCAGCTGTTCGATGGCGGGCAGGTCGAGGTGGTTGGTCGGCTCGTCGAGGACCAGGAGGTTGACACCCCGGCCCTGGAGGAGGGCGAGGGCGGCGCGGGTGCGTTCGCCCGGGGAGAGGGTGGCCGCGGGGCGCAGGACGTGGTCCGCCTTGAGGCCGAACTTGGCCAGCAGGGTGCGGATGTCGGCCGGTTCCAGGTCGGGGACCGCCGGGCGGAACGCGTCGAGCAGCGCTTGCGGTCCGTGGAACAGCGCGCGGGCCTGGTCGACCTCGCCGAGCAGCACGCCCGGGCCGAGCGCGGCGTGCCCGGCGTCGAGCGGCACGCGGCCCAGCAGGGCGCCCAGCAGCGTGGACTTGCCGGCGCCGTTCGCGCCCGTGACGGCCACCCGGTCCGCCCAGTCGATCTGCAGGGACACCGGGCCGAGCACGAAGCCGCCGCGCCGCACCTCGGCGTCCCGCAGGGTCGCCACCACCGCGCCGGAGCGCGGGGCCGCCGCGATCTCCATGCGCAGTTCCCACTCCTTGCGCGGCTCCTCGACCACCTCGAGCCGCTTGATCATGCGCTGCGTCTGGCGGGCCTTGGCGGCCTGCTTCTCACTGGCCTCGCTGCGGAACTTGCGGCCGATCTTGTCGTTGTCGCCGCCCGCCTTGCGGCGCGCGTTCTTCACGCCCTTGTCCATCCAGGCGCGCTGCATCTGCGCACGGTCCTGGAGGGCGGCCTTCTTGCCGGCGTACTCCTCGTACGCGTCGCGGGCGTGCCGGCGGGCCACCTCCCGCTCCTCCAGGTAGGCCGCGTAGCCGCCGCCGTAGAGGTTGATCCGCCGCTGGGCGAGGTCGAGTTCGAGGACCTTGGTGACGGTGCGGGTGAGGAACTCGCGGTCGTGGCTGACGACGACGGTCCCGGCGCGCAGTCCGCCCACGAAGCGCTCGAGGCGCTCCAGGCCGTCCAGGTCGAGGTCGTTGGTCGGCTCGTCGAGGAGGAAGACGTCGTAGCGGGACAGCAGGAGGGAGGCCAGCCCGGCGCGGGCCGCCTGCCCGCCGGAGAGCGCGGTCATCGGCCGGTCCGGGCCGACGGCCAGGCCGAGGGAGTCGGCGACCTCCTCGGCGCGCTCGTCGAGGTCGGCACCGCCCAGGGACAGCCACCGCTCCAGGGCTGCGGCGTACGCGTCGTCCGCGCCCGGCGCCCCGGCGACCAGGGCTTCGGTCGCCTCGTCCAGGGTCCGCTGGGCCTCGGCGACCCCGGTGCGGCGGGCCAGGAACTCCCGCACGGTCTCGCCGGGCCGGCGCTCCGGCTCCTGCGGGAGGTGCCCGACGGTCGCGGTCGGCGGGGAGAGGCGCAGCTCGCCCTGTTCGGGGGCGGTGAGCCCGGCGAGCAGGCGCAGCAGCGTGGACTTGCCCGCGCCGTTCGCGCCGACCAGCCCGATCACGTCACCGGGGGCGACGACGAGGTCGAGGCCGGTGAACAGGGAGTGGTCGCCGTGACCGGCGGCGAGGTTCTTGGCGACGAGGGTGGCAGTCATCAGACCGCCGATCCTAACGGCCGTGCGCGGCGGGAGGCGCCCCGGTTCCTCACCGCCCCACGGCCGTCACCAGCACCGTCCCGGCGGCGCGGGCCACGACGAACGCCTCGCCCCTCACCGCCTTCGGGTCCAGGGGGACGCGGTGGCGGCCGGGTTCCAGGACGCCGTCGAAGAGGTCCTGGGCGCGGGTGCGGGAGAGGCGGTCGACGCGGTACGCGGTGAGCCGCACCCGGCAGGACGAAGTCACCTCCACCTCCGCCCCGTCGTCGGCGGCGGTGAGGTCCGTCAGGCGGCGCTGCTCGCGCGGACCGCGGTCGAGGGCGTGTTCGGTCTGGGCGACGAGGAGCGGAACGGCCGGGGCGAGGCCGTCGACGAAGGGCACGTCCACCCCGGCCGCGGCGAAGGCGCGGCGGACGGCGGCGCGCTCCGCGGCGCCGGTCGACCGGCCGAAGACCACCGCGTCGTAGCCGCGCAGCTCGTCGGCGGGGACGCCGTCGGTGTCCTGGGCGGTGTCGGCACCGATGCCGATGGTGCGCAGGGCGGCGGCGAGTCCGGTGAGCAGGGCGACGCGGGTGCCGATCAGCAGGACCCGGCGCCGGGCGCCCGGGGAGCCGCCGTCCAGCAGGGCGGCGAGGGCCGCGCGGTACTCGGCGCCGCGGAAGCGGAAGGGGCCCATGCCGTGGTAGCCGTTGAGCTCCAGGTCGGCCTGCTCGCCGGTCTGCCAGGCGAAGTCCCGCCAGATGAAGTCCTCGCCGTCGCGTTCGATGACCGCGGTCACCGCACCGCAGGCGAGGTCCGCGCATTCGGGGCAGCCGTAGACGATGTACCGGCCGGCGGGCAGCGGCGCCTCGGTCTCCAGCAGCAGGCCGCGGACCTGGGCGGTGAAGATGGCGGGCGGGACGTCGGAGGCGAGCGGGGAGACGGCGTCCAGGTCACGGAGGCGGAACAGCAGCGGGCACCCGTCGACGACGAAGTCGACGAAGTCCCGGTGGACCTGGTAGTCACCGCCCGCGAGGAGTGCACCCGCCCGGGTCGCCGGTGCCAGGCCGAAGGTCGTGTACTCGGCAGCCATGCGGTGAGTATTCCCCCCCGGGGCACGGGCCCGAGCGCGGCATGGGGTATTCCGCTAATGTCCCCGCGATGGGAACCGGACCGGACTGCGATGTCCTCGTGATCGGCGGTGGGGTCGTCGGGCTGACGACGGCCGTGGTCCTCGCCGAACGCGGTGTGCGGGTACGGCTGTGGACGCGCGACCCGGTCGAGCGGACCACCTCGGCGGTTGCGGGCGCGCTGTGGTGGCCCTACCGGATCGAGCCGGTGGCGGCGGTGCGCGCGTGGGCGCTGCGGTCGCTGGAGGTGTACGAGGAGCTGGCGGCGCGGCCGGGGACGACCGGCGTACGGATGGTCGAAGGAGTACTGGGCGAGACCCCGCTGGACGAGGTCGGCGCCTGGGCCGCCGCGCGCCTGCCGGGGCTGCGCGGGGCGACGGCCGAGGAGTATCCCGCCGGATCGGGGGTGTGGGCGCGTCTGCCGCTCATCGACATGTCGACCCACCTGCCGTGGCTGCGGCAGCGGCTGCTGGCGGCGGGCGGGGCGGTCGAGACGCGTGCGGTGGCGGACTTCGCGGAGGCCGGTGCTCCGGTCGTGGTCAACTGCACGGGGCTGGCGGCACGGGACCTCGTGCCGGACCCGTCGGTGCGGCCGGTGCGGGGGCAGCTGGTGGTCGTGGAGAACCCGGGGATCGACACCTGGACGGTCTCCACGGACGCCGACGGCGCGACGACGTACCTCTTCCCGCAGCCCGGGCGGCTGGTGCTGGGCGGCACGGCGGAGGAGGACGTCTGGTCCCTGGAGCCGGACCCGGCGGTGGCCGGGGCGATCGTGCGGCGGTGCGCGGCGCTGCGGCCGGAGATCGCCGGCGCGCGGGTCCTGGAGCACCGGGTGGGCCTGCGCCCCGCCCGGGACACGGTGCGTCTGGAGCGCGCACCGCTCGCGGGCGGGCGGTTGCTGGTGCACAACTACGGTCACGGAGGCGCGGGCGTCACGGTGGCCTGGGGCTGCGCGGAGGAGGCCGCGGACCTGGCCGCCGGCTGAGGCGTGGGGCGGCGTCCGGGCGGGGGACGGCCGCCCGCCGGCCGCCGGCGGGCGGGACGGGGCCGTCCGCCCCCGGACGGCCGGGAGGGGCGGTCAGTGCTTGCCGATCGGGTCCCCCTCCACGTCCGGGCCGCGGCCGGGGCCGATGCGGAGCTCGAACTCGCCGTCGTACCTCTTGTGGCCCCGGATGACGGCGAGTTCCACCGCCTCGGAGCCCATCTCGCCGCGCACGATGAGCGGGTCCCGGCGCAGATCGCGCATGAGCGCCACGCACATGAGGATCATCACGACGACGAACGGTGCCGCCGCGAGGATCGTGAGGTTCTGCAGGCCGGTCAGCGCGTCGCCCTGGCCGCTGCCGACGAGCAGCATGATCGCGGCCACCGCGCCGGTGACGACGCCCCAGAACACCACCACCAGGCGGCCCGGCTCCAGTGCGCCCTTCTGCGAGAGGGTGCCCATGACGACCGAGGCCGCGTCGGCACCCGAGACGAAGAAGATGCCGACGAGGACCATCACCAGCAGGCTCGTGGCCGTGGCGACGGGGAACTGCTGCAGCACCGCGAAGAGCTGGCCCTCGGGCGTGGACTCCCCGCCGAGCCTGCCCTGCTCCTGGAGCTTCATCGCGGAGCCGCCGAAGATCGCGAACCAGATGAGGCTGACCGTGCTGGGCACGAGGATGACCCCGCCGACGAACTGGCGGATCGTCCGGCCCCGGCTGATGCGGGCGATGAACATGCCGACGAAGGGCGTCCAGGAGATCCACCACGCCCAGTAGAAGACGGTCCAGCTGCCCAGCCAGGCGGCGACTCCCTCACCGCCGCTGGCCTCGGTACGGGCCGCCAGCTCGGGCAGCTCGCCCAGGTAGGAGAAGACGGAGGTGGGCAGCAGGTCGAGGACGATGATGGTCGGGCCGGCCACGAACACGAACAGGGCGAGCACCAGCGCCAGCACCATGTTGGTGTTGGAGAGCCACTGGATGCCCTTCTCCACCCCCGAGACCGCGGAGGCGATGAACGCCACCGTCAGCACCGCGATGATGCCGACGAGCAGGCCGGTGCTCACCTTGTCCATCCAGCCGAGCTCCTGCGCGCCGGAGCCGATCTGCAGCGCGCCGAGGCCGAGCGAGGCCGCGGAGCCGAAGACGGTCGCGACGATCGCCAGCATGTCGATGACGCGCCCGCCGATCCCGTTCGCGTTCCGCTCCCCGATGAGCGGGGTGAAGACGGCGCTGATGGTCTGCCGTCGGCGCCTGCGGAACGTGCTGTAGGCGATGGCGAGACCGACCACCGCGTAGATCGCCCAGGGGTGGAGCGTCCAGTGGAACAGTGTCGTGGCCATGGCCACTTCCATGCGGTCACCGGAGTCGGCCGGGGCGGTGCCGGGCGGCGGCGTGGTGTAGTGCGCCAGCGGCTCGCTCACGCCGTAGAACATCAGACCGATGCCCATGCCCGCGCTGAACATCATCGCGACCCAGGACACGGTGCGGAACTCCGGTTCCTCGCCCTCGGCGCCGAGGTGGATCCGGCCGTAGCGGCTGACCGCGAGCCAGAGGGCGAAGACGACGAAGCCGGAGGCGGCCAGCATGAACGCCCAGCCGCCGTTGTGCATCAGCCCGCCGAGCGCGCTGCTGGAGACGGCCTCGAGGGAGTCCGTCGCGGTGGCGCCCCAGATCACGAACGCGAGGGTGAACACGGCCGTGACGCCGAACACCACCCGGTCGGTCCGAGGGCTTTCCCGGCCGGGCAGGCCCGCTTCCGAACCCGGGAGCGGACCTGCCGTACCGTCCTTGTCGCTGTGATGGTCCTGCGTCACCGGCGGCACCTTTCCTCGAACTCATGGGCGGAGTGCGCTCCTCCCGAGATGCCCCTACCACGCGTGGCGCAAAACTCACCTTCTCAGCAGGACGTGTCGGGCTCCCCCGCCGTGAGGGGGTACGCGGCGCGTTCGTCGAGGAGCAGCGGGACGAGGGCCCGCAACGGCTGCCGCAGGGGCACGAGGACGCCGTCGCCGTCCCGCCGGACGCGCACCCCGTGCAGCGCCAGCTCGTCCCGGACGTCCGCGTACCGGCCGGGGGTGAGGCGGTAGCCGCACGGCGGATCGGTGATCGTCTCGGAGGGTTCGGGCGGGTCGTTGTCGGCTCCGCCCAGGTGGACGGGGCCGGTGTCGGCGTGGCCGGCGGCGCGCGCCGCGCCGGTGGCCGCCTCGATCTGCCCGCGGCGCTCGCCGGTGAAGCGCAGCAGCCCTCCGAGTGCGGCGAGCTGGGAGTCCACCCTGCGCCGGTTGTTGAGGGCCGCGTCGGCCCGCTCCGCGTCGGTGAGCGGATCGACGCGGCTCTCGATGAGCAGGCCGACGCCGTGCTTGATTCCGGCCATGTTGCGCAGGATGCGCTCCTGTCCGTCGCCGGCGGTCTGGCGGATCGGCTCGCCGGTGACGGGGTCGGTCCAGATGCCGTAGGTGCCGGTCGAGTGGCCGGCGGCCTCGGCGGCGGGGCGCACGTAGGCGCGGGACAGGGTCCGTGCGGCCTCGTGGACGGCCGGGTGGGTGTTGGGGTTGCGCGGCCAGAGGTCGAACAGGTCCTTGTCGTAGTACGGGGGTGTGGCGCCGTACTCGTGCAGGTCGTAGATCACGTCCGGGCGCCGGTCGCGGACGACGGCGGCCAGGGCGCGGCCCTCGGCGGTCCTCAGGGCGAGGTGGTCGCGGTTGACGTCCACGCCGTCGCCGTTGCCCCGGGTGTCGGCGGCCCGGCCGTCGGGGTTGGCGGTGGGCACGACGAGCACCGTGGTGCGCTCCAGGAAGCGGCGGGTGGGCCGGTCCTCGGCGAGGGCCAGGTCGCGGACGGTGGTGAGGCAGGCCTCGCGGCCGGCGGGTTCGTCGCCGTGCTGGCTGCAGACGAGCAGCACCGTGGGGGAGGTGGGCCGGGAGCCGATGCGGACGAGCCGGAGCGGGCGGTCCTGCCCGGTCGTGCCGATCCGGGTGACGGACGTCCGGCTGCTCGCCCGGTCGACGGCCGCGAGGAACCGCTGTTCCTCGGCCAGGGTGGTCCAGCGGGCGCCGTCGCTCGCCTCGAACCCGGTGCGGGGCGGGGCATCCTCGCCGGCCCGGGCCGGTGCGGTGACGAGGGAGGCGGCCAGGGAGGCGGCGAGGGTGGCTGCGGCGAGGACCGGGGCGCGCTTCACCGGGCCTCCCCGGGGATGCGGTGGGCGGGGGTGTCCGGTCGGCCCACGCCGTGCAGGACCGCGTCCCGGGCCCCGGCGTGCGTGCCCGCGGTGGCGCGGGCGAACGCGGCCGTTCCGCCGACGAACGGGACGTGCGCGGTGGTGCGGGCCAGGTCGAGGGTGAGCGTCGGGGTGTCCGCCGGGGGGTCGATCAGGTCCCGGTCGGTGCCCGCGACGATCAGCGCCAGGCGGTGTCCCTCGGGCACGACGTGGTCGGTGGCCGCGAGGTCGAGGGTGATCGTGTACCGCTTGCCCGGGGTGAGCGGGGCGCCCTCGCCGGTGTCGGCGCGGTGGCCGAGGTCGGCCCAGCCGCGGCTGACGACGGTGTGGTCGACGTCGACGGTCTTCGCGCGGGTCTCCTTGAAGCAGGAGCTGTCGCCCGCGGTGCTCGCGCCCCAGCAGGTGCGCTCGGTGAGGGTGGTGATGCCTTCGCCGGCGTCGGCGTAGTCGCGGACGGTGTCGGGGCCGAGGTCCACGAGAACGGCGGACAGATGGGCCGTCGGGGTGCTGGGGGTGACGGTGACGGTGACCCGGGAGGAACCGGACAGCCGCAGGTCCCGGGTGAGCGGTCCGGTGACGAACCCGGCCTTGTCCGGGGTCGGCGTGTGGACCCGCGCGGCCCAGTCGGTCTCACCCAGCCGCGGGTCGTCGGTGAAGGTCTCGGTGCCCTTGCCCCTGCGCAGGCCCAGGGTGCCGACGCCCGGCTCGGTGCCCCGGGCGGGGCGCAGGGCCGCGGTGTGCGTGCCGCGCGGCGGCCAGGTCGCGGAGGTCACCCACTGGTCGGGCCGGCGCTCGATGTCGGCCACCGGTTCCCGGTCGATGCCGTTGTCGTAGCCGAGGAGTTCGTGGTCGAACCAGCGGTGCAGGGTGTCGACCCACTCGGCGCGGCGGAAGTCGAAGGGGTCGACGTGACCGGTCTGGGAGAGCCAGATCTTGCGTTCGACCCCGTTCTTCGCGAGCGCGTCCCACCAGGGGCCGACGTGCTGCATCCGCACGTTGAGGTCCTGCATGCCGTGCACGAGGAAGACGCTGGCCCGCACCTTCTTCGCGGCGCGCACGTAGTCGCGTTCGGTCCACAGCGGCGTCCGGTCGCCGGTGCGCGGGGCTCCGTCGACGAGTTCGCGCTGGACGGCGGCGCACCGGGACCGGGCGCCGGGGCTCTCGACGTAGTTCGACAGCCAGTCGGGGCCCGAGTCGTAGAGCGGGGCGCCCTGGGTGAAGTAGTAGTCGTACCAGGAGGAGATGGCGGCGATCGGGACGATGGTCTCCAGCCCCTCGACGCCGGTCGCGGCGACTCCGTTGGCGATGGTGCCGTCCCAGCTCTTGCCGATCATGCCGGTGCGGCCGTTGGTCCAGTCGGCCCGGGCGCGCTCGGTGCCGGTGCGGGTGGTGTAGGCCCTGCCCCGTCCGTTCAGCCAGTCGACGACGGCCTTCGCGGACTGGATGTCGGAACGCCCGCCCACGTCCACACAGCCGTCGGACCGGTTGGTCCCGGCCAGGTCGACGCCGACGACGGCGTAGCCGCGCGGCACGAAGTAGTTGTCGTAGAACAGCGGCATGCCCACGATGTCGCCGTCCGCGTCGTAGGTCTTCCGCTGGCTCTCGTTGCCGCGCCCGCAGCAGGAGTAGTACGGGCTGGCGTCCATGATGACGGGGACCTTCCGGCCCCGCTGCGCGGGTTCGCGGGGGCGGACGATGTCGACGGCGACCCGGTCGGTCCTCCCGTCGCGGTCCTCGTCGAGTCCGGTGTCCACCCAGACGGCCTCGCGGACGGCGTCGGCGTAGGAGTGGACGGGCAGGCTCCCGCGCGGCGCGGCCTCTGCCGCGGCCGGGGTGAGCAGCGCGGCCGTCAGGGCGGCGGTGGCCGCCGTCGCGAGCGGTCTCCAGGTCGTGAAGCGCGTGCGTTTCGGCATGCGCGGGACGGTACATCGGTCAACACCCGTGCAGAAGAGGGCACCTGACGCCCCGTGGGGACACCGGTGGCCGGAAGCCGACGGCGGCCGGGACGCGGCCGCTGCCGCCGCACGCGAGGGACCTCGGCGCGGTCCGCGCGCGGGGAGCGGCGGAGGCGGCGCACCGCGCGGTCGGGCTGCCGAGCCGCGCGGGCGCCGGGTGCCGGGTCCGCCTCGGCACCGGCGTCCCGGCCGACGCGGTCATGCCCGCGGTCGGCCACCGTCCCCCTCCCGGGCCGGCCCGGGAGGGCCGGAGACGGTGGTGCGCACGGCCCTGACCGGCCCGGGGCGGTCGGGTTCGACGTGACGGTCCTCGACTCCCGTCCGGACGAGGACGGGACCCTCGCGACACGCCTCACCCGGTGCCCGTCGCGGGCGTTCGCGCCGGAGGGCCGCCCCGCCGCGGCACGCTCAGTCCCCGTGGTCGTAGACCGTCACCGGTATGCCGCGCTTCACCAGTCGCTCGGTGATCAGCGGCTCGACCCGGGACCACTTCCCGCCGGCCAGCCCGCAGCCGATGCGGGGCATGTGGACGGAGGCCCCGAGGTCGGCCGCGTGGCCGGCGAGGCGGGTGAGGGCGGTGTCGATCGCCTCGTAGCGGACGGGGACGCCCTTGCTGCCGGTCCTGGTGCCGCGCTGGCCGATCATGTTCGCCACCCGGACGTACCGCTCGACCTGGACCAGCTGCACCGCGCCCAGGGCGAAGTCGTTGGACGCGCGGTCGCGGTGCCAGGCGCGGTAGGCGGCCTCCGGCTCGGGCCAGCGGCGGGACAGGGCCAGGACGAAGCCCTTCCCCCAGCCGCCGATGTCGTTGCAGACATGGGCGACGATCTTGACGCCCTTCACCGACGGAACGGTGGCGTCACCCCGGACGTACGTGATCCCCGACATGACGCCACCGTAGGAGCTGCCACTGACACCGGCACCGGCCTGCTGCCTCGTGAGGTCGCTCGGCGCGCCCGGCGGTCCGCTCGCCCCGGCGAGGGAAGGAGCCGCACCGCGGGCGTCTCGCACGGCCGTCCGTCCGGCGTGCCCGGGTGTCACAACTCCGGTGGTACAGCTCCGGTGGTACAGCGATACTGCTGCGCATGACGACCGAGACCGGGAAGCCGCAGGGACGCGCCGCCGCCGAGGAGCCGGGCACGGTCGCCCCCTCGACGGCGGCCGAGGCGCCCCGAAGGCGAGAAGAAGGCGCGGAGTCCACCCTCACCGTCGACGAACTGGCGGCCCGGGCCGGTGTCACGGTACGCACGATCCGCTTCTACGGCACCAGGGGCCTGCTGCCGCCCCCGGTGCTCGGTCCGCGGCGGGTCGGTCACTACGGGCGGGAGCATCTGGCCCGGCTGGCGCTCATCGAGGAGCTGCAGCACCAGGGCATGACGCTGGCGGCCATCGAACGGTACCTGGGACAGCTGCCGCCGGACCTGTCCGCACGGGAGCTGGCGATCCAGCGGGCGGTGGTGGCCTCCTGGGCGCCGGAGGCCACGGAGACGGTGACGCGCGAGGAGCTGGAACGCAGGGCGGGCCGGGCGCTCGGGGAGGAGGAGACCGAGCGGCTGGCGGCGATGGGCGTCGTCCGGCGCGAGGGCGAGCGGTACGGCGTCGACACCGGCCTGCTGCGGCTCGGCGTCGAACTGCTGGACGTACCGCTGTCGCACGAGACGATCCTCGCCGCCCGCACCACGCTGACCGAGTACTCCCGCGCGGCGGCCCACGAGCTGTCGCGGCTGCTGCGCGACGCGGTGGCCGAGCGGGACGCCCGGGACGTGAGGTCGCTGTCCGCCCACATGCAGCCGCTCGTGGTGCAGGCACTGCTCACGACGTTCCAGCGGTCGCTGAGGGAGGAGCTGCGGGAGTGGATGGACGGCGACGCCCACGAGTGACGCGGGACGGCCGCAGGTGACGCGCGACGGCCGCAGGTGACGCGCGACGGCCGCGGGTGACGCGGCGGAGTGCCGCGTCACCCGGCGGGGGCGCACCGTCAGCGTGCGTCCGTGAAGACCTCCCCCTTCTCCGCCTTCTCCACCAGCAGCGCCGGCGGGGCGAAGCGCTCGCCGTAGCGGTCGGCGAGTTCGCGTGCGCGGGCCACGAATCCGGGCAGGCCGGTCCCTCCCCCGGCGCCGCCGTCGTAGCCGTTGATGTACTGCAGCACGCCGCCGGTCCAGCCGGGGAAGCCGATGCCGAGGATCGAGCCGATGTTGGCGTCGGCGACGGAGGTCAGCACGCCCTCCTCCAGCAGCCGGACGGTGTCCAGCGCCTCGGCGAACAGCATGCGCTCCTGCATGTCGCGGAACGGGATCTCGTACCCGGGCCGGGTGAAGTGCTCGCGCAGTCCCGGCCACAGGCCGGCGCGCCCGCCGTCCTCGCCGTACTCGTAGAAGCCGGCGCCGCCGCTGCGCCCCGGCCGGCCGAACTCGTCGACCATGCGGTCGATGACGGCCTCGGCGGGGTGCGCGGTCCAGGTGCCGCCCGCTTCCTCGACCGCCCGCTTCGATTCGGTGCGGATCTTGCGGGGCAGGGTCAGCGTCAGCTCGTCCATCAGGGAGAGCACCTTGGCCGGGTAGCCGGCCTGGGCGGCGGCCTGCTCCACCGACGCGGGCTCGATGCCCTCGCCGACCATGGCCACGCCCTCGTTGATGAAGTGCCCGATGACCCGCGAGGTGAAGAAGCCGCGCGAGTCGTTGACCACGATCGGCGTCTTGTTGATCTGCCGCACCAGGTCGAAGGCGCGGGCCAGCGCCTCCTCGCCGGTGCGCTCGCCCTTGATGATCTCGACCAGCGGCATCTTGTCGACCGGCGAGAAGAAGTGCAGCCCGATGAAGTCGTCCTGCCGCTCCACGCCCTCGGCCAGCGCCGTGATCGGCAGGGTGGAGGTGTTGGAGCACAGCAGCGCGTCCTCGGCGACGACGTCCTGGATCTCCTGGAAGACCTTGTGCTTGAGCGCGGTGTCCTCGAACACCGCCTCGATGACCGCGTCGCAGCCCGCCAGGTCGGCGACCTCGGCGGTGGGCGTGATGCGGGCCAGCAGCGCGTCGGCCTTCTCCTGGGTGGTGCGGCCCTTGGCGACGGCCTTGGCGCACAGCTTCTCGGAGTAGCCCCTGCCCTTGAGCGCCGCCTCCGGGGAGACGTCCTTCAGCACGACCTCGATCCCCGCGCGGGCGCAGGAGTAGGCGATGCCGGCGCCCATCATCCCGGCACCGAGGACGGCGACCTTGCGGACCCGGCGGGGCTCGATGCCCCGGGGGCGGTTGGCGCCGGAGTTGACGGCCTGCAGGTCGAAGAAGAACGCCTGGATCATGTTCTTCGAGGTCTGTCCGGCGGCCAGCTCGACGAAGTAGCGGGCCTCGATGACCTGGGCGGTCTCGAAGTCGACCTGGGCTCCCTCGACGGCCGCGGCGAGGATGCTCCGCGGGGCCGGGTAGGGCGCGCCGTTGGTCTGCTTGCGCAGGGTGGCCGGGAAGGCGGGCAGGTTGGCCGCGAACTTCGGGTGGGCCGGGGTGCCGCCGGGGATCCTGTAGCCGGGCCGGTCCCAGGGCTGGGCGGACTCGGGGTGGGCGTCGATGAAGGCGCGGGCCTTGGCCAGCAGGTCCTCCGGGCTGTCGGCCACCTCGTCGACGAGGCCGTTCTCCAGGGCGCGCCGCGGGTTGTACTGGGTGCCCTGGAGGAGGACCTTGAGGAGGGCGTCGGCGATGCCGAGCAGCCGGACGGTGCGGACGACGCCGCCGCCTCCGGGGAGGAGACCGAGGGTCACCTCGGGGCAGCCGATCCTGGAGCCGGGGGCGTCGAGGGCGATCCGGTGGTGGCAGGCCAGGGCCAGTTCGTAGCCGCCGCCGAGGGCCGCCCCGTTGATCGCCGCGACGACCGGCTTGCCGAGCGTCTCGATGCGGCGCAGCTGGCGCTTGATCGCCATGCCGCCGTCGAACAGGTCCCGCGCCGTCTCCGGGGTGACCCGGATCAGGTCGCGCAGGTCGCCGCCGGCGAAGAAGGTCTTCTTGGCGGAGGTGAGGATGACGCCGCGGATCGAGTCCTTCTCGGCCTCCAGACGGTCGGTGATCACGGCGAGGGAGTCGCGGAACGCCTGGTTCATGGTGTTCGCGGACTGGTTCGGGTCGTCCAGGACGAGGGTGACGACGCCGGTGTCGTCCTGCTCCCAGCGGATGGTGGTGCTCTCGGTCATCAGGGGGTCTCCGTAAGGGGTCGCGTGCGGGTCGCCGGGATTCAGAGGCGTTCGACGATGGTGGCGATGCCCATGCCGCCGCCCACGCACAGCGTGGCCAGGCCGTAGCGCTTGTCCTGGCGCTCCAGTTCGTCGACGAGCGTGCCGAGAATCATCGCGCCGGTGGCGCCCAGCGGGTGACCCATGGCGATGGCGCCGCCGTTGACGTTGACCTTGTCCAGCGGCAGACCCATGTCCTTGACGTAGCGCAGCACGACCGCCGCGAACGCCTCGTTGATCTCGACCAGGTCGATGTCGTCGATCGTCAGCCCGGCCTTGGCGAGCGCCTTGCGGGTGGCCGGGGCGGGGCCGGTGAGCATGATGGTGGGCTCGGAGCCGGACACGGCGGCGGAGACGATCCGCGCGCGCGGGGTGAGCCCGTGGCGCTCGCCGACCTCCCGGGAGCCGATGGCGACCAGGGCGGCGCCGTCGACGATGCCGGAGGAGTTGCCCGCGTGGTGGACGTGGTCGATCCTCTCGA
>NZ_MSGP01000257.1 GCF_002078235.1 Streptomyces viridosporus
TCTCCGCACCGGCGGTCGCCGGGGAGCAGGGGGGAGGTCATCAATCGGGTCCTCGGTCGGGTCCTCGGTCGGTCCGCGTTCCGTTTCGCTGTCGTGCACCGTTCGGTCAGCGCGGCCTGGGGGCGGTTCAGCGGCTCCGGCGGCCCATGGCCGTCCGGTGCTCGGATACCTGGGTTGCCGTGCACCCCCTCGCCCACGTGCACGGCCGTACGCGATCCGCCGCCCACGTGCTCGATTGCCCGGTTCCTGCGTGAACGTCACTCTATGAACAGGAGCCGTCATGGGTGAGCAACCCGCGGTCACTATAAGGGAGTTCCTGATCAGTTTGGGAAGATTCCGGTTCCGTTCCCGGGATTTGACCCGACCTCGGTCGGGTGGGCCGCCGAACGGCGTGCTCATTCCGCCTCTTTGCCCCGTCCCGGTACCGTCCGTCCGCCCCGCCCCCGGGGCCGCGGAGGCGGTGCCGGTGCGGCGCACGAGGGAGCACGAGGGAGCAGGAACCGCACCGCCGTCCCGCCGGACCCGCCCCGCCGCTCCGCCGGTGGAGGGCGCCGGCGGCGCGTGGCACCGGCGCGGGGGCATCCTGAGGGCATGACGGGCACGACGGGCACGACGGATCTCCGGGAACTGCGGGCCGGGCTGGCGGCGGCCGTACGCGGTGAGGTGGACTTCGGCACGACCGCGCGGGCGCTGACCACCATGGACGCCTCCAACTACCGCCGGGTGCCGCTGGGCGTCGTCTCCCCCCGGGACGCCGACGACGTGGCGGCGGCCCTGTCGGTGTGCCGGACGCACGGCGTCCCGGTGGTGGCGCGCGGCGGCGGCACGTCGATCGCGGGCCAGGCGACCGGCACCGGAGTGGTGCTCGACTTCACCCGGCACATGAACCGCCTGCTCTCCCTCGACCCCGAGGCCCGCACGGCCGTCGTCCAGCCCGGGCTCGTCCTCGACCGGCTCCAGGAGGCCGCCGCCCCGTACGGCCTGCGCTTCGGGCCGGACCCCTCCACGCACAGCCGCTGCACCCTCGGCGGCATGATCGGCAACAACTCCTGCGGGTCCCACTCCGTCGCCTGGGGGACGACCGCGGACAACGTGCGGGAGCTGTCGGTGCTCACCCCGCGCGGGGAGCTGCTGCGGCCCGGGCCGGGGTGGGCCGGCGCCCCGGCGGGACTGCGGGAGCTGGTCGACGGCGAACTGGCCCGCCTGCGCACCGGCTTCCCGGAGCTGCCCCGCCGGATCTCGGGCTACGCGGTGGACGCCCTGCTGCCCGAGCGGGGCGCCGACGTCGCCCGCTCCTTCTGCGGCTCGGAGGGCACGCTGGGCGTGCTGACCGAGGCGGTCGTGGACCTCGTACGGGCGCCGCGCGCGCGGGCGCTCGCCGTGCTGGCGTACGCCGACGAGAGCGGGGCCGCCGAGGCGGCGGCCGGACTGCTTGAGCACCGGCCGCTGACGGTGGAGGGCATGGCGGCGGACCTGGTGCCCTCCGCCGCGGACCTCCCGCGCGGCGGGGCCTGGTTGTTCGTGGAGACCGGCGGGGAGACGGAGGCGGAGGCCCGGGCGCGGGCGGAGGCGGTCGTCCGCGCGGCGGACGTCCTGGACGCCCTGGTGGTCACCGATCCGGCCCGGCAGCGGGCCCTGTGGCGGATCCGGGAGGACGCGAGCGGTACGGCGACCCGGATGCCGGACGGCACGGAGGCCTGGCCCGGCTGGGAGGACTGCGCGGTGCCGCCCGCCCGGCTCGGCGCCTACCTGCGGGACTTCCGGCGCCTGCTGGCCGACCACGGGCTGCGCGGCACCCCGTACGGGCACTTCGGGGACGGCTGCGTCCACGTGCGGATCGACTTCGACCTGCTGACCGGGCCGGGCGTCGCCCGCTTCCGGCGCTTCTCCGAGGACCTCGCCGACCTGGTCGTGGCGCACGGCGGCTCCCTGTCCGGGGAGCACGGCGACGGGCAGGCGCGGGCCGAGCTGCTGCCGCGGATGTACGGCGCGGAGACGGTCGCCCTCTTCGAACGCGTGAAGGGCGTCTGGGACCCGGACGACCTGCTCAACCCGGGCGTGCTGGTCCGCCCCGCGCCCCTGGACGCGAACCTCCGCTTCTCCGCCCTGCCGCGCGGACCGGTGGACGTGGCCTTCGGCTACCCGGCCGACGGCGGCGACTTCTCGGCGGCGGTGCGCCGCTGCGTGGGGGTCGCCAAGTGCCGTACGGCGTCCGCGTCGGGGCCGGCGGTGATGTGCCCGTCGTTCCGGGCGACGGGCGAGGAGGAGCACTCCACGCGCGGGCGCGCCCGCCTGCTGCACGAGATGCTCGTCGGCGAGCTGGTGACCGACGGCTGGCGGTCCACGGAGGTACGGGACGCGCTGGACCTGTGCCTGTCCTGCAAGGGCTGCCGCTCGGACTGCCCGGTCGGGGTCGACATGGCCACGTACAAGGCGGAGTTCCTGCACCACCACTACGCGGGCCGCCGCCGCCCGGCCGCCCACTACGCGATGGGGTGGCTGCCGGTGTGGCTGGCCTGGGTGGCGCGGACCGGGTCGGCGGCCCTGGTCAACGCGGGGGCCTCGGTGGGGCCGCTCGCGCGGGCGGCGAAACGGCTGGGCGGGATAGCGCCGGAGCGGGAGATCCCGCGGGTGGCCGGGGAGACGTTCACCCGGTGGTGGCGGGGACGGCGGCCCGCCGCGCCCCCGGGGGACGGACCGCTGGTGGTCCTCTGGCCGGACACCTTCACCGAGCACCTGTCGCCCTCGGTGGGCCGGGCGGCCGTACGGGTCCTGGAGGCGGCCGGGCTGCGGGTGGCGCTGCCCCCGACGCTGCGGCTGCGGGGACGTCCGGTGGGCGACGGGCGCTCGCGGTCGGCGGCACGGCTGCTGACGGCGCGCCGGGGCCGGGTCTGCTGCGGGCTGACGTACCTCTCCACGGGCCAGCTCGCCCGCGCCCGCGCGGTGCTGCGCCGCACGCTCGACCTGATGGAACCGGTGCTGGCCGCGGACGCCCCGGTGGTCGTCCTGGAGCCGAGCTGCGCGGCGGCCCTGCGCACGGACGCCCCGGAGCTGCTGCACGACGACCCGCGGGCGGCCCGGCTGGCCGCACGGGTCCTGACCTTCGCGGAGGTCCTGGAGCGGTACGCGCCCGACTGGACCCCGCCTTCGCTGGACCGCCCCGTCGTCGGCCAGACCCACTGCCACCAGCACGCGGTCCTCGGCGACACGGCCGACCGCCGGCTGCGCGCGGCCG
>NZ_MSGP01000258.1 GCF_002078235.1 Streptomyces viridosporus
GCACCCCCGCCGGAGCCGACGTCGACGGGGGAGGTCCGCTCCGGTTCCCGGGGCGCGGGCCGCGCCACCACGGCCTCGGAAGGGTCGTAGCCCCTCCACTCCTCGTTCCCGCCCTCGAACGCGACGGAAATCCTGCGTCTGTCCCCTTCGAAGGGTCGCGGCGGATTTCCGCACGAGCACTTCACCGGGGGAAGCCCCCGCGCGTCGACCGGAATCGCGATTCCCGCCCGGAGCGGCGCGGGAAAGGGAACAGCCTTTCCCTTTTCGTGCTCGTGTTTCTCCACCGGGGTGCCGTGGCGCAGGAGAACGGGGGTGGGCCGGTCGAGGTATTCCGGTGTCCCGCCGGTACGAGGACCGGGCGCCTTCGCCCATGCCCGTGCCGTGCGGCCGCTGCCCGGCGCGCTGAGACACCGCTCCAGCCGCCCGACGTCACGGATCGACCACCGCCCGGTGCCCCCGCACCGGCCAGGCGTGTTTCCCCGCTGCGAGCCGTCGTGGGCGCGCCGCGACCGCACGTCGGCGTCCCGTCCGAGCCCGCTGTGCTCGTCGAAGAACGGTGCCCGGGAGGCGACTCCCGCGGCGACCGCTCCGACCCCGAACAAAAGTGTGGCCGAATCGCACCCACCGGCGACCGGACGAATCAACGGCAGGACGGCGATCCTTCGCATCGCCGTTTTCCCCGCCCCGTGCGTGAACGCGCGCAGTGCCATCACCGCTCCCCCCGGCGGTTTCCCCCAGACACTTCATGCTACTGAAGGAAATTGCCCGTTCAAGGGGGGCCGGGGGAACGGTGAATTCAGTTTCCGCGTGCGTGCAGTGAGGCCAGATAGGCGTTGTACGCCTCGAGTTCCTTGTCCCCGTCACGGTCGGCGGCGCGGTCCTCGCGCTTGGCCTGCCGCTGGTCCGAGGCGTACCACTGGAACAGCAGCGCGATCAGCACCAGGACGGACGGGACCTCGCTGAACGCCCAGGCGATGCCGCCGGCCGCGTTCTGGTCGGACAGCGCCTCGATCCCGAGCGAGGCGGGCGGGTTCTCGAAGGTCGTGACCATCGGGGAGGACGCCATCATCAGCGCGATGCCGAAGAAGGCGTGGAACGGCATGCCCGCGAACAGCTCCAGCATCCGCATGAGATGTCCCGGACGGTGCGGGCCCGGGTCCACGCCCATGATCGGCCAGAAGAAGATGAGGCCGACGGCGAGGAAGTGCACCATCATCGCGATGTGCCCGATCTGCGAACCCATCAGGAAGTCGAAGATCGGGGTGAAGTACAGCGCGTACAGGCTCGCGATGAACATCGGGATGGTGAACACCGGGTGGGTGATGACCCGCATGTAGCGGCTGTGCAGCAGCATCAGCAGCAGCTCGCGCAGCCCCTTGCGGCCCCGTCCGGCCGTCGGCAGCGCGCGCAGCGCCAGGGTGATCGGGGCGCCGAGCAGGATCAGGATCGGTGACACCATGCTGATCACCATGTGCTGCACCATGTGCACGCTGAACATGACCATGCCGTAGTCGTTCAGTGCGGTGCACATCACCAGCCCGATGCTGAGCACGCCGGTGACGAACGCCACCGTCCGCCCCACCGGCCACTTGTCCCCGCGCCGGATGAGGCGCACCACGCCCCAGCCGTACAGGGCCAGCCCGAGCAGGCAGGCGATGAGGAAGAACGGGTCCGCCGACCAGGCGAGTCCTCGCCCCAGCGTGAACGGCGGCAGATCCATGGTCATGCCGTGCCCGCTGTGATCCATCCGCCGGCTCCTGATTCGTGGGGGTTGTGCGCTGTCTGTCCGCACCAGACTAGAACCGCCCCCGGTCGCGGCTGCGACCGGGGGCGGGGTTGGCCCGTTCGGGTGTTACAGGACACACTCCGCCTCGGCGTAACGCTCCTCGGGCACCGTCTTCAGCGTCTCGACGGCCTCGGCCAGCGGCACCGTGACGATGTCGGTGCCGCGCAGCGCGGTCATCATCCCGAACTCGCCCCGGTGCACGGCCTCCACCGCGTGCCAGCCGAACCGCGTGGCCAGCACCCTGTCGTAGGCGGTCGGCGTGCCGCCGCGCTGGACGTGCCCGAGGATCACCGGACGGGCCTCCTTGCCGAGCCGCGCCTCCAGCTCCGCCGAGAGCTGCCGCGCGATCCCGGCGAACCGCTCGTGGCCGTAGACGTCCTTGCCGCCCTCGTCGAAGTCCATCGTCCCGGCCTTCGGCTTGGCACCCTCGGCGGCCACCACGATCGCGAACCGCTTGCCGGCCGAGAACCGCTCGCCGACCTTCGCGGCCAGCTCCTCGATGTCGAAGGGCCGTTCGGGCACGACGACGGCGTGGGCGCCGGCCGCCATGCCGGAGTGCAGCGCGATCCAGCCGGTGTGACGGCCCATGACCTCCACGATCAGCACGCGCTGGTGGGACTCGGCGGTGGTCTTCAGCCGGTCCAGGGCCTCGGTCGCCACACCGACGGCCGTGTCGAAGCCGAAGGTGACGTCGGTGACGGCGATGTCGTTGTCGATGGTCTTCGGCACACCGACTATCGGCAGACCGTTGTCCGACAGCAGCCGGGCCGCCTTCAGCGTGCCCTCACCGCCGATCGGGATGATCGCGTCGAGCCCGAGCTCCTGGACGTGCCCCTTGGCCCGTTCCACACCGTCCCGCAGGTGCTCGGGGCGGACCCGGGAGGAGCCGAGGATGGTGCCGCCGAGGGCGAGGATGCCGCCCACCGCGTCGAGGTCGAGCTTGAGGTAGTCGCATTCCAGCAGGCCCTTCCACCCGTCCCGGAAACCGATGACCTCGTCGCCGTGGTCGACGACGGCGCGGTGCACGACGGACCGGATGACGGCGTTCAGGCCGGGGCAGTCGCCGCCGGACGTGAGGACACCAATGCGCATAGCCCGAAACAACCTTCTCGATGTGGGCCGGGACCGGACCGCGCTGTCCGGCTCGATCCCCGCCACCCTAGCGGCATCGGGGGGCGGGGCCACATCGAGCGTCCGCCTGCTGGACGACCCCGCTCACCTGTGCGGAGCAGTCGCCAGACGGGCCTTCACGCGGACTGCTGAGCCGCCGCGATGCGCTCGCCCCGCAGTGCCTCGTACCAGCGGTCGTCGGTCGGCGGCAGGGCGTTGACGTCGAGCGCCAGCTTCAGCATCAGGTCCGCGATCTGCGGGTTGCGGGCCAGCACCGGGCCGTGCATGTAGGTGCCGAACACGGTGTCGTTGTACGCGCCCTCCGTGCCGTCCCCCGTGCCGTTGCCGTTGCCGAAGCGCACCTGGGCGAACGGGCGGGCCGTGGGGCCCAGGTGGGTGACGCCCTGGTGGTTCTCGAAGCCGGTCAGCGGGGGCAGGCCGAGCCGCGGGTCGATGTCGGCCAGCACGTCGCCCACGCACCGGGCGCCCTCGCCGCGCACCGAGACCACGTCGAGCAGGCCGAGGCCGGGCTCGCGCTGGCCGAGGTCGTTGATGAACTCGTGGCCGAGGATCTGGTAGCCGGCGCACACCGAGAACACGATCGCGCCGTTCTCCACCGCCCGGTGCAGACCGCCGTCCCGGCGCAGCCGCTCGGCGGCCAGCCGCTGCGGACGGTCCTCGCCGCCGCCGATCAGGTAGATGTCGCCGGAGGTCGGGATCGGCTGGTCGCTGCGCACGTCGAGCCGGGCCACGTCCAGGCCGCGCTGCCGGGCCCGGCGTTCCACGACGAGCACGTTGCCCTGGTCGCCGTAGGTGCTGAGCAGGTCGGGGTAGAGCCAGACGACCCGCAGGCTGTTGTCGCTCATGAAGTCACTGTCCTTGTGAGTGCGTCGCCCGCGTCAGTTGCCGACGCGGCGGCGCAGGTCCTGGAAGGCGGTGTAGTTGGCGATGACCTCGATCCGGCCGGGCGGGCACAGCTGGACCGCCTGGTCGATGTCCTCGCAGACCTGGAACTGCTGGTCGGCGACCTCCAGGCGCACCGCGAGGTCCAGCTTCCGGTCGCCGATGACGCAGATCGGGTGGCCGGCCAGCCGGGTGTAGTCGACGTCCCACAGCCAGGAGGTGTCGGTGCCGTCGGCGGAGCGCGCGTTCACCGACAGGATCACCGGGGTCGGCGGCGGGTCGATCAGCGAGAACGTCTCCAGCCAGCCCGCGGGGTTCTTGGCGAGCAGCAGCCGCAGGTCCCGGCCCTGGAACTGCACGACGTCGTAGCGGCCCGCCACGGCCTGCACCTGGTACATCCGCTCCAGGGCGACCTGCGGCGGCACCCCGAAGACGGCGGCGACGGCCGCGGAGCTCGCGGCGTTGGCCTTGTTGGCGCGGCCCGGCAGCTGGAGGTGGATCGGCCAGGCGGAGCCGTGCGGGTCGAGCACGTGGTCGCCGGACAGGGCCCAGCTGGGGGTCGGCCGGCGGAAGCCGCACTCGCCGCAGAACCAGTCGTCGCCCGGGCGCTGCATCACACCGCCGCAGGACGGGCAGGACCAGGCGTCGTCCTTCCACATCTGCCCGGCGGCCACCCAGATCACGTTGGGGGAGGAGGACGCGGCCCACACCACCAGCGGGTCGTCGGCGTTGGCGACGACGACGGCCTTGGAGCCGGCCAGGCCCTCGCGCCAGTTCTCCGCGAGCATGCGGGTCTCGGCGGCGCGGTCGAGCTGGTCGCGGGAGAGGTTGAGCAGGGCGATGCACTTCGGGGCGGTGTCCCGGGCGACGCCGGCGAGGTACTTCTCGTCGACCTCGATGACGCCGAACTTCGCGTCCGAGCCGCCGGCGAGCGCCGAGGTGATGCCGGCGGGCATGTTGGCGCCGAGCGCGTTGGAGACGACCGGTCCCGCGGCCCGCAGCGCCTCGGCGATGAGCCGGGTGGTGGTGGTCTTGCCGTTGGTCGCCGAGACCAGCACGACGTCCAGGCTCTGGGCGAGCCGGGCGAGGAGGTCGGGGTCGAGTTTCAGCGCCACCCGGCCGCCGATCACCGAACCGCTGCCGCGCCCTGCGGCGCGTGATGCCGCCGCGACCGCTTTACCTGCGGTCACGGCCAGCTTGGCCCGCGGCGTGAGCGGGTCCGAGTTGCCTGCCATCAGTTCTCGATCCTCCTTGCGTACGCGCCGCGCCTGTGCCTGACGGCCACGTGGTGTGAACGTCAGCCTATCGAGATCCATTCGCACTCCAGAACCGCGGCACCCTCGTGAGACGGGCGTTGCAGGAAGGACCGTACTCTGACCGCCATGCGACACGGCTCCATCCCCGGCGTCCACGGACGTGTGCGGCCCCTTACCCTGCTCGGCGACCCGGTGCTGCGGGCACCCTGCCGGGAGGTCACCGACTTCGGTCCCGAACTGGCCCGGCTGGTGGAGGACTTGTTCGCGACGATGTACGCGGCCCGGGGGGTGGGCCTGGCCGCCAACCAGATCGGCGAGCCGCTGCGGGTGTTCGTGTACGACTGCCCGGACGACGAGGACGTCCGGCACCTCGGCCACGTGGTGAACCCGCGGCTGGTCGAGACGGACGGCGTGGTGGTGCGCGGCCCCGAGGGCTGTCTGTCCCTGCCGGGGCTGGAGGCCGGGACGGAGCGCCACGACCACGCGGTCGTCGAGGGCTTCACGGTGACCGGCGAACCGGTCACCGTCCACGGCACGGGTTTCTTCGCCCGGTGCCTGCAGCACGAGTGCGACCACCTGGAGGGCCGTCTCTACGCCGACCGGCTGACGGGGTGGCGGCACCGCAGGCTCCTGCGCCAGGTGAGGCGGGCCTCCTGGAACCGGGAGGGCCGAGAGGGCTGAGGGGACGCCGGGCGGACGCCGGACGTCGGGGGCGGGGAGCGGTCAGAACCCCGGGCCGCCCACCCTGTCGCCCGCCGCGGCCAGCCGCCCCCAGAGCAGGTCGGCCAGGCTGCGCACCAACGCGGCGCGGGAGCAGGGACGTTCGCCGAGCCACCAGTCACCGGCCGCGTGCATCATGCCGACGATGCCGTGCCCCCACACCCGGGCCAGCTGCTGGCTGTCCGGCCCGAGGTCCAGCCGCTCCTCGATGACCTGTGCCAGCTCCTCGCCCATCCGCCGCAGCAGCGGCGCCGAGTGCTTGCCCACGTCGAAGCCCTGGTCGCTCTGCGACCCCTCCGCCGGGTGCATCAGGAAGCGGTACACCTGGGGGCGCGCCTCGATCGCCGAGAGGTAGGTGTCCAGGGTCGCCTCGACCCGCTCGCGCCGGTCGGCCGGGGCGTCCAGGGCGGCCCGCAGCGAGTCCAGCAACGCGTCGGTGTGCCGCTTGGCCAGGGCGGCGTAGAGTCCCCCCTTGTCGCCGAAGTGCCGGTAGAGGATCGGCTTGGTGATGCCGGCCTCGGCGGCGATCGCGTTCATCGAGGCCTGCGGGCCGTCGCGCAGCACCACCCGGTCGGCGGCCTCCAGCAGCTCGCGCCGGCGTCGGTCGGCGGACCGCTGCTGATCGGTCCGCTGCGTGGTGTCCATGAGATCTCCCCACCCGTGCTGTTCCGGTGACGCCTGCGCAAACTAACACTGACGGCACCCCGGGCATCGAACGGGATGCCGACCGGTCCCGGGGAGTTGACTTTTCCTACCAGCGGGTAACAGACTCGTGTTACCGCAAGTAACATGCACGTGCACCGCCCGCTGGAGGGGACATGGCCGAGTTCACCATGGAGCTCAACGACGAACAGAAGGAGGTCCGGGACTGGCTGCACGGCTTCGCCGCCGATGTGATCCGCCCCGCGGCCGCCGAATGGGACGAGCGTGAGGAGACTCCCTGGCCGGTCATCCAGGAGGCGGCCAAGGTCGGCATCTACTCCCTGGACTTCTACGCCCAGCAGTACTTCGACGCAACCGGTCTCGGCATCCCCATGGCGATGGAGGAGCTGTTCTGGGGCGACGCGGGCATCGCCCTGTCGATCGTCGGGACCGGCCTCGCCGCCGTGGGCGTCCTCGCCAACGGCACCGAGGAGCAGATCGGCACCTGGATCCCGCAGATGTACGGCGACGCGAACGACGTCAAGGTCGCCGCGTTCTGCTCCTCCGAGCCCGACGCCGGCTCCGACGTGGCCTCCCTGCGCACCCGCGCGGTGTACGACGAGGCCAAGGACGAGTGGGTGATCAACGGCACCAAGACCTGGGCGACCAACGGCGGCATCGCCAACGTCCACGTCGTGGTCGCGGTCGTCGACCCGGAGCTCGGCTCCAAGGGCCACGCCTCCTTCATCGTCCCGCCGGGCACCCCCGGCCTGTCCCAGGGCCAGAAGTTCAAGAAGCACGGCATCCGCGCCTCGCACACCGCCGAGGTCGTCCTGGAGGACGTCCGGGTCCCCGGCTCCTGCCTGCTCGGCGGCAAGGAGAAGCTGGACGAGCGCCTCGCCCGCGCCCGGGAGAAGGCGAAGAAGGGCGGCGAGCGCGTCAAGAACGCCGCCATGGCCACCTTCGAGGCGTCCCGCCCGGCGGTCGGCGCCATGGCGGTCGGCACCGCCCGCGCCGCGTACGAGGTCGCCCTGGAGTACGCCCAGACGCGTGAGCAGTTCGGCCGTCCGATCATCGACAACCAGGGCGTCGCCTTCCAGCTCGCCGACATGCGCACCCGGATCGACGCCGCCCGCCTGCTGGTCTGGCGCGCCTCCTGGATGGCGGTCAACGGCAAGCCCTTCACGGCCGCCGAGGGCTCGATGTCCAAGCTGTTCGCCAGCGAGACCGCCAAGGAGGTCACCGCCCAGGCGATCCAGATCCTGGGCGGCAACGGCTACACCCGCGAGTACCCGGTGGAGCGGATGCACCGCGACGCCGCGATCTACACGATCTTCGAGGGCACGAGCGAGATCCAGCGCCTGGTGATCGCGCGCACCCTGTCGGGCATGCCCATCCGCTGAGGCGGCCGTGAGAACGACCCGGCGGTGCGGGCGGCACCGCCGGGTTGCCCGCGTCCCGCGCCGGGGGAACGATCGTGGACGACCGACGCGACGGAGGGCGCGATGACACGCACGGCCCGGGACCTGCTGGAGGCGGCCGTCCGGGACCTGGCCCCGGACCCGGGCGCCAACCCCCTCGTGCCGCTGATCGCCCGCGGCGAGGCGGACCGGGCGGTCCTGGCCGCGCTCGCCCGGGAGCAGCGGTGGGTGATCCCCGCGGACCGGCGTGCGTTCCTGCACCTGGCGGACAGGTCCGCGGCCGAACCGCGGTCCGCCGCGTTCTTCACCGCCCTCGCGGAGGGCGAGGCGCTCGCCGCGGAGCACCTGGAGCCGTTCGCGGCCGCCTGCGGCGCGGACGCGGCCCGGGCGGACGCGTACGACCCCCTGCCGGGGTGCCAGGCCTACCCCGCCTGCGTCGCCTGGCTGGCCCTCAACGCCGCGCCGGCCGACGCCGTCCTCGCCGTGACCGCCAACTTCTCGGCCTGGGGCGGCTACTGCGCCACGATCGCGAAGGCCCTGCGCACCCACTACGGCTTCACCGACGAGGCCTGCGCCTTCTTCGACTTCTTCGCCGAACCGGCCCCGGACCTGGACCGGAAGGCCGAGGCGGCCGTCCGGGCGGCCCTGGAGGCGGGCAGCCTGGACGAGAACCGCGCGCACCGCCACGGCCGCCTGCTGCAGAGCTACGAGGCGATGTTCTGGGCGACGCTCGCCCGGACGGCCTGACCGCCCCTACGGCGCGCCGCCACTGCTGTGCGCGATGCACGCCACGTCGATCCGGTCGGCCAGCTTGGCCAGCTCGATGGTGAGCGCGGCGACCGTGTCCTCGTCGAGTCCGTCCTCCCCGGCCTCCACCAGACGCACCCACCGTCCGCCCACCGTGCGCAGCAGTTTGCTGACGTCGGCCGCGGCCACCTGCAGGGTCCCGCGGTCGTCGACGATCAGAGGCAGAGTCACTTCGCGGTTCACAGTCGGGATCGTAGCCCTGTGAGCATCACGCACCCTGCCAAACCGTGGTGATGTTGCAGAACTCGCGGATTCCGTGCCCGGACAGCTCACGCCCGTACCCGGACCGCTTGACCCCGCCGAACGGGAACCCGGGGTGCGACGCCGTCATGCCGTTCACGTACACGCTGCCCGCCTCCAGGTCCCGGACGAACCGGTCGGTCTCGGCCTCGTCGCGCGTCCAGACGTTGGAACTCAGGCCGAAGTCGGTGTCGTTGGCGATCAGGACCGCCTCGTCCAGGTCGGCCGCCCGGTACAGCGTGGCGACCGGGCCGAAGGCCTCCTCCCGGTGGATGCGCATCTCCCGGGTGATCCCGGCCAGCACGGTCGGGGGGTAGTACCAGCCGGGCCCGTCGGGACGCTCGCCGCCGCACAGCACGGTGGCGCCCGCGCGCACGGCGTCGTCGACCAGTTCCTCCAGGTCGGCCCGGCCCCGCTCGCTGGAGAGCGGGCCGACGTCCGTCTCCTCGTCCATCGGGTCGCCGACCCTCAGCGCCCTCATGCCCGCGGTGAAGCGCTCGGCGAAGGCGTCGTAGACGTCCGTGTGCACGATGAACCGCTTGGCGGCGATGCAGGACTGCCCGGTGTTCTGCGCCCGCGCGGTCACGGCGACCTCGGCGGCCCGGTCCAGGTCGGCGGACGGCATGACCACGAACGGGTCGCTGCCGCCCAGCTCCAGCACCGTCTTCTTGATCATCTCCCCGGCGGTCGAGGCGACCGCGCGTCCCGCGGGCTCGCTGCCGGTGAGGGTGGCCGCCTTCACCCGCTCGTCCCGCAGGATGTCGTCGACCGCGGCGGAGCCGATGAGCAGGGTCTGGAAGCAGCCCTCGGTGAAGCCCGCCCGGTGGAACAGGTCCTCCAGGTACAGGGCGGTCTGCGGCACGTTCGAGGCGTGCTTGAGCAGGCCCACGTTGCCCGCCATCAGCGCGGGCGCCGCGAACCGGACCACCTGCCACAGCGGGAAGTTCCACGGCATCACGGCGAGCACCGGGCCGAGCGGCCGGTAGCGCACCAGCACCCGGGAGGCACCGGAGTCCTTCACGTCGGAGGCGTCGGGCTCCTCGTCGGCGAGCAGCCGCGCCGCGTGGTCGGCGTACCAGTGCATCGCCTTGGCGCACTTGACGGCCTCCGCGCGGGCCTGTGCGACCGGCTTGCCCATCTCCGTGGTGATCACCCGGGCGATGTCGTCCCAGTCCTCCTGGAGGAGGTCGGCGGCCCGGTGCAGCAGCCGGGCGCGCTCGTCGAAGGTCGTCGTCCGGTACGTGCGGAACGTGGCCTCCGCGAGCCGGAGCCGGCGCTCGATCTCCTCCTCGCCCATGGCCTCGTACGTCTTGAGCGTCTCGCCGTTCGCCGGATTCACCGTTGCGATGGGCATCGCTGACCTCCCTGGGGACGGGCTGTGTCTTCGACCCTCCCGCGCGGCGCTGACCGGCGCAACGCGGGAGGACTCCTCAGGGCGAGTGCTCCGCCAGGCGGTCGAGAAACGCCGTCTGCGCGGAGACGATCACCTCCCGGGCCCGGTCCAGGGCGAACCACTCCACCCGGTCGAGCTCCGGGAACTCCCGGGTCCGCCCCGACCTCGGCGGCCACTCCATCGTGAAGGTGCCGGGGACGACCGCCGCCGGGTCCAGGTCGGCCTCGACCGCCCAGGCCGTGACGGTCTTGCCGCCCGCCTGCCGGACCTCCCCGAGCGGGACCGCCGCCCCGTCCGGCGGCTCCAGCCCCAGCTCCTCCCGGAACTCCCGGCGCGCCGCCTCCCAGGCCGGTTCGGCGGGGTCGTGCTCGCCCTTGGGCACGGTCCACGCCCCCGCCTCCCGCCGCGCGAAGAACGGTCCGCCCATGTGGCCGAGCAGCACCTCCAGGCCCCGGTCGGTGCGCCGGAACAGCAGCAGGCCGGCGCTCCGGCCGCTCCTCACGGCCGCACCCCCGGATGCGCGGCGAGCAGCGCCTCGACCGTGTCGGCCTCCTCGGGGCGCTTGTCCTCGCGGTAGCGGACCACGCGGGCGAAGCGGAGGGTGACGCCGGCCGGGTAGCGGGTGGAGCGCTGGAGGCCGTCGTAGGCGATCTCGACGACGAGTTCCGGGCGCACGGTGACGACGTACCCGCTCTCGTCGACGGCCAGCTCCCGCAGCCGCTCGGTCTGCCAGGCCAGCATCGCGTCGGTCAGTCCCTTGAACGTCTTGCCGAGCATCGCGAAACCGCCGTCGGTGGTGCGGGCGCCCAGGTGCAGGTTGGAGAGCTTCCCGGTGCGCCGGCCGTGGCCCCACTCGGCGGCCAGCACCACCAGGTCGAGTGTGTGCACGGGCTTGACCTTCAGCCAGGACGCGCCGCGCCGGCCGGCGCTGTAGGGGGCGTCGAGCCCTTTGACCACGACGCCCTCGTGGCCGCGCCGCAGGGTCTCGGCGAGGAAATCCTCCGCGGCGCCCGTCTCCCGCGGCCCGGACACCACCGTGCGCCGCACCCGCAGGGGTTCCGGCACGATCCGAGCCAGTTCCGCGTGCCGCTCGGCGAACGGCAGGTCCAGCAGGTCGCGGTCGTCGACGGACAGCGCGTCGAAGAAGACGGGCGAGACGGGGACCTCCCGGGCGGCCGTCGCCACGTCCACCCGGGAGCCGACCCGGCCGGCGGTCTCCTGGAACGAGCGGGGGCGTCCGTCCTGGTCGAAGGAGATGACCTCCCCGTCGAGGATGAAGCGCTCGCCCCGCAGCTCCCGTGCCGCGGCGGTCACTTCCGGCAGGCGGTCGGTGATGTCGTCGAGGGTCCGGGTGTGCACGCGGACGGTGTCGCCGTCACGGTGGACCTGGACCCGGATGCCGTCCAGCTTCTCCTCGACCGCGCAGGCGCCGAGCTTCTCGACCGCCTCGGCGACCGAGGAGGCGCTGTGGGCCAGCATCGGCAGCACCGGGCGGCCGACGGTGAGGCGGAACCGCTCCAGCGCGGCGGGGCCGTCCGCCAGCAGCGCCCCGGCCACCGTCTGCAGGGAGCCCGCGAGCATCACCGCGCGCCGCACGTCCGCCGGCGGTGTTCCCGTCGCCCGCGCCAGCCCCTCCACCGCGACCGCGTCCAGGGCGCCCTGGCGGACCTCCCCGGTGAGCAGCCCGGACAGGAACCGCTGCTCGTCCTCGGTGGCCGCGCCCAGCAGCTCCCCGACCAGCCGGGCCCGCTCGGCCTGCGATCCGGGGCCGGACACCTCGCCCAGCCGGCCGAGCAGGGCGTCGACCTCGCGGACGGTCAGGGACGGCTCGGCGGCGGGGGCGATCGGGCGGCTCAGCACCTTCCAGCCGACGCCGATCCGGCCCTGCGGCAGCCGCCCCGCCAGGTACGGGATGACGATCGGCACGTCGTCGGCCCCGGCGTCCCGGAACAGCTCGGCGAGCAGAGCGATCTTCCGGGACCGCGCGGAGGTGGCGGCGACTTCCTGGGACACACGGGCCAGACGGGACAGCAGCATGGGATCAGAGTGCTACGGAGCCCTGGGCTTCACACCCGGCCGCCCGCGGGTCACCCGGTCACCGCGGCGTCCAGGTCGGCCATGAGCAGGTCCCCGACGATCGCGGCCGCCGCGCGGTAGCCGCCGCTCGCCGCGTGGACGACCTGCTCGGCGAAGCCGATCGCGTTGCCCGCCGCCCAGACGCCGGGCACCGTGGTCAGGCCCGTCGGGTCGACGACCGGGTACGTGCCGAACGGGGTCTCGTCCATCTCGGCGCCCAGCCGCTCCAGCAGGCCCGTCCGCGGCACGGGGCGCGGGGCGACGTAGAGCACGGAGCGGGCGTGGACGGAGCCGTCGGCGAGGCGGACCCCGGTGAGCCGGTCGTCCTCGACCAGCAGCTCCGCGACCTCGCCGGGCACCACGTCGACCCCGGCGGCGGCCAGCCGGCGCAGGTCCTGGCCGGACAGTTCCTCCTCGGCGACCGTGTGCAGGAAGAGGACGACGTCCTTGGACCACTGCGACACCATCAGCGCCTGGTGCACGCTCGCCGGACCGGCCGCGAGGACGCCGAAGGGTTCGTCGCGCACCTCCCAGCCGTGGCAGAACGGGCAGTGCAGCACGTCCCGCCCGAACCGCTCGGCGACCCCGGGCACCGCGGGCAGCTCGTCCTTCAGCCCGGTGGCGACGACCAGCCGGCGGGCCCGCACGGTCCGCCCCGCGCCGAGGACGACGGTGAAGTCCCCGTCCCGGGTCCCGTCCCCGTCCCGGGTCACGTCCGTGACCCGGTCGCGGACGAGCTCGACGCCGTAGCGCGCGATCTCCTCCCGGCCGGCCGCCAGGAACTCGGCCGGCGCCATCCCGTCCCGGGACAGATAGCCCTGCATGTGGGACGAGGGCGCGTTGCGCGGCTCACCCGCGTCGACGACCAGCGTGCGCCGCCGGGCCCGCCCGAGCACCAGCGCGGCGGACAGCCCGGCGGCACCGCCCCCGACGACCACCACGTCGTGGGTCCCGCTCCCGTGCCCGCCGGTCCGCCGGATCCGCCCGGCGTTCCCGTTCCTCTCGGTGTCCCGGGCGTTCCGGATGTTCTGGCCGTCCCGGGTGTCCTGGGTGTTCCGGGTGTGCTCGGTCATGGTGACCACCTCCACGCCGAAGGTCCCCGAGCGCTGCCGCATTGACAAACACCTTTGCCGAACCTGCAATAAACGCATGACTACGGAGAACGTTCTCGCGGATGTGGGCCCCCGGCTGCGGCGGATCAGGAAGGAGCGGGAGGTGACCCTCGCCGCGCTGTCCGAGGCGACCGGCATCTCCGTCAGCACCCTCTCGCGACTGGAGTCCGGACTGCGCAGACCCAGCCTGGAGCTGCTGCTGCCGATCGCGCAGGCCCACCAGGTGCCGCTGGACGAGCTGGTCGGCGCGCCGCCGGTCGGCGATCCGCGCGTCCGCTCCAAGCCGATCGAGCGCTACGGCCGCACCCACTGGCCGCTCACCCGCCAGCCCGGCGGGCTCCAGGCCTACAAGGTGCTCGAGCCGCGGCGGAAGCTCGAGCCGGAACCCCGCACCCACGAGGGCTACGAGTGGCTGTACGTGCTGTCCGGGAGGCTCCGGCTGGTGCTGGGCGAGAACGACCTGGTGCTCACCGCGGGGGAGGCGGCCGAGTTCGACACGCGCGTGCCGCACTGGTTCGGGTCGACGGGGGAGGGGCCGGTGGAGTTCCTCAGCCTGTTCGGCCCGCAGGGGGAGCGGATGCACGTCAGGGCACGGCCCCGGAGGACGTGACGCGCCGGACGGTTCCCTGAAAGCAAGCGACCGCTTAGTATGCGAGGGACCCGGTTCGGGTGACCCCGACGCCCACCAGCCCCGTGGAGGCCCCGCATGCAGGCATGGCAAGTGCACGAGATCGGCGAGCCGGGCGAGGTGATGCGCCTCGCGGAGGTGGCGCGGCCGACGCCCGGTGACGGCCAGGTCCTGCTGAGGGTGCGCGCCGCCAACGTCAACTTCCCCGACGCGCTGATGTGCCGGGGCCAGTACCAGGTCAGGCCGCCCCTGCCGTTCACGCCGGGCCTGGAGGTCTGCGGCGAGACCGAGGACGGGCGCCGGGTGCTCGCCACCCCCGTGCTGCCGCACGGGGGGTTCGCCGAGTACGCCGTCGCGGACGCCGCCGCGCTGCTGCCCGCCCCGGACGCGCTGGACGACGCCGAGGCGGCCGCCCTGCACATCGGCTACCAGACCGGCTGGTTCGGCCTGCACCGCCGGGCCGGGCTCGAAGCCGGCGAGACCCTGCTCGTCCACGCTGCCGCGGGAGGGGTCGGCAGCGCGGCCGTGCAACTGGGCAAGGCCGCCGGCGCCACCGTCATCGGCGTGGTCGGCGGCCCGGCGAAGGCGGCCGTCGCCCGGGAGCTGGGCTGCGACCTGGTGATCGACCGGCACGAGCAGGACGTCGTCGCCGCCGTCAAGGAGGCCACCGGCGGCCGGGGCGCCGACGTGATCTACGACCCGGTGGGCGGCCAGGCCTACGCCCAGTCCGCCAAGGTCGTGGCCTTCGAGGGGCGGATCGTCGTCGTCGGCTTCGCCGGCGGCACGATCCCCAGCCCGGCGCTCAACCACGCCCTGGTGAAGAACTACTCGATCCTCGGCCTGCACTGGGGCCTGTACAACACCAAGGACCCGAAGCTGGTCCGGCACTGCCACGAGCGGCTCACCGAGCTGGCCGCCCGGGGCGCGATCAAGCCGCTGGTGAGCGAGCGCGTCCCGCTCGCCGGCGCCGTGACCGCCGTGCAGCGGGTCGCCGACGGAGTCACCACCGGGCGCGTCACCGTGCTGCCCTCGCCGGAGAACGGAGCCGCGGCATGATCGACGCCGCCGAACTGCGCCGCCGCACACAGGAGTTGCTGGCCGCGCATCCCCCCGCCGACACCGGGCGCCTGGACTTCCTGCACGCCCGCTTCGACGCCGGACTCGCCTGGGTGCACTTCCCCGAGGGGCTCGGCGGGCTCGGCGCCCCGCGCTCCCTGCAGGCCGTCGTGGACGCCGAGCTGGAGGCCGCGGGAGCCCCCGACAACGACCCGCGGCGCATCGGCATCGGCCTGGGCATGGCCGCGCCGACGATCCTGCAGTACGGCACCGAGGAGCAGAAGCGGCGCTTCCTGAGGCCGCTGTGGACCGGCGAGGAGGTCTGGTGCCAGCTGTTCAGCGAGCCGGGCGCCGGATCCGACCTGGCCGCGCTCGGCACCCGCGCCGTCCGGGAGGGCGGGGGCCCCTCCGGCTCGAGCGGAGCCGGGGGAGACTGGGTGGTCAACGGGCAGAAGGTGTGGACGTCCAGCGCCCACCTCGCCCGCTGGGCCATCCTCATCGCCCGCACCGACCCGGACGTGCCCAAGCACCGGGGCATCACGTACTTCCTCTGCGACATGACCGACCCCGGCGTCGAGGTGCGGCCGCTGCGCCAGATCACCGGTGAGGCCGAGTTCAACGAGGTGTTCCTCACCGACGTCCGCATCCCCGACTCCCACCGCCTCGGTGAGGTCGGTGACGGCTGGCAGGTCGCGCGGACCACGCTGAACAACGAGCGCGTCGCCATCGGCGGCATGCGGCTGCCCCGCGAGGGCGGCATGATCGGCCCGGTCGCGAAGACCTGGCGCGAACGCCCCGAACTGCGCACCCACGACCTGCACCAGCGGCTGCTGAAGCTGTGGGTGGAGGCCGAGGTCGCCCGCCTCACCGGCGAACGCCTGCGCCAGCAGCTCGCCGCCGGCCAGCCCGGCCCCGAGGGCGCCGGGACGAAGCTCACCTTCGCCCGGCTCAACCAGGAGATCAGCGGGCTGGAGGTGGAACTCCTCGGCGAGGAGGGCCTGCTGTACGACGACTGGACCATGCGCCGCCCGGAACTGGTCGACTTCACCGGCCGCGACGCCGGCTACCGCTACCTCCGCTCCAAGGGCAACAGCATCGAGGGCGGGACCAGCGAGGTCCTGCTGAACATCGTCGCCGAGCGCGTCCTGGGCCTGCCGGCCGAGCCGCGCACCGACAAGGACGTCGCGTGGAAGGACCTCGCCCGATGAGCACACGGCCCGACCTGCTGTACTCGGAGGAGGAAGAGGCGCTGCGCGCCGCCGTCCGGGACCTGCTCACCGACCACTGCGACACGGCCGGGGTGATCGCCCGGATCGAAACGGACGCGCCCCACGACCTGGCGCTGTGGAAGACGCTCGCCGACGGCATGGGCCTGGCGGGCCTGCTGGTCCCCGAGGACCGGGGCGGCCAGGGCGCCACCCACCGCGAAGCCGCCGTCGTCCTCGAGGAGTTGGGCCGCGCGGTCGCTCCGGTGCCGTACCTGACCAGCGCGGTCGTGGCCACCGAGGCCCTGCTCGCCTGCGCGGACGGGGGCGAACCGCTCGCCGCGCTGGCGTCCGGGCGCAGGATCGGCGTCCTCGCCGTCGGGCTGCACACGGCGCCCGGTGCCGCGTTCGCCACCGTGCGACAGGAGGACGGCGCGCTGCACGGGCGGCTGTCCGGCATCGCGGACGCGGCGGTCGCCGATGTGCTGCTCGTGCCGGCGGACGACGGCGGGCTGTACGCGGTGGAGGCCGGCGCGGTCACGCTCACCCCGCAGACGTCCCTGGACCTCACCAGGCCGGTCGCCGAGGTCACCCTCGACGGCGCCCCGGGGCACCGGCTGGGCGACGCGGAACCCGCCGTGCGCCGTGCCCTGCGGGCCGGTGCCGGACTGCTCGCCTCGGAGCAACTCGGCCTCGCCGACCGGTCGCTGACGGAGGCCCTCCGCCACCTGAAGGACCGCAAGCAGTTCAACCGCCCCGTCGGCGGGTTCCAGGCGCTCAAGCACCGACTCGCCCAGCTGTGGCTGGAGATCGCCGGCCTCCGCGCCGCCGCCCGGAGCGCCGCCGACGCCCTGGCGACCGGTGAGGACACCGACGTGGCGGTCGCCGTGGCGCAGGCCTACGCGGCCCCCGTCGCGGTCCGGGCCGCCGAGGAGGCGCTGCAACTGCACGGCGGCATCGGCATGACCTGGGAACACCCGGTGCACCTCTACCTGAAGCGCGCCAAGGCCGACTCGATCGCCCACGGCACGGCGGGCGCCCACCGCGAGGCGCTGGCCGGGCTGGTCGACCTGCGGGCGCCCTGAGCCCACCCGGACGAGCAGGAGGAGAAGCCCGCCCCTTCAGGCGCATTACAGGGGGCGGGCTTCTCCGCGCGCCCCGCGTCAGTGGGATGAACGCGCGACGGCGGACCGGCCAACTCCCGTCACAGCACTGCCTTTCGGGCCTGTGCGGACCTCATACTCGCTGAGGCCCCGTACGCCACTCCCCGGGAGGCAGAGCATGGCCCTCACCACCCGCCGCAGAGCCCTCACCACCCTCGGCGCCGCCCTCGCCGGTCCGGTCGCACTGCCCGCCGCCCAGGCGCTGGCCGGCGAACACGGGCACCGCCCGCGCCCGTTGTGGCGCGCCCACGCCCACAACGACTACGAGCACCCGCGCCCCCTCCTCGACGCCCTCGACCACCGCTTCGGCAGCGTCGAGGCGGACGTCTTCCTGGTCGGCGACCAACTCCTGGTCGCCCACGACCCCGAGGACCTCGACCCGTCCCGCACCCTCGAATCCCTCTACCTCGACCCGCTCGCCGCCCGGGTCCGCGCCCACCGGGGCTCCGTGCACCGCGGGCACCGCGGGCCGTTCCAGCTCCTCGTCGACCTCAAGACCGAGGGCTCGTCCACCTACCGCGCGCTCGACCGCCGTCTGCGCCGCTACCGGCACCTGTTCACCACCTGCGCGCACGGCCGCGTCCTGCCCGGACCCGTCACCGCCGTCGTCTCCGGCGACCGTGCGGCCCGTGCGCCCATGGAGGCCCAGCGGGTGCGCCGGGCCTTCTACGACGGCCGGCTCGCCGACCTCGGCGGCCCGGCGCCGGCCTCCTTCGTCCCGTTGATCAGCGACAGCTGGACGCTCCACTTCACCTGGCGGGGCGTCGGCGCGTTCCCCGGCGACGAGCGCCGGAAGCTGCTGGACATCGTGCGCACCGCGCACGCGCGGGGGCAGAAGGTGCGGTTCTGGGCCACCCCGGACCTGCCGGGACCCGCGCGCGACGCGCTGTGGGGCGAACTGGTCGCCGCGGACGTCGACCACCTCAACACCGACGACCTCGCCGGGCTGGAATCCTTCCTGGACGCCCACCGGCGGGTGTGACACCACACGTTCGGAGGACAGGTCAGCCGCCCGGACGAACCTCCCGCTACGCCACACTTGCGGCCGAACGCCGCGAAGCGGACGTGGCGGAGGAGGTTGACGATGGCCGTTTCCATCTCTGTGGTGCTGCTGCTCTCGGTGCTGGCGGTGATCTTCCTGCGCAACAGCGGACTGAAGATCTCCCACGCCCTGGTCTGCCTGCTGCTCGGCTTCTACCTGGCCGGCACCAGCATCGCCCCCACCATCCACAGCGGCCTCACGGCGACCGCGGACATCGTCGGCAGCCTGCGGCCGTGAGGCCGGCCGCTCAGCGGTCGGTCACCGCGTCGCGCGGCAGCACGGTGACCCGGTGGAAGTTGCACCCGGCCGGCACCGGACCGGTGGACGGGGGCCGAGCCTGGTGGGCCTTGAGGGCGACGCTCACCAGGCTCAGCAGCAGGTCGACGTCGGTGGCGCAGTCCAGGTGCACCGTCACCCAGCAGGAGCCCGGGACCAGTTGTATCGCGCTCGACCCGCCCAGGTCGTAGTGGAAGCGCTGGATGGCGCGGTGGGTGAGGTGGAGGTCCACGTTCCGGGCGGAGTGGAAGTGGACGATCTCGTCACGGGCGGTGCGGAGCGCCTGCCCCGTACCGCAACCCGCCGGACAGGCCGTGAGGTCGGGCCATGTCCCCAGCCGCTCCATGGCTCGCTGCGCCGGTGTCATGCCCTCATCGTTGCCTGCTCACCGTCCGGAAGCCAGGAGTTGGGCGATTCGTAATCGAGAGGTGAGGTGCCGGGGCCGCCGCCCGCGGCTCCGCACCGCCTCAGACCCGCTCGGCGAAGGCCGCCGGGTCGTCCAGGACGCCCCGCACCACCGAGTGCGCCGCGCCCAGCAGCGGACCCTGCG
The DNA here is from genome assembly GCF_002078235.1 of Streptomyces viridosporus. Classification (GTDB taxonomy): domain Bacteria; phylum Actinomycetota; class Actinomycetes; order Streptomycetales; family Streptomycetaceae; genus Streptomyces; species Streptomyces viridosporus. The sequence goes on from NZ_MSGP01000258.1 coordinate 19,387, forward strand.
GCCCCAGCGCGGACACGGAGACGGGACAGACCGGTCCCGCCGTACGGCGGGACAGCTCGGACCGCAGCGACGGCAGCAGCCAGGGGGCGAGCCCGGACAGCGCGCCGCCCAGCACGACGCTCTCGGGGTCCAGCAGATTGACCGCCCCGGTCAGGGCGATGCCGAGCGCCGTCCCCGCGTCGCGCAGGGCGCGCCGTACGTCCGTGTCGCCCTGTTCGGCACGGCCCGCGAGCAGACCGACGCGGTCCTCGCCCGGCTGCAGTCCGGCCGCCCGCAGCACCGCCTCCTCGCCGGCGTACTGCTCCAGGCAGCCGCGTCCGCCGCACGCGCACTCCGGTCCCTCGGGCCGCACCGGCACATGACCCAACTCGCCCGCGAAGCCGCGGTTTCCGCGCAGCAGCCGTCCGTCCACGACGACCGCGGCACCGATGCCGATCTCGGCCGACACATGGAGGAAGTCCCGGGGGGTCCCCTCGCCGAGCCAGAGTTCGGCGAGCGCGCCGAAGTTGGCCTCGTTGGCCACGGTGAGCGGGAACCGGTCCGGCAGCAGTGCGCCGAGGTCCGTGTCCCGCCAGCCGAGGTTCGGGGCGCGTACGACGGTCCGGGCGTCGCGCGCCACCAGGCCCGGCACGGCCACGGCGAGCCCCGCCGGCCACAGGCTCTCGGCCTCCGCCTCGGCGACGACCCGGTGGACCAGTTCGGTGAGCTCCCCGATCACCGGCCCGGGGGAGCGGCCCCGGTTCGTCACCTGCCGCACCGCCCGTGAGCGGGTCCGTCCGCGCAGGTCGACCGCGCAGACCGCGAGGTGGTCGACGCCGATCTCGGCGCCGATCCCCGCCGGACCGCGGCCGCTGACGGCGAGCGCCGAGCCGGGGCGGCCCACGCGTCCGGGCCGCTCGGGGCCCAGTTCCTCCAGCAGCCCCGAGCGGATGAGCTCGTCGACCAGGGTGGACACCGCCGCACGGGTCAGCCCGATGCGTGAGGCGACGGCGGCCCGGGACAGCGGTCCCTCGGCGCTGACGGTGTGCAGCACCCGCGAGAGGTTGCGGCGGCGCATGCCCTGCTGGGTGTCGGGCAGCGCACGCCCCGGGCCGGCCGGGCGGGCCTCGTGCAGCGGTGCGCTCATTCCTCCGTCAGTCCTCGGTCTCTTCGTCGTCGCGGGCCCCCGGTGCCCGCCGTCGGCCGGCGCCCCGGGTGGTGTCCCCGGTCCGTGCCGTCACCCGGCGGCCGGGCCGCGCTCCAGCAGCGGGGCCGCGTCGGAGAGTACCCCGGCGACCCTGGCCAGCGTCTCCTCGTCCCGCTCCACCGCCTCCAGCACCGGGCCCGCCGCCGTGTTCCAGCGCCGGGCGACCGCGGCCGGGTCCTCCCCGGTGAGCAGCCCGGCCGCCTGCGCCGCGGCCCCGAGGGCGACGAGTTCCCTGGCCTCGGGCACCTGCACGGGGCGCCCCGACAGCCGCCGTACGGTCTGCTGCCAGGCCGTCCCCCGGGCGCCGCCGCCGATCAGCAGCAGGGGCGCCGACGGGTCGGTGTCCTCGTCCGTGCCGTCGTCCTCGCCGAGCACCAGGTCGAGCGCGCCGAGCAGGGAGTACACGGCGCCGTCGTAGGCGGCCTGGAGCACCTGGCCGCCGGTCGTGTCGTGGCGCAGCCCGTGCAGCAGGCCGGAGGAGCGGGGGAGGTTCGGGGTGCGCTCGCCGTCCAGGAAGGGCAGGAGCGTGACGCCGTCGCCGGGTTCGACGGCCTCGCGGTCCAGGCCCAGCAGGCTCGCCACCCGGTCCACCGCGAGCGTGCAGTTGAGCGTGCAGGCCAGCGGCAGCCAGTCGCCGCGCGCGTCGGCGAAGCCCGCCACGGTGCCGGTCGGGTCTGCGGGCCTGCGCCGCGACACCGCGTACACGGTGCCCGAGGTGCCGAGGCTCATCACGGGCGTGCCGGGCCGCACCCCGAGGCCCAGCGCGGCGGCGGCGTTGTCGCCGGTGCCGCACGCCACCAGGGTGCCCTTGGAGAACGGCAGGTCGTGACTGTCGCGCACGGTCCCGGCCACCTCGCCGGGCCGCACGACGCGGGGCAGCAGCGCCGGGTCGAGGCCCACGTGCGCGAGGATCTCCTCGTCGTAGGCCTCGCTCCCGGAGGCCCACCAGCCGGTGCCGGAGGCGTCGCCGCGGTCGGTCGTGCCCTGGCCGGTGAGCCGCTCGGTGAGGTAGTCGTGGGGGAGCCGGACGGCCTTGGTGGCGCGGACCGCCTCCGGCTCGTGCTCCGCCAGCCACGCCCACTTGGTGACCGTGAAGGAGGCGGTGGGGACGCTCCCGGTGCGCTCGGCCCAGAACTTCGCGCCGCCCAGTTCCTCGATCAGCCGGCGGCCCTGCGGCGCGGACCGCACGTCGTTCCACAGCAGCGCCGGCCGCACCGGCTCGCCGCGCCCGTCCAGGGTGACCAGGCCGTGCTGCTGCCCGCCGATCGACACGGCGGCGGCCTCGTGCGCCGGCTCGCCGCACTGGCGCAGCGCCTCGCCCAGGGCGTCCCACCACTGGCGCGGATCGCTCTCCCGGCCCGCCCCGGAGGTCACCGTGTGCGGGGCCTGGCCGCTCGCGACGACCCGGCCGGTGGCCACGTCGACGACCAGGGCCTTGGTGGACTGGGTGGATGTGTCCACGCCGACGACGAGCGGACCCTCGGCTGCTGACATCGGTCTCTCCCTCTTCCGCGGCTCAGCGGGGCGAGTCTCCTCCGCGGCTCGGCGGGGCGAGTCTCTTCCCTGAAATGCTCCTGCATACTAATTTGTAAATCGCCATGACGAAATAGCCTCAGCGAGCAAGGAGCCGCGGCATGAGCTACCAGCCCACCCCCGAGGACAGGTTCACCTTCGGACTGTGGACCGTCGGCTGGCAGGGACGGGACCCCTTCGGCGACGCCACGCGGCGCGCCCTCGACCCGGTCGAGTCGGTGCGGCGCCTGGCCGAGCTGGGCGCCCACGGCGTCACCTTCCACGACGACGACCTCATCCCCTTCGGCTCGAGCGACAGCGAGCGGGAGGAGCACGTCAAGCGGTTCCGGCAGGCGCTGGACGACACCGGCATGAAGGTGCCGATGGCCACCACCAACCTGTTCACCCACCCGGTGTTCAAGGACGGCGCGTTCACCGCCAACGACCGCGACGTGCGCCGCTACGCGCTGCGCAAGACCATCCGCAACATCGACCTCGCGGTCGAGCTCGGCGCCGAGGTCTACGTCGCCTGGGGCGGCCGCGAGGGCGCCGAGTCCGGCGCAGCCAAGGACGTGCGGGACGCCCTGGAGCGCATGAAGGAGGCCTTCGACCTGCTCGGCGAGTACGTCACCTCCCAGGGCTACGACATCCGCTTCGCCATCGAGCCCAAGCCGAACGAGCCGCGTGGCGACATCCTGCTGCCCACCGTCGGCCACGCCCTGGCCTTCATCGAGCGCCTGGAGCGGCCCGAGCTGTACGGCGTCAACCCGGAGGTCGGCCACGAGCAGATGGCCGGGCTGAACTTCCCGCACGGCATCGCCCAGGCGCTGTGGGCGGGCAAGCTGTTCCACATCGACCTGAACGGCCAGAGCGGCATCAAGTACGACCAGGACCTCCGCTTCGGCGCGGGTGACCTGCGGGCCGCGTTCTGGCTCGTGGACCTGCTGGAGTCGGCCGGGTACAGCGGCCCGCGGCACTTCGACTTCAAGCCGCCGCGGACGGAGGACCTCGACGGGGTGTGGGCGTCGGCGGCCGGCTGCATGCGCAACTACCTGATCCTCAAGGAGCGTGCGGCCGCCTTCCGCGCCGACCCGGAGGTGCAGGAGGCGCTGCGCGCGGCCCGTCTGGACCAGCTGGCCGAGCCCACGGCGGCCGACGGCCTGCAGGCCCTGCTGGACGACCGGTCCGCGTTCGAGGACTTCGACGTCGACGCGGCCGCCGCGCGCGGCATGGCCTTCGAGCGCCTCGACCAGCTCGCCATGGACCACCTGCTGGGGGCCCGGGGCTGAGCTTCGCACGCGCGGGGGCGCGGTCGTCCGGCGGATCAGCCGGTACGGCCGCGCCCCCGCGCGTCGCGAA
>NZ_MSGP01000259.1 GCF_002078235.1 Streptomyces viridosporus
TGACCCGGAACACGGACCGGGTCAGGCGGTCTCCTCACCGAGCGGCTGCGGGTTGGGCACGATGTGCTTGGCCCGGGGACGTCCCGGCGGGTGCAGGAACAGGGCCACGAACCCGGCGAACAGGGAGATCGAGCCGGCCAGGACGAACGCGCCGGCGTAGTCCCACGCGCCCACCACGACGGCGCCCATGCCGGACCCGAGCAGACCGGAGACCAGCTTCGAGGAGTACACCAGGCCGTAGTTGGAGGCGTTGTTGTTCTCACCGAAGTAGTCGGCGGTCATCGCCGCGAACATCGGGAAGATGGCGCCGCCGCCGAAGCCGGAGATGGACGAGAACAGCAGGAACAGCGGCAGGTTCCCGATGTTCCCGGAGAACAGGATGCCGTACTGGGACAGTCCGAGGACGATGCAGACGAAGATCAGGCACTGCTTTCGGCCGTACCGGTCGGACAGCCAGCCGATGACACCGCGGCCGGTGCCGTTGACGATCGCCTTCAGGGACATGGCGGTCGCCACGATGCCGCCCGCGAAGCCCGCCTCGTCACCGAAGGGCACCTGGAAGGCGATGCCGAAGATGTTCACACCCGAGGTGCACAGCAGACAGAACCACATCAGGGCCACCCGGCCGGTCCGCCAGGCCTCCATGGGCGTGTACTGGTGCACGGCCGGCGGGTTCTTCTCCAGCGCGCGCCGGGCACGCGCGTCGTCGGGCTTGCGCAACGGGTCGACGTCGGCCGGCCACCAGTTCTTCGGCGGGTCCTTGAAGAAGTAGCCGGACACCGCCACCACGCCGGCCAGGAACACCCCCACCGAGACCAGCACCCAGCGGAAGTTGGTGAGGTCCATGTAGCCGGTGAAGAGGAAGACGAACGGCACCGAGCCGTAGGCGAAACCGCCGTTCACGAAGCCGGTCTTGCCGCCCTTGCGCTCCGGGTACCACTTGGCGACCATGTTCACGCAGGTCGCGTACACCATGCCGGCGCCCATCCCGCTGAACATGCCGAAGCCGAGGTAGGCGACGATCACGTGCGGTGCGAAGGCGAGCGAGAGATAGCCCAGCAGCGTGCCGACCGCGCCGAGCATCATCGCCCAGCGGGCGGGCAGTTTCCCGCTCTCCCGCAGCTTGCCCGCGGGGAAGGCCACCGCGGCCTGGAAGAAGACCCAGACGCCCAGCATCCAGAAGATGTGCGCACTGCTCCACTGGTGGGCCGTGTGCAGGGTGTCCTCGGCGGACGCGAAGGCGTACTCCGCCGAGCTGATGCCCATCATGCCGACCCACGGCAGGATGACCATCCACTTGCGTGGGCGGCCCATGATGTCGATGTCGGTCTCACCGAGGCGGTAGACGCGCCCGTTCGCGTCGGTCACCTCGCGGTAGGGAACCGAGGTGGGCAGATCGGTCGTTGTCATGTCGTGTTGCACCCCTTGCGTCGAAAGTTCTGGCCAGCGCCCCCTGTCCAATGCCTTTCGTGCGCGTGCGGGTCCCGGGGCCGGCCGACGCGCACNNCAGCAGCCCGGCCGCGCGCGCCCAGCGGTACTTCGCGCCGAGCACGGCCACCGGCTTCTCGGTCGTGTACGGGTAGGCCACGACCCCCCGCTCGAAGAGGTACCGGCACGCCTCCTCGACCTCCACGTCCCCCGCGAGCGACGCCACCACCGGCTTGGAGATCCCCCGTTCGCGGAACTCGGCCACCACGCGCGCGGTGAGTTCGGCGAACACCATGGGGGGAGTGACGATCGTGTGCCAGTAGCCGAGGACCAGTGCGTGGATGCGCGGGTCCTCCAGCCCCAGCCGGATCGTCGCCTCGTACGTCGAGGGCGGCTCGCCCCCGGTGATGTCCACCGGGTTGCCCGCCG
>NZ_MSGP01000026.1 GCF_002078235.1 Streptomyces viridosporus
TGTCCCCCGCGATGGGGACACCCGTGCCCCGGCCGACAGGCCCGGCCGGGGCGCGGGCCGAGGCAGCGGGCCGCCCCGGAATCCACGTGTGAACTCTCCGATGGAAAGGTGAAACCGTCGATGATCAGCCAGTGGCAGCTGCGCGCCGCATTCGCTGCGCGGCTCTCGGACATGTACGGGCGGGAGGTCCCCGCCTACACCACGCTCGTGGACGTCTCACGCGAGGTCAACGAGGACGTTCTGCGCACGCGGGGCGCCGATGCCGAACGGCTGGGTTCCATCAGCCGGGTGACCGCGGAGCGCCACGGTGCCATCCGGGTCGGCACTCCGCGGGAGCTGCAGCAGGTGGCCCGCGTCTTCGGTGCCCTGGGCATGCACCCGGTCGGCTTCTACGACCTGCGCGAAGCCGCCGCCAGCGCGGTCCCGGTCGTCTCGACCGCCTTCCGGCCCGTCGACGGCGCGGAGCTGGCGCGCAACCCCTTCCGCGTCTTCACCTCCCTGCTCACCCCCGCCGACCCGCGCTTCTTCGACGCCGACCTGCGCTCCCGTCTGGAGGCTTTCCTCGCCGACCGCGAACTGTTCCCCCCCGAGCTGCTCGCCCTCGCGGACCGGGCCGAAGCGGAGCGGGAACTGCCCGAGGAGGACGCCGAGCGTTTCCTCCGACTCGCCGTGCAGGCCTTCGAGCTGTCCACCGAGCCCGTCGACAAGGCCTGGTACGAGACCTTGGAGCGGATCTCCGCCGTCGCCGCGGACATCGGCGGCGTACGCAGCACGCACATCAACCACCTCACCCCCCGCGTGCTGGACATCGACGAGCTCTACCGGCGCATGACCGAGCGCGGCATCGAGATGATCGACACGATTCAGGGCCCGCCGGCCTGGAAGGGACCCGACGTCCTGCTGCGCCAGACGTCCTTCCGTGCCCTGGCCGAGTCCCGCGCGATGCGTTCCCCGGACGGCACCGTCATCAGCGGCGCCCTGCGGGTGCGCTTCGGTGAGGTCGAAGCCCGCGGCATCGCCCTCACCCGCGAGGGCCGTGCCCTCTACGACCACCTGCTCACCCTGGTCGACCAGCAGGCGGCCGCCCGTCCCGAGGCGGACCGGAGCGAACTCGCCCGCGCCGTCTGGGAGCAGCACCTGCCGGCCACCGAGCAGGAGCTCATCGCCCGGGGCCTGGCCTGCTTCACCTACCGGGTGGTGCCCGACCGGCCGCGGGACGGGAACCGCCCGCCCGCCGACATCGTCGGCCTGGTGGAGCGGGGCTGGGTGCGTGCCGAGCCCATCGTCTACGAGGACTTCCTGCCCCGCTCCGCGGCCGGCATCTTCCAGTCCAACCTCAGCGGCGAGGGCTCGAGGAACAACGACCACGAGGGCACCGCCTACGACGCCGAGTGGCTCTCCGGTGCCATCGGCCGCGAGGTCCTGGATCCCTTCGCCCTGTACGAGCAGCAGCAGAACCGCTCCCTCGCGCAGGTCGCCCGCGCGCTGGAACTCGACGGCATGCCCGGCTGACGCGCCCGGTCAAGGCGCAGGGAGGACTGAAGTGAGCACGAAGGAGCGAGCACGGTGACCACGACAGCGCAGGGCCTCGGCCGCCTCGATGCGGCAGCGGTGACCGAGGCACTCAGTCAAGGGGACTGCGGCGAGGTCGCCGGTGACGCCGGCCGCCGGGCACAGTACTCGGCCGACGCCTCCAACTACCGGCAGATCCCGCTGGCGGTGGTCTTCCCCCGCGAGCGGCAGCACGTCCTCAACGCGCTCGCCGTGTGCCGTCGGCTGGGCGTGCCCGTCACCTCCCGGGGAGCGGGCACCAGCACCTCCGGACAGGCCGTCGGCTCCGGCGTGGTGCTCGACTTCTCCCGCGGCTTCAACCGGCTGCTCGCCCTGGACCCGCAGGCCCGCACCGCGACGGTGCAGCCGGGTGTCGTCCTGGACGACCTGCAGACGGCCGCCGCCGAGCACGGTCTGCTGTTCGGTCCCGATCCGTCCACCCACAGCCGCTGCACCGTCGGCGGCATGATCGGCAACAACGCGTGCGGCACCCATTCGGTGGCCTGGGGCCGCACCGCGGACAACGTCGTGGAACTCGAAGTGGTCACCTACCGCGGCACGGTGGTACGCCTCGGTGAGATGACCCAGGCCGAGATCGACGAAGCCATCGCCGCAGGTGGCGACCGGGGCCGGCTCATCGCCTCCCTGCACCGTCTCGCGCAGGGCAATCTGGCGACGCTGCGGACCGAGTTGGGGCGGTTCCCGCGGCAGGTGTCGGGCTACGGGCTGGAGCACCTGCTGCCCGAGCACCGCTTCAACCTCGCCAAGGCCCTCGTCGGCAGCGAGGGCACGCTGGCGGTCATCCTCTCGGCGACCGTCCGTCTCGTCTCGCCGCCTCCTGCGCGGGCCCTGGTCGTTCTCGGCTTCCGGGACGCCTGCGCAGCGGCGGAGGCGGTGCCCGCGCTGCTGGAGCACCGGTTGCTGGCGCTGGAAGGGCTGGACCAAGCGCTGACCGACATCGTCACCCGGCCCGAGACCCGCGCGGCGATCGACACCCTGCCCGCCGCGCGGGCCTGGCTGTTCGCCGAGCTCGGCGGCACCGCGGAGGAACTGTCCCGAAACGCCCGGGCTCTCACCGCCACCGCCGAACAGGCCGCCGGGTTCGTCGGCAGTGAGATCGTCACCGACGCCGTGCGGGCCCGCAGGCTGTGGCGGATCCGCGAGGACGGGGCGGGCCTGGCCACTCGCCTGCCCGACGGTTCCGAGGCCTGGCCCGGATGGGAGGACGCGGCGGTCCCGCCCGAGCGACTCGGCTCCTACCTGCGCGAGTTCACCGGGCTGCTGGAACGGCACCACCTGCGCGGGGCCGTCTACGGGCACTTCGGCGAGGGCTGCCTGCACGTTCGCATCAACTTCGACTTCACCACCGAGCGGGGCACCGCCGTCTTCCGGGCCTTCCTCACCGAGGCCGCCGAACTGATCGCCGCCCACGGCGGCTCCCTCTCCGGCGAGCACGGTGACGGCCAGGCCCGCTCCGAGCTGCTGCCCGTGATGTACGGGCCCGAGGTCATCGCCCTGTTCGAGGAGTTCAAGAACATCTGGGACCCGGACAACGGCCTGAATCCCGGCATGATCGTGCACCCTCTGCCCCTGGACGGAAACCTCCGTGTCAGCCCGCGCCGCACGCCGCTCCCCCTGGTCACCGTCTTCCCCTTCCACGCCGACGACGGCGACTTCGCCAAAGCCACCCGCCGCTGCGTCGGCGTGGGCAAGTGCCGTAGCGCCGCCCACCGCGGCGACGTCATGTGCCCCAGCTACCGGGTCACCCTGGACGAGAAGGACTCCACGCGCGGCCGCGCCCGGCTGCTGTACGAGATGACCCAGGGCGAAGTGATCACCGACGGCTGGCGGTCCACCGAAGTCCGCGACGCCCTCGACCTGTGCCTGTCCTGCAAGGGGTGCAGCGTCGACTGCCCGGTCGGCGTGGACGTGGCCACCTACAAGTCGGAGTTCCTGCACCATCACTACAAGGGACGCGTCCGGCCCGCCTCCCACTACACGATGGGCTGGCTGCCGCTGCTCTCCCGGCCGGCCGCCCGCATGCCGCGCCTGGTCAACGCGCTGACCGCATCCCGCCTCGCCCCGCTGATCAAACGCCTCGGCGGCATCGCCGCGGAGCGGGAGGTGCCGCGGTTCGCCGGGCAGACCTTCCTGTCCTGGTTCCGCACCCGCGCCCCCGGCGGCGACGGACACCGCGGCCCGGTCGTCCTGTGGGTCGACTCCTTCAACAACTATTTCAGCCCCGAGGTCCTCAAGGCCTCGGTGGCCGTGCTGGAGGACGCCGGCTTCCGCGTTCAGGTCCCCGACGGCACCCAGTGCTGCGGGCTGACGTGGATCACCACCGGGCAGCTCGGCGTCGCCCGCCGCATCGCCCGGCGCACCGTCACCGCACTGGCGCCGGCTGCACGCGCCGGGACGCCCGTCGTCGGCCTCGAGCCCAGCTGCACCGCGGCCCTCAAGTCCGACCTGCCCGAACTCCTCGACGGCGACACCGACGCCCGAACCCTGGCCCGGTCCACCGTCACCCTCGCCGAACTCCTCGTCCACCACGCACCCGACTGGCAGCCCCCGCGCATCGAAGCCCGATCGATCAGCCAGACCCACTGCCACCAGCACGCCACCTCGGGCTTCAGCGCCGACAGCACCTTGTTGCGCGCCATGGGCGTCGACAACAACAGCCTGGATTCCGGTTGCTGCGGGCTGGCCGGCAACTTCGGTTTCGAGCGCGGTCACTACGAGGTCTCCGTCGCCGCCGGCGAGCAGGTCCTGCTCCCCGCCGTACGGGCAGCGGCGCACGACACCGTCATCCTCGCCGACGGTTTCAGTTGCCGTACCCAGATCGCCCAGCAGACCGACCGCCACGGCACCCACCTGGCCGAGCTGGTCGCCCGCGCACTCCCCTCCCGCCGTCCCGGCGTCTGACTCTCACTCGAGACAAGGAACCACATCCGTGACTGACGCACTCTCCCTCGTCGACGACTGGGGACCCGAGAAGATCGTTGTCGTTTCCCACCGGCGCACCGGTATGAAGGGCGTGCTGGTCATCGACAACACCGCCCGTGGTGTGGGCAAGGGCGGCACCCGCATGAGCCCTCACGTGACCGTCGGCGAGGTGGCCCGCCTGGCGCGTGTCATGACGTGGAAATGGGCCAGCGTCGACCTCTTCTACGGCGGCGCGAAGGCCGGCATCGTCGCCGACCCGACCTCCCCCGACAAGGAGGCCGTCCTGCGGGCCTTCGCACGTGCCCTGTCCAACGAGGTGCCCCGCGAATACGTGATGGGGCTGGACATGGGTCTGACCGAGAACGACGCGGCCATCATCCAGGATGAGCTCGGTGACCGGGGCGCCGCGGTCGGCACCCCGGAACACCTCGGCGGTGTCGCCTACGACAAGCTCGGTGTCACCGGCTACGGCGTCGCCGAGGCGACCGACGCCGCCGCCCAGTACCTGGGCCTGTCCCTCGGTGGTTCCAGGGTCGCCCTTCAGGGCTTCGGCGCCGTGGGTCATGCGGCAGCCGCGCGGTTCGCCGAGCTCGGTGCCACCGTCGTCGCCGTGTCCACCGCCAAGGGCGCGCTCCATGAGCCCAGCGGCCTGGACGTGCGGGCCCTGCTGGCCGCCCGCGAGGAGCACGGCGACGACTTCGTGAACCGGCACCCTGAGGGGACCGTCCTTCCTGCCGGTCAGGAGCTCACCGTCGACTGCGACGTCCTGGTGCCCGCCGCCCTGCAGGACGTCATCAGCGACGAGACCGCCCACCGGATCAAGGCCGAACTCGTCGTGGAAGGTGCGAACCTGCCCACGTCTCCGCGAGCCCAGGAAATCCTCGCGCAGCGCGGCATCGCCGTCCTGCCCGACTTCGTCGCCAACGCGGGCGGCGTCGTCGCCGCCGCGTTCGCGATGGACGCCCGGTACTCCGGGTTCCGCCCCCACACCCCGACCATCTTCCAGACGATCTCCGACCGACTGCGCGCCAACGCCGTCGTCGTCATGGAGGAGGCGAAGCACCGCGGCACGACCCCGCACCTCGCCGGCCGCGGCCTCGCCGAGGAACGCGTCCGCACCGCGATGCGGAGCAAGGGACGTATCCCCCGCTGAACAGGCGGGCCCCGCGTCCCGAACGGCGACCCCGCGCCTCACACGTGTCCCGGCACTCCGGCATCTGCCGGACGACCTCCTCGAAAGCTCGAGAATTGTCCTGAGGGTGACCGTCGCGGGGTTCAAGGGTGAAGTGTGGCCGCGTCTCCCCCGCCGGGATCTTCCCTTGCCAGGCGCAGGGCGAGGGCGCGGATGGAGCGCACGGCCCGTGGCCCGTGGTCGGTCCGGGCGCTCCGGCCTGGGCTGGTCGGCGTGACCGGCCGGGGCGGCCGGCAGCGGGCGGGACGCCGTCGACCAGGGCAAGGGTCTGGGCGACGTCGTTGACGTTGGCGGCAGTACCGGTCACGCCCGACCAGGGCACTTCAACAAGAACAAGATCGTGTCACGAGCTCTATGGAACCGGTGAGAGCGCTGTTAATCTCCGGCCGGGGAGAAGTGATCGACCAGCACGGTGCACGGGGGGGGTGGGACGGATGGCCAGATTGGCATGTCCGTTGTGCAAGCAGCAGGTCCTGGCGACGCGGCAGGGACTGGCCCGGCATGAGCGGGTGGGCGGTGGGCAGTGCTTGCCGGCTGGGCGCCTCCCGATGAACGTCCCGGCTTTTGGCTGCTTGGCGGTGGTGGCCGGCGTGGTGGTGGGAGCGATCTTCACCTCGTGGACGGTGTTCTGGGTGTTCCTGCTCATCGCGCTGGCCGTGATCGCCTTCATGGCCAGCACTCCTGCGGCCCGGGTTGCGGCCGCGGACCAGCGCGCGATCGAGGCGGTACAGCGGGACGCCGCACCTGCAGCAGCACCGGTGAAGCCACCGGTCCGGGACATCGAGCAGGAGGCGAAGCAGCTGTTGGAGGAGCTGCCGCCGCTGGGATCGACGGTCGAGGACGCGATCGCCGCCTGTATGAAACGACTGCGCCACCGGGACCCGCAGCCGCTCACGGTGCGCTTCACCAAGCTGGCCCGCACCCATGTCGCCGCCGACGAGCGGATTCTCGGGCTGATCGTCCAGGAGGCGAGCACTCCCCGCGGCGTTCCGCTGCTGGCCGTCATCACGGACAAGGCGCTGGTGGTGAAGGACCGGGGCGTGGCCTACCGCGATGACGACGTGGAGGTCCACTCCGGCGAAGATGGCTTCATTCGCTCCGGCGAGCGCTTGTTCTTCTTCAACTACCACACCGGGCTGGAGACCGCGGTGGCGGCCCGCACGCTTGCCGCCTCTTCCCGCCGTGCGGTCGCCGTGCCCTCCGGTCGGCCGCCGGAGCGGCTCATCCGCGAGGCCCGCGACGCCGAACTGATCGCCGTGGAGTGGATGCGCTACCTCGGCTTCGATGACGCAGTGGCCACCCCCGTCGGCGCGGACGGCGGTATCGACGTGGTCAGTACCCGCGCTGTGGCCCAGGTCAAGATGGAAGGCAAGCCCACGGGCCGACCCGTAGTGCAGCAGCTGCACGGTGTTGCCGTCCACGAGGACAAGACCGGTGTCTTCTTTTCCCTGGCCGGCTACACCCCCCACGCCCGTAACTGGGCCCAGACCAGTGGGATGGTCCTGTTCCGCTTCGACTACCAGGGCGCGGCCGAGCCCGTCAACGCGGTCGCCCATGAACTGCTGGCCGCAGCCGACGCCCGTGCCCAGCAGTGACTCACCCGTCCTGCGCGGACGACGCCCTCGGTCCAGGCGTACAGGGGAGCTGGTGGAGGCAGTTCCGTTCGGATCAGTCGGTTGTCGGCCCAGGTGTGCCGTTGACTGAGACGCCGACGGAGGCGCCGAGATGTTCCGGCACCGAGCCGCGGACCTCGTCCCGCACCGCGTCCGCGTCCCAGCCGGTCTGGTTCAGCAGCCGCTGCGTGCCGTCCGGGCGCACCTCGCCGGTCTGCTCGATCAGCGTCCAGCCGTTCCTGCGCTCCAGCGGTGCGAGCAACCCGCGCAGATACCGCCGTGCCCGCTCGCGTGACTCCGGCCTGCCCTGAAACGGATCTGCGCAAGCCTCGGGGCGCCGAGGCGAAAGTGCGGCTCTTCCTGCCATATGTTTAAGTGCTAAATTATCGATCCCTTGGGTACGCCACCTAGGGTCGCGGCAACCCTGCTGGCTCCCGCACAGCGCGCGGAAGGATTCCCATGACGACCGTGGCCACGGAAAAAAGCCTGGGCTTAGGCTCCATTGCCGCGAGACTCGAACGGCTGCCGCACTCGCGGTGGCACGTCAAAGTCCGCTTCCTGATCGGCGCCGTCACCTTCTTCGAGGGGTTCGACCTACTGCTCGCCGCCTCCGCACTGCCCGTCCTGACCGAGCAGTGGAACCTCTCCACCGGCCAGGCGACCTTCGCCGTCACCGCCGCCTCGGTCGGCATGCTGTTCGGCGCGTTCGGCGCCGGCTGGCTCGGCGACGAGATCGGCCGGGTGCGCACCGTCGCCCTCGGCGTGCTGATCACCGGCCTCGCCAGCATCGCGGTGGCCTGCTCCGCCAACATCGAGATGTTCGCCGGCTTCCGCTTCGTCCAGGGCATCGGCATCGGCGGTGTGGTGCCCATCGCCGCCACCTACATCAATGAGATCGCCCGCTCCGACAACCGCGGCAAGCTGGTGCTGCTCTACGAGTTGATCTTCCCCGCCGGTCTCTCGGTGGCCTCCCTGACCGCCGTCTGGGTCGTCCCCCACCTCGGCTGGCAGGCGATGTTCCTGATCGGCGGCCTGCCGGTGCTGCTGGCGCTGCTTTTGGTCCGCAAGGTGCCCGAGTCGCCGCGCTGGCTGGCCTCCCACGGACGCCTGGAGGAAGCCGAGGAGGTCATCACCAAGATCGAGGCCGAGGTCCAGGCCTCGGCCAAGGAGCCGCTGCCCAAGCCTTCCCCGGACATCCCGGCCGAGGAGTCCCGCGGCCGTCTGCGCGAGATCTTCCAGGGCCGCTACCTGCGCCGCACCGTCATCCTGTCGACCATGTGGTTCGTGGCCTACTACGTGAACCACGGCATCATCACCTGGCTGCCGTCGCTCTACACCAAGCAGTTCGAGCTGGACCTCACCACCGCGCTGATCTACTCCCTGCTCAGCAACGCCACCGGCCTGCTGGGCACGCTGATCGCCGCGCTGGTGGTCGACCGCATCGGTCGCAAACCGCTGCTGCTCACCTCGCTGATCGGCACCACGGCCGCGCTGGCCGCGCTCGCTGTGGCCGGCGCCACCTCCGGCGGTCAGGTCGCGCTCTTCGCCTCCTGCACCACCTTCTTCGTCTTCGTCATCAACGCCTCGCTCTACCTCTACTCGCCGGAGCTGTACCCGACGCGCAACCGCGCCAAGGGCGCCGCGTTCGGTGGTGTGTGGAACCGCCTCGGTGTGATCCTCGGCCCGATCACGGTCGGCGCGATCATCGCCTCCGGAGCGAGCCTCAACGTCATCTTCATCCAGTTGGCGGTCGTCGCCGCGGTGGGCGCGATCGTCGCCTGCTTCGCTGTGGAGACCAAGGGCAGGACGCTCGAGGAGCTCAACGCCTGACGGCTGCCGCGCACACCCCGCAGTCCGCCGTTCCCCCCGACGGCAGGAGGGCCGGAGGTCCCCGATTTCCGGGGTCGTCCGGCCCTTCTCACATCCGGGCACCCGCCCGAAACCATTGAGGAAGTAGTTTCTCACCCGTAAGGAATTGCCAGGAGGAGACCGCTGTGGCCGGCAGGGTTCAGAGCAGCACGGACGCCGACGCGGTGTCGCGCATCATCGAGGAGTGGCACCGGCAGCGGCCGGATCTCGACCCGTCCCCCATCGAAGTGCTGGGACGCCTGCACCGGTCCTTCCTGCTGTACCAGTCGCGGACGAGTAAATCGGTGGCCGCGGTGGGGCTGTCGCTGGCCGGGTTCGATGTCCTGGCTGCGCTGCGGCGGTCCGGGGAGCCGTACCGTCTGACGGCGGGTGAGCTGGCGGCGACAAGCCTGATCTCGTCCGCCGGCGTGACGCTGCGACTGGACCGGCTGGAGGGCGACGGGCTGATCGTCCGGGAACGGGACGTGAAGGACCGCCGGGTGGTGCACTGCCGGCTCACCCCGGCGGGGCTCGAACTGATCGACACCCTGTTCGCGGAGTACCTGGAGAACGAACGGTCCATGCTGGCGGGGCTGAAGCCGAAGGAGCGGGTGCAACTGGCCGCACTGCTGCAGAAGCTGGAGCGCAGCTTGGGATCGACGGCGGACTCCACGGCCGGCGTTGTCACGTTGGTGGGATGGTGAGCGATTGAGGGCGCGTCAGGGCGTGGAGGGGCGGGTGGGAGCCCGGGTCCCACTGTGGTGGGCACGGCGGCAACGCCGATGACCTGGTCCCGGACCGCGAAGCGGATGGTCGTCCCGGCGCGGTGGTCGGGGGCAGTCATCCGGTGTGGGCGGGGCCGGAAGTGGGGTGAGCTGCCGCTGAACGCGAACAGGAACTGCTGGGCTCCGCCGACGGAGCGGGAAGCTTTTCATGGCGCGTTCGCGCTGCCGCGTGGGCTGGTGGCTGTTCTCAGCCCGGTTGTTCAGGCCCTGGTGTGAGCGGTGCTCGACCGAGGGCATCACCTCGCGGTGGGCCGCCCTGGAGGAACGGAGCCTGTCCGTGACGATCACCCTCGGCACGGCCCCTGTTCCTTTGAGGAGCCGGCGGAAGAAGCGCCCGGCCGCGGCCTTGGTGCGCCGGTTCTGGACGAGGATGTCCAGCACATTGCCGTCCTGGCCGACCGCGCGCCGGAGGTACTTCCGCTCGCCGTCGATCGTGACGAGGACCTCGTCGAGGCGCCACCTGCCGCCGGGGCGGGGACGTCGGCGGCGCAGCGCGTTGGCGTGCGTTGGCATGCATTGGCGTAGGCCCTGCCCGTACTTCGCACACCAGCGGCAGATGCTCTGCCACGCCACCACCGGTGCACACACCGCCTCCGAGTCGGACACAGCCCCGCCGTTACGACGCTCTGCGTCGGCGCCTGACAGCCCTGACCCTCGGCTTTGTCATCGTGGCCCTCGTCATCTCGTCCTCACCCGGGCGACGTTGGTGTCGGATCTTTCGCCGTTCGCTCAGAAGAGCGCCAGGCCCTCACCGCTGGTGTCCGCGATGACTGGCCGGAACCGGGTGGGAAGGCCGTCCAGGCGGTCGGGTCCGGCCTCGGCCGCCACGGCGGGGGCGGTCTCCGCCAGCCAGGTACGAAACCGCTCGACGGCTTCGCGGTAGGGGACGTGCGCCAGGACACGGTGCTCGCCGGAGGGGCACATGTCGACGGCGACAGTGAGCAGGCAGGAACCGGGCGCATGGTGGCTGCCGGTCCAGGACACGCGCAGCGCACCGCAGGGTTTGCGCCCGCGGGAGCTACTGGGGTCGCGGTGGGTCGGGCGCAGTGATCGGCAGGCTATGTGGGCGGTCCATGCGGCGAGGTGGGGCAGCGGCAGGGTGGCGCGGGTGCGGCAGCCGGGGCAGCGGTGCCAGTGGCGGAGCCAGTCGGCGGTGTGGGTGTGGAAGAGACGTGTGTAGCGATGGGCCACGCGGATGTCGTTGCTGTAGAGGTGGTCGGGGCGTTCTTGTGTGTTGCAGGAGTGACAGACGGGGGCGCGGACGTAGCCGTGTTCGTGGCAGTGGTCGAGAACGGCGGCGGGTGCGGTGCGGCAGACGGCGCACATCCACCCGGCCACCTTGCGGGAAGTACCGGGTTTCCTGCTGAGCACCGAGTACAGGTGCCCTTTCAGTTCCTCGTTGTACGGGCGCGGTGGGGCGGTCGGGCGGTCGGGACTCGTCGTCTGCCGGCCATCGGCGGTTCGGGCCCGCCGGTGGCGGGAGGGCGACTCTGCGACGGTTGCGCCTGCCTGGCGGGTCCGCGCGGCTCGCAGCCACCGCGTTTCGGCGTGCTCGGCCACATCCAGCAGCCTGACCACAGCGCGCGGCAGCCACCATGTCCGCACCGTGCGGTCGCGGGTCTTCTCCACGAGAATCCGCCGCCAGTCGATCCCCGCCAGATGGTACGGCCGACCGCCCTCACATCGTGCTGCCCGCTCGGGCTCGTCCGGTTCCTGCAGTTCCCGGGCGATGCGCCGGCGCCATCGCAGCGGCGTTGCCTCGTTGTGCTCCTGCTTCGACCCGTCACGGAACGGACCGATGCGCACCAGGTCCTGGCGGTCCATCTCCACCGCGTTCAGTTCCGCTGCCGCCCGGCGCACCTCAGCCTCCGGAACGCTCCACCGGCCGCCGCCTGCCTTCACCGTCGCCACCACACAGCCGCCGAGCAGGACGTAGCCCGCCTGAGCATGGGCAGGAGAGCGGGTGAACGCCGCAGAAGCCGTCGGCACAGCGCTGTCGGCCGTCAAGTCGGCCCACAGAGCGTCCGCGGCGCCCAGAGTGATCAGGCCGCCCGTACGGCCCGGGATGACAGGCTCTGACATACCGACAGGCTAACGGCCTGTCTCCGCAGCGCCGCCCGCAGCGCCTCCGCATCTACGGCCTCGACGACCGCGCGCGCCCGCAGGCCCACTCCGGCGTGGGCGACCGGGACCACGTTCGAGGCCACCGTCCACTGCCGGGCCGTAACCGGCACCTACAGCAGGCCCGCTGCCCGGTACCCGTCGTACGCCTCACGCATCACGACCGCTCCGATCCCAGGCTCCTCCCACCCTCAGGCGGAGAGCAGCAGGACCGCCGACCGCGAGGCGTACCCCACGCGGACGACACCACCACATCATCGGCCGACGATGAAGGTGCCGCCCTGCCGGACCCATGTGCGCACTTCCCTCCAGGGCACGTGGGCCAGGGCCCGGGGAAGAGCCGAACACGTCGGACGGCGGTGCGAGCTGCCGCGAGGTCGGGGGCGATGTCGGTGATCATGTCCTCCTGGCCGCCGACCATCCCCCGGCGCCCGACCTCCACCAGGATCGCGCGGGTGTCCAGGCCGTGGCGGGCGGCGGCGGTCTCGGCGTGGCGCAGGAAACTGGAGCAGACGCCGGCGTAGCCGAGGGTGAGGGTCTCCCGGTCGACGCGGACCTCGCGGCCCTGTCTGATCAGACACCTCGTCGCTCCTGGCCTGTGCGTCTGTGGAGAGGGCGTGATGGCTCGTCAGGAATCCCGAGGATTCGTCATGGTCTGTGCGGATCCTTCGCTGCCGTCTGCCGGGCTGACCTGCGGCAACGGGGGATGAAAGCCGGACGAGCCCGCGGGGTGTCGCACGGTCAGCCCCAGTCGCCGTTGATCCACGCGAGCAGGCGGGCGCGCTTCTTGTAGGAGCAAGGAGCGTAGACAGCGCCGGACATGGCGTGCGTTTCGGATCCGCCCCGCAAGTCGGACCCGTAGTCGCTGGGGCCGTACTCGCCGTCGCGGCGGCCGTCCATGTCGTCGGCCCAGTCGAGGAGACCGAAGTCGAGATCGAGGTTCTCGAGGTACCGGCCGGGATCGGCCGGTTCTATCGGTGTGGGACGGCCGTTCACCCCGGCGGTGAGCCCGTCCTCGAGGCAACCGTCGGAGCGCACGGGCTGGCCCAGCCACCACCCGGCCAGGAACACGGCGTACAGGGTGGTGGCGGCGCCGAGGCGGCGCAGGGTTATCCAGGCGGGCACCCGGGGAGTGTCGCACGACACGAGGCCGGCACCCGCGTCGGCGGACACACCGAGCCACATCACCTCTTTACCGCCAGTGGCCCTCGAACCACGCTCGAAGGCGGGGGCGTTCGCTCGTGTCGTTGGTGCAGGCGACGGCGTAAGCGGTGAGCGTCCGGGACAGCCTGGCGTCGGCGCCCCCACGCGGGGTGTAGGCCGGGTCCGGCGTCGGGTCGAGCGGAAGGGGGGACATCGAGTCGTACCGTGACGGGTACGGCGTCGGCGTCGGCGTCGGCGTCGGCGTCGGCGTCGGCGTCGGCGTCGGCGTCGGCGTCGGCGTGAGTATGAGGGGTGGTTCGGTTTCGTATTCCTCGGTGATCCGGTCGAGGGCGGCCTGGTCGACGCGGCATTCGGGGCTGACGGGCTGACCCAGGTACCAGCCCGCAACGAACACGCCGTAGACCGCGGCGGCGGCGCCGAGGCGGCGCGGGGTGACCCAGCGGGGGGCGCTCACCGGCGGCCCCGTTCCAGAACACGGGCAGCGTCCCGTAGCGCCTGGACAGCGGCTTCGGCGTCCTTGGCCCGGCTGTCACGGAGGAACCGGCAGGCGGTCGAGAGCGCCTCCTCCCGCAGGGCAGTCTCATTCCCCATGGACGCGGAATAGCCGGTGCACACGCCGGGCAACGGGTCCCCGGTCGTGAACTGGTTCCCGGTGTCGTGGCGGGGGCCGACCGAGTGCTCGACGACGATGTCGTCCGGGTCCGCACTGCCGCTCTGGTCGGCGGCGAGCGTGAACCCGGCGCCGAACCCGGCGGCGGTGAAGGCCGCCCCGATTCCGAGGGCGGCACGGAGGCTGACCCGGCTCACATCAGGCGGTGTTGTGCTCATGCCGAAGGACCCTACCGGCAGTCGTAGACCTGTCTGCCGGTATGCGTGTCCCTCGCTACACGGTCGGCGCGGATGTCACGGGGAACAGACGCGCGGGGCTGAACGGCAGGCGTTCGCGCCGCGCACGACCACGGAGGCGATGGCAGGCGCGGGCCGAGTCGAGGAAACCGTCGCTCTACTGGATCGGACCGTAGGGTTTTGTCGGTCGACACGGGTTGCCCGGACAGCCG
Source organism: Streptomyces viridosporus (assembly GCF_002078235.1). Lineage (GTDB taxonomy): Bacteria > Actinomycetota > Actinomycetes > Streptomycetales > Streptomycetaceae > Streptomyces > Streptomyces viridosporus. The sequence goes on from NZ_MSGP01000026.1 coordinate 14,276, forward strand.
TGGCCACGACGACCTTGCTCCAGCGCCCCCGTGATTCCTCATCCGGCTCTGCCGCCACCAACACACCCGGCACGATGCCCCGCCTCCCGGACGGCGGAATCGGCACTTGAGCCGCTCGTACGGGTGTGTCACGGCCAGGTGTACCGGCCGATGCGGGGTAGAACGGCTGGTGGCTCTCTTACGAGAGCCGGAGCATGCCCGTGATCAAGGGCTGTTCCCGGGCATGAACGAAGGAATGGCAGTATGGCCAGCGGCACCGTGAAGTGGTTCAACGCCGAAAAAGGTTACGGCTTCATCGCCCAGGACAACGGAGGCCCGGACGTCTTCGCCCACTACTCCGAAATCCAAGGCGGGGGCGGTTACCGTGAGCTGACCGAGGGCGAGCACGTCACCTTTGACGTCGTCCAGGGCCAGAAGGGCCCGCAGGCACAGAACATCGTCCGGGGCTGACCGCTCACGGTGATGCAAGCCGGGCTGCCGAAGGCAATCCGGCTCTTCATGTGCGGCGCGACTGCGCAACGACCGATTCCGGCCCCCGGACACGCACACCGCCGGGCAGGAGACACGGGACACCAACCGGGTGGGGCAAGCTGCCCTCCTCCGGGCCGGCCCCGCCGACACATCTGGCAGGGCCGTCCTGAGGGTGTGCCACGGTGCCATCCGGTGGCAGCCCCCACAGTCCGGCCGTGTCGCCTCAGCCGCGGCCGCCCTGCCTGGAGCCGGAGCTGACCCGTATGCCCGCCTCCTTCACCCCTCTGGACGGCTGGACACTTGTCTCCCCCAGCGGCATCGTCGTCCGGAGCCGGCCGTAGGGCGTCCAGTGGCACGGTCCATGAACTGCGGCCCGCTTCCGGTGCGCAGATCACCGAGTAAGGCCGGCCGGGGACGGGCGTGTGCCGGTCCTCAGAAGAGCTGGAGGCCGAGGGCGCGTCCTTGCGCGCGAAGCTGAAGACCGTGCGCAAGGAGAACCGGAAACCGAGGTTTCCCCAACGAAAGGATCTCACGGGGTGACTCGGCCCAGGAGATCCCGCGAGCCGCGATGAGTCCTGCGGCGTCCGGCGGTCGTACTGTCGAGCCCGTTGTCGAGGAGGACCTCTGATGCGCAGCGTGACCTATTCGATGAACATCTCGCTTGACGGCTACATCGTCGGGCCGGACGGAAAATTCGACTGGACGGCGCCCGACGAGGAGGTCTTTCGCTTCTGGATCGACGAGATTCGAGAGGTCGGCGTCCACCTGTTGGGACGACGGCTGTACGAGACGATGCTGTACTGGGAGACCGCCGACCAGGATCCCTCGCTCGACGACTCCATGCTCGAGTGGGCCGCGCTCTGGAATCCGCTCCCCAAGGTGGTGTTCTCCACCACGCTGTCGGCGGTGCAGGGCCGTGCCCGCCTGGCCTCCGGCGGCCTGACGGAGGAGATCGAGCGGTTGCGGGCCGAGCCCGGGGAGGGTGACATCGCGATCGGCGGTGCGACCCTCGCCGCCGAGGCGGCCGCGTCGGGTCTGATCGACGAGTACCGGGCCGTGGTCTACCCGGTGCTGGTGGGCGGCGGCATTCCGTTCTTTCCCCAGCGCGAGCGCCGAGTGGATCTCGAACTCGTCGAGACCCGCACCTTCAGCTCGAGATTCGTCTACCTCCGCTACCGCGTGGCGCGTTAGTCGGCTCGTCCGCCGAGTCCTGGGAAGAACGGGCCGGCCAGTGAGGTTCGCTCAGACGATGTCCACTGCTCCGTCGCCGGTGGTCCTGATCAGGAACCGGGGGTGCTCCTCGATCGAGCCCCACCCCTGGTCGGCCCCGGAGTCGTCGAGGATGTACAGGGGGTCGGTGAACGTACCCGTCCTCGTCCCGGAGTGACACCCGGACGCCGTCGTCGTGGCAGCCGACGCTGTCGGCGCGCCCCGTCACCGGTGCTGGCTCTTCTTGCCGGCGGCGTCCTCCTGGCGGACGCCACCGGTCTGCGGCGACGGGGTCGTCGATTGCTTTGCCGTTGACCGCGTCCGGATCACGTATGCCTGGCCGTCTTGCGTGGCCCGCACGGGGGTGAGACGTGGTGGTACGGGGCGTTCCACCCGCTGGGCAGCCGCGGGTAGAACGTGTTGATGACCGTCCCGGCGTCGGTCGAGTGGGCATCGGTACCCGGCCGAAGTGATCTCCCCTGCGCGTGGCTGTACTTCCGCTTCCCGCTCGGCTTCCGCGAGGCGGAGGAGCTGATGCTGCAGCGCGGCGTGACCGTTTCCCAGGAGCCTGAATTCGCACGACTGCCCGATGGGGGATCACCTAGGGTGTGCGGCATGACGCTGCAACTTGTTCAGGTGAACTTCAAGGCCCGGGACGACTCGGCACTCGGCCAGTTCTGGGCAGCAGCGCTCGGCTGGGGTGTTTCCAGCGAAGGGCCCGGCGTCACCAACCTGGAACCCGTGGGCTTCGACTGGCCGGACCCGTCCGCCGTCTGCATCGATCTCGTCCGCGTCCCGGACCCGGAGACGGTGAAGTACCGCGTGCACATCGAGCTCGCCACCACTTCCGACGCCCATCAGGCGGAGTTGGTCGCACGTCTGAGGGAGCTCGGGGCGAAGCCCGCCGACGTGGGCCAGGGCGACGTGCCGTGGACGGTGATGGCCGACCCGGAGGGCAACGTGTTCAGCGTCCTGGAGCCCCGGGAGCTCCACCGGGACACCGGGCCGATAGCCGCCGTGGTCGTCGCCTGCGCCGACCCACGGGCCATGGTCCGGTTCTGGGGCGAGGCGATCGACTGGACCGTCCACGAACTGACCGACGACCGCGCTCTGCTGCGCTCCGTCAAGGGCGTCGGGCCGTACCTGGAGTTCCGTCGCACGCCCGACGACGAGGTCGTACGGAACCGCGTCCATCTCGACGTGATGTCCGACCCCGTCGAGGACCAGGCGAGGGAGGTCGCCCGGCTCGAAGGCCTCGGCGCGATACGGACCGACGTGGGTCAGGGTGACGTCTCCTGGGTCGTCCTGGCCGACCCGGCGGGCAACGAGTTCTGCGTCCTCGGCCGGGGTTGACGCGGACCTCCGTCCGTTCCCCTCATGGCGGTGCGGCAGTGTGCGGCGCCGGGCCCCGACCTCCCCCGGCCGCCGACTTCACGGAGCGCCTTGTGCTCTGGTGACCCGGATCCTCGGACTCCTCCGGTGGTTCGTCGAGGCACCCGCCAGGGTCTCCCACCGTGAGGGACCCTGACGACAGCGCCTCCCGCCGCAGTGGCGAAGGGGAGGGCCGGGCTGCCCGGCCCTCCCCTTGTGTGTGCCGGGAGTTACTCGGTGACCTCGTGGTCGTGGCCCTCGTGCAGGCCACCGCCGCTGCCCGCCGACCCCTTGGTGTTCCGCGGCGCCACCGGCTTGCTCAGAAGGCTGGTGTCCCAGGCGTACTGGCCCGCCGCGTTGGCGATGACGTCGATGTTGACGTCGAACGCCTTCATGTTGATGTTCTTCAGGTTGTCGCAAGCGGCGTGGTAGCAGGCGTCGTACGCGACACCGGCCTTGCCGCCGTACACCTTTGCCTGCTCGGCCGTCTTGACGCCCTCGGCACCGGTGAAGGTGCCGCCCGAGGGGATGCCCACCTCGATGAACGGACCGTAGTCCGACCGGCCGGTGAAGTCGGTGCCCTCGTAGGGGGTGCCCCGCCTGTCCAGGTAGTCGGTGATCTGCCGCTCCAGCTGCGCCGAGCCCTCCGGGCCGGGGCCGGCACCGACCTGGTCGGAGTCGTCGCCGTCATAGACGAACTGGGCGTAGTTCGGCGAGGCGATCATGTCGAAGTTCAGGTACAGCTTGATCTTCGCGAGGTCCGCCGCCGAGAGGCTGTCGACGTACGCCTCCGAGCCCAGCAGGCCGAACTCCTCAGCCGACCACCAGGCGAAGCGCACCTTGTTCTTGGTCTTTTCGTGCGCGAGGTTCAGGGCCACCTCGAGGATGCCGGCGGAGCCGGAGCCGTTGTCGTTGATGCCCGGGCCGTCCGCCACCGAGTCCAGGTGGGCGCCGAACATCACCACGTTGTCGGCGGCGCCGCCCTTGGTCTCGGCGATCACGTTGTAGGTGCGCCGGGTCTCCGAGAAGGTGCGGATCTCCAGGTTGACGGTCACTGCGCCGGCGGCGGCCTTGGCCGCGAGCGCCTCGCCGTCCGCCTGCGTGACGCCGCCGGCCGGGATCTTGGCGACGGACGGGTCTCCCAGGGTGCCGTTGAGCGCGCCCTCGGTGTTGTTGTAGATGATCGCGCCGACCGCGCCCGCACCGGCGGCGATCTCCTGCTTCTCCGCGAAGGAGCAGCCGCCGCGCTTGATCAGCGCGATCTTGCCGGTGAACGTCTCGGAGGCGTAGTCCCCCGGCTCGCAGCCGGTGGTGTCGTCGACCGGCACCACCGCGATCGGGGCGGTGGTGCCGCCGACCGGGCTGTTGGCGGAGTACGTCATGGCGATCACCGGGACGTCCTGCTGCTGCGGCGACACCACCCGCAGGCTCTGCGCCAGCGTCTCGGTGAAGGGGAAGTCGAACTCGTTCCGGGTCACCGAGTACCCGGCCTTCCGCAGCAGGCCTTCGACGTACTCGGCCGACTTCCGGTGCCCCTCCGACCCGGCCACCCGGTTGTTCCCGTTCCTGTCGGCGATCCGCTGGAACTGCTTCAGATGCTCGTAGGCATCCTTGGCGTCGCTCTTCTTGACGAGCTTCTTTGCGAGCTTGGCAGCCTCCTTGGCAGGGTCGCTGTGGGCGGAGGCGGTGCCCGATCCGATCAGCAGCAGCGGCGTTATGAGCCCTGCGACGGATACGGCGGCTACCGTGGTGCGGCGGTTCCGAGCGTTCAAAGCGCTTCCTTCCGGCGGTCCATGAGGAATGGGCGTAAAACCGAAAACAGGCCGAACGACGTGCAGCGGTACTCCGGGCAGGCAGGATGGCTGGATCGCTCTGCCCCTGCCACCGGCAAGGAGAAAGGTATCTGCTCCATAAACGCTTGGTAATGGGTTGACGGGAATCTTCGGCGCCGACGCCACCCGTGCGTACCGATCGGCCACCGGCCCGACGAAGTTGACCGGAAGTCACCGGTGCTGACCCGTGCCGCGTCAGGCAACGTTCATCCCGGGGTGACGTGTCATCCGATTGCCGTGCCGGGCGGTGCCGGACGACCGGAATGATCATGTGGCTGAACATGCACGGGCGGCGAGGACCACCATCGCGGCGACGGAGCCGGCGCCGCCGACGGCGAGGTGGTGGGTGGCGACCTCGACGATCAGACGCCACACCCCCGTCACAGAACCCCGCGAACCATGCCTGACCGGCGAAAAGTCATGGCAGAAGTTCGGATTGCGGCTGGCTCCTCAGTCCTTGCCCGGCCGTTCTCGCCCGGGCAGAGGGCTCGTAAGGGAGGCAAGAGGCGCCGGTGACCGGCCGGGTGAGGCACCGTTGGCCGCTGGGAGGGGCCGGCGCTGACGCATCTCCGGCAGGCGTCGAAACACTCCGCCCTCGCGACCCGAATCCCCGGCGGCGCCCTGCGCCGCCTGGCTACGGCCTCATCTGTCGGTGATCTGGGAGAGCCATGCCGTGTCCTCCGGGCCCGGCGCCTCGGGGCCGGGCGCGGGCAGTCGGCGGACCTCACCCGTTCGCAGGGCGATCGTGGCCCGTGGCCGCATCGGTCCGTCGCCGCTGCGTGAGAGCAGGACGAGTTCCCAGACGGTCGCCGTCATGGCGTCGAGCCGGGTGGCGCATTCGGGGGTGACTCGCCCCGGGTCCCGGGTCCGGCCCAGGGACAGATGGGGGGTGAAGTTCTTGGCGGGCCCACGACAACGCGGGAACCGTTGCAGCAGGAGGCGGTGCAGGTCCGTCCACGGCGCCTCACCTGCTGCCGTCGGGTCGAGCCACACGGTGAAACACGCCCTGTGCCGGAAGGTACGCACCCCGTCCAGTCGGGCGGTGAAGACCGGTGCGTCGGCCGTCGCCGCGGCAAGCAGCGGGGCAGCCCGCTCGAAGTGGGACTCCGGCACGAAGCCGAAGAGCACGTTGACGTGCGGCGGCCACCGGTGGATCTGCGGATCGTGATCCCGGCGGATGTCCTGGAGCGGCGGCCACAGCTCCGCAGGCGGGATCCAGGCCACCGCCGTGCGGGCCGTCGGGGGCACGTCGAGGACGTCGGCGGGCTCTCCCCCGCCGGGGCCCGTGTCGAAGACCAGGTCCACCTGCGGGTGCCGCACCCGGCCGGCACCCGACGTGTCGATGCGGTCCACACCCGTGGCCCGGTCCCAGACCAGCTCACCGTCCGCCTCGATGAACACCACCCGGTGCCACGGGATGTCGCCCCCGGGCACGAAGGAGGGCAGCGGGATGCGTTCGAGGCCGTCCCCGCGCTGGCGGATCCCCAGCACGAACCGGGCCGGATCGAACCGCGGGTCCCAGCGAACCCGGTGATAGATCTCGTCGCTGGTGCGCATCACGCCTCCTCTCCCGCCTTCACACCTTCCCTTCCTCCAGGGTGCCGTCCGTCCCGTCCTCGACGGTTGTTCTACCCGCGCCGTCCGGCATCAGGCGCGAGGGACTGACCTGGAGTCGCACCGAGCCGGTCCGGTCACGTTCACGGCGGAGTCGCGCGGCGTCGTCCGGCTGGGCCGCACCAAGACCGGAGACGTGGCCACCATCGTCGTCACCAGCGGCATGCCCGGTGCCGAAGCTTGACGCGGCGACCACCGAACTCGGCGCTCGCCGAACTCCCCCACCCGCTTGCGGGCTCGATCAAGGGAGGCGAGGAGCGCCCCCGGTCGTTTCCAGGAATCGACCAACCGCCAGCGGCCGCTCCTGGAGCCGCGTCTCCCCGCCCCCGCTTGTTACACCCCTGTGGCCGGAACTGTGGCCTCCGTCGCACGCGCAGGGTCCACACCTTGATGAGATGACCGGATGCGCAGAACCGCTCCCCTCCGTCCGGCACTCGCCGCGACCACCCCCTTCCTGTCGGCTCTCGCCGCGACCGCTCTGCTGCTCACGGCCTGCGGGACGGAGCGCCCGAGTGCCGGGGGCACCGGCGCCGACGCGGCCGCGTCGCAGGACGGCACGCGGATCGACGATCCGGGCAAGGACGGCGTGCGGATCACCTCACTGACCCTCCCGTCGGCCTCGCCCTCGCCCACCCGCAGCCACTCCGTCTCCGCCGAAAGGCTCACCACCGGCTCGGACTCGGGGGTCTCCGCCGCCTACGAGGTCACCAACGAGGGCACCGGGACCCTGACCTACTCGGTCGTCTTCACCTTCATGAGCGGTGACGGCGGGGCCGTGACCAACCGGACCGAGACCGTACGCGACGTCGGCCCCGGACAGACCGTGCGGGGCACGGTCCGGGCCGGAGAGCTGCCGCCCACCGCGCCGCGGGTGACGCAGGTCGAGGTGCTCGAAGTGACCAAGGTCCCCGCGAGCGAGGCACCGGCCGAACCGGGCACGTGCCCCGCCTCCGGGATCCGGGTCAGCGCCGACGAGGGCAACGCGGCCATGGGACTGCGCGTCGTGAGCCTGCGCCTCGACAACTGCGGCACACGCGCCTACACCGTCGAGGGCTACCCACTGCTGGAACTCCTGGACGACGGCCTCGAGCCCGTCGACGGCGTCGAGATCCTCGACGGCAGCGGCGAGATCACCACCGGCGCCGGACCCGACGAGCCGCCCCGGCCCGTCACGCTCGAGCCCGGTGAGTCGGCGACCGCCGGCCTGGTCTGGCGCAACACCACCGAGTTCGGTACGCCGGTGAACGTGCCCCACGTGCGGGTCCGGGCGAAGGAGGGCGCCGACCCGGTGACGGTGACCCCGCACCTCGACCTCGGAACCACCGGAAAGCTCGGGGTCAGACCGTGGGAAGAAGCGGAACGCTAGGCCGTGTCCGTTGGGTCGGCGTGGCCCTCGACGCTTCAAGCGGGGTCCTGCCCGGCAACGGCGCGGGACGGTGCTCGGTGCTCCAGCCCAGCGTCCAGACCAGCAGCCGGGCGGTGGAGTCCTCGAAGCCGAGCAGCCCCTCGTCCTTCGGCCGGGAGGAGCGTCTACCGGGGCGCGGCTGGTGAACGTAGCCGGGTAGGGCCGCCGGCGGCATCGGCTCCACCGCACGGTTCACCACCTTTCTCTTCGACCGTGCCCTTGAGGCGCGGGGTGCGGGCGGGCAGGTCCCCCACCGTCACGTCCAGGAGATCGAACCCGGCGGTCACCGCCGACCAGCAGCGGGGCCTGTATGCGGTCGGTCTTCCACACCTGGTTACGCCGGCCCCGCGGCCGGGCCGGGAACACGTCATGCTTGCGCGCCGCCCGCTCCCCTCCCCCAGGCCGCTCCCCTCC
>NZ_MSGP01000260.1 GCF_002078235.1 Streptomyces viridosporus
CACAGCAGCAGCGCGCTCAGGCTCTCCACCAGGGCGTCGAGGAGCTCCCCCGGGGTGCAGTCGAGCGGGAAGGCGCGCCACCGCTTGAGCGCGTCCCCGGAGAGCACGGCTCCGGCCTGCAGCCGGCCCCGTACGCGCGCGTGCTCGCTGTCGTACGCCCCCTCGACGGCCGAGGTGAGCCGCAGCGCGGCCGCGTACTGCGCGGCGGCGGCCCCGGCCAGTTCGGGCATGCGGGCGTTGAGGGAGTCGAGGACGCCGTACGCGGTGCGGGCCAGGACCTGCTGCCGGGCGGCGGCATCGTGCGTCTGGTGCACGAGCCAGGTCCGCAGCGACGCCACGGCGGTGGCGGGCAGCAGCCCGCCGCCCCAGGCCGACTCGGGCAGCTCGGGCACGGTGAAGCGCGGTACGTGGCCGAGGCCGGCCTTGGTGAGCAGGGCACCGTACTGCCGTGACACCTCGGCCACCACCTGGTGGGGCACCCGGTCCAGGACGGTCACCAGGGTGACGTCGTACTCCTTGGCGGTGCGCAGCATGTACCAGGGCACGGCGTCCGCGTAGCGGGCGGCGGTGGTGACCATGATCCAGATGTCCGCGGCGCAGATGAGCTCGGCGGCGAGGACCCGGTTGTCGGACACCAGGGAGTCGATGTCGGGCGCGTCCAGGAGGGCCAGGCCGGGGGGCAGGGTCTCGGCGGTCTCGACGCGCAGCACGCGCGCGGGGTCCTCGCCGGGGAGCAGCAGGTCCTCCGACGGTTCCTGGTGGCGGGGCACCCACACCCGCGTGAGGTCGGGCAGCACCCTCATCCCGCTGAACCAGTGGTGGTCCTCCGGATGGCAGACGAGCACCGGCGTCCGTGTCGTCGGCCGCAGCACGCCCGCCTCGCTGACCCGCCGCCCCACCAGGGAGTTCACCAGGGTGGACTTCCCGGCCCCGGTGGATCCTCCGACGACGGCCAGCAAGGGCGCTTCGGGATCTCTCAGCCGGGGCACCAGATAGTCGTCGAGCTGCGCGAGCAGCTCGTCGCGGTTGGCACGCGCGCGTGGGGCCCCCGCCAGGGGCAGCGGGAAGCGTGCGGCGGCGACACGGTCGCGCAGGGCGGAGAGAGCGTCGAGCAGCTGAGGCCGTACGTCCAAGGTCACCACATGCGAAGAATGCCCAATTTCAGGGGAATTCTGAAACATATGAGCATGTCTGCGTGCCGATAGGACACAAGGGGCGGAGGGGACGTCTGAGGCACAGGCGCAGTCCAGGCATAACGAGTGCACAACACCCGGTGCGCGAGACGCCAAAAGCGGTGCACGATTCGTACCTGCCTGCGATTATCAGGACCGCTTCACCGAACCTCCACACCGAGCCACGGAGGCGAGGCGACAGGGACAAGGATGCGGGAGCCCTATCCTTGTCCCCGGCGATGTCGGGGAACGGCCCGGGTCCGGGCACCACGACGACAGGCCGCCACACCCGGCCCCCGTAGCTCAGTGGATAGAGCAGGCGCCTTCTAAGCGCTTGGCCGCAGGTTCGAGTCCTGCCGGGGGCGCACGTCTCCGCCCTCCCCTCGGGGAGGGCTTTTCGCCGGTCGGAACCAGTGCCGTTCGTCACGCCGAAGCCCCGGACACCCTCTTGACGATCAAGGGCGGACTCCAGGACTGTCCGGCCGTCACCGGGTTTTCGCGGGTGGCCGTGCCGACGGGTGGCCGTGTCGCATACGTGTCGACGTTCTCGGCCGGAGCGGGGCCAAGTCGGCGCCCGGCGCCTCCGGCAGCCCACCCGCGGCTTCGAGCCACTGCTTCGGAGCCGGCAGCCGCCCGTCGACGCACCGGGCGCACGCGGCGAGGAACACGGCCGCGCCGCTCCCGGCCCACTGCGCCACCCGGGCGGACGGTACGCCGTCGTTGAGCCACTTGGTCGGGCGCGTGTGCCGGTTGTCGTACACGCAAGGAGACCTGCGGTCGAGTTTCGCCTCATCCGGCTTCAAAACACCAGGTCAGCGACGTGACCTGGTTGCTCCCGCCCGGCTCTGTGCCGACGGCCACAGCGAACGGGACGCGCATGGGCTCATACTGAGCCATGACAAAGCCTGCGGCACCGAAGCGTCACCTGCCCACCAGCCCCTTCAAGGCCCCGGTCGCACCGGCTCCCAAGCACTTCGCCGTGGGTGACCAGGTCACCCACGACATGTACGGTCTCGGCCGGGTGATCGGCATCGAAGACGGAGTCGCGGCGCTCGTGGATTTCGGCTCGGCACAGATGCGGATCTTGAGCCCGTACGCCAAGATGACCAAGCTGTAGGACCGCTGTGCCCGGTCACGGCACACCAGGCCCCGACAGGGGCCTGTGACGAAAGGCAGACCCCTCATCGACTCGACGTCGCTGTTCTCCGCCCCGGAAGGGCAATCCCGCCGTTCCGCTGCAGTGTCACCGCCTCCGACGACACAACCCTTCCAGCCCCCGGACTTCGGAGAAGGCGAGATCTCCTGGTTCGAGGACGAGCAGATGCCCGCCCCGGACGCGCGTGCGACGCGGCCCGAGACCGCCTAGCGGTGGTTCCGACAGCTACTCGCGAGCTGTCTCCGGTGCCGCGGTGAGGGGGCGGCCGTCTCGGCTTCCGTCTCGTCCAGCCCCGTTCACGGTCGCTCGGGCGAGCCCCGGAGCCGTCCCGACACCGGCGGCGGCCGGCAAGCGGTCGTCGTCACGATGGCTGGCAGCACGAACACACGGCAGACGAAGGGCCCTGCAGCCGTCCTCGACGCCGTGTGCCGGGAGAGGTGGGAACCGGTGGACGGCTCCTCTGTCTTCGCAGAGCAAGGACAGCGGAGCCGCGACAAGTTCATGTCGTCCGGCCGGACCGCATCAACCGACGTTCACCCGGTCAACCACCTGATGCGATGTCAACTGTCGGCTGCGTGAGCCCTGTACTGCCGGATCATCGCCAACTCCGCCTCGAATTTCGGGTCGTACGTCCGGGCGGTGAGAGTCCCCGGGACCGTGAGTGCCCTTCCGCGAACTCGGACGACACGCACCTCCGACCACGTACCACTCCGCGTTGGAAGACAACGCTCCTCGATCCCCGCAACCTCGCCCCAGGGCACCGATCTGCAACGGAAAAGGGTGTGCAACTCCATGCCCTCGGTCGTGAGGAGCGTCGCACCGTTCACTTGGTGAACCATGGAGAGGAGTGTGAGCGAGCAGAGGACGGCGACGCCGCCGACCCACCACCCTCGCTCAGCAGCCGATGCAGAGAGCCCGACCGCCCACCCCGTGCCGAAGAAGGCCGACGTCGTGAGTCCGGCCCGCCACCAGCACCTCCTCTGTTCAGCGGCATCGAAACGGATCCATGTCCGAGGCGGCACGACCCGGATGCCACCGGTGCCCCATGCGCCCGCCACTGCCCCAGCGAGTTCGAGTGGTGGTGACCTTGAACGACCCCCGCTAGGCTCCTCCCTGTTCCACCGAGAGCTGCAGAGCACTGGCGACGTGTCCGATGGGGGACAGTGCTCCGGGCTCAACTGGAAATGAGCAAGACGAGTCTCCAATCGTCGCGGAGCCTCAGCAGGCCATCGCAAGCGGTGGTCGAGCTGAGGCTGCCCGCCGACTGGTCGACCACCCTGGTGGAAGGGGATCGACTGGTGAGGCCGACATTTCCTGTTCAGGTGCTTCTTGTGACCTTGTCTTTCGTGTCGTCGCTGCTGGCCGCGGTGGTGGCGGGCGTGCTTTCGCACGAGACAGGGGCCCAGGTAGCCGGTGCGGTGCTGTACGGCGGCGGCGCCTTCATCGGCTGGATGACGTTGTGCGTCACCGTACTGACCGCGCTCGGTTTGCTCGGGGTCCCCAGGGAGGGCAGGCATCCGAACGATCCCGGCGAGTGAGAGCTACCCGGTGTTCAGGAACGTAGCCCCGGCCTGATCGCGGCAAGAGTGACGGGTGCTGCCGAAGCCGGCGGGCCGGCCACCCGCGCCACCTCGGCGCCTGCGGTTGGCCTGTTGGTTGGTCGGCTCCGGAATGGTGTGTTTGATCTGCCGACGCCGCAGGTAGCCGCGGCTGCGGCGTGAGGAGTACACCCTGTCGCCGCTCAGACGGTCCGGAACAGGATCCCATTGATCACCTGACGGTGATTCTTCCATCCCGTTCGCAGCCTCCAAGCTCACCAACGGACTTGGAAAGCGTGTTGGTTTTCGACTGTCGTTGGGGCAGAGACGTCGTCTCCCAAGGGAGCTAGTGCCGCATCAGGCAATGTTCGCCCCGGGCGGTCTGCGACGATGGCTCCATGGAGGAGGAAGTCATCCCCATTCTTCGCGTCGAGGACGCTGCGGCGGCGGTCGCGTGGTACGAGCGGCTGGGCTTCGCCAAGCAGTGGGAGCACCGCTTCGAACCGGAGCTTCCCGCGTTCGTCGAGGTCGCCCGGGGCGGGGTGCGGTTGTTCTTGTCGGAGCACAAGGAAGACGCCCGTCCCGACACGTTGGTCTACCTCCGCATGCGTGATGTCGAGGCCATCGCCTCGGAGTTCGGTGTGCAGGTGAAGGACGCTCCGTGGGCGCGCGAGATTGAGCTGCGCGACCCTGACGGCAACCGGCTTCGGATCGGCACGCCGACGGAATGACACTCGTCGGCAGCGCGCGGCAGGGAAGCCGTGCCGGTGGCTGAGCGAGTACGCGTTCGCGAGATCGATCCAGGACACTCACCCCGCCCGAGCGGCGCGAGACCAAGAAGATCGCCAAGTCCAGGTCGGCCGAGCACGGTCTGCCGTTCTCGACCTGGAGCCTGGCCAAGCCGGCCGACTTCCTGGTTGCCGAGGGGCGGTCGACGACATCAGCCACGAGGGCCTTCGGGTCCTGCTCCGCGAGGAGGGCGTGTCGTTTCAACGCATGAAGACCTGGAAGACCTCCCGCGATCCCGACTACGCCGCCGGGAAAGTACGCGTCGAGCACCTCTACTCGATCGCCGACGGCGAAGTCATACCCGACCACAGTGAACCCGAAATCGTCTTATAACTGGATGAGTTCGGCCTACTCAACCTCCAGCCCCACCCCGGTCGACAGTGGGCCGAGCGCGGAGGACGGCACAAGGGCCCCGACCGGGAGCCGAGGCCCCGCAGGCGGGCGACCCACACCCGTCCGCACGGGGTCAGGCACCTGCTCGCCGCCTACGACCTCGGCAAGGACAAGCTCTACGGCCACATCGAACCGAAGAAGAACCGGACGAGGTTCCTGGAGTTCTGCCGCTGCCTGCGCACCCTCTACCCGCCGGACATCCGCATCGCGATCCTGCTCGACGACTTCTCCCCGCATCTGACCACGAAGAAGGACAGCCGGGTCGGAGACTGGGCCGCGGCCAACAACAGCGAATGATCGCAGCTTTCCAAGCTGAGGGCTCTCGCGTTCTTGCCGCGGGCCTGGCGGTCGCGGGCTTGCTCTGGGCGACGGCACGGCAGCGTGGCTGGGACCGGACGGGGCGCAGCAAGGCACACACGCACCTGGTCGGACGGCTTGCCCACCCTCCGGGTCGACTGTCGTCGGTTGAGGCGGAAGCAGGAGAAGGTCAGTAAGGGATGACTCTCCAGCGTTCGACCCACCGATGCCCGTCGCCGCCCGCTCCCCGGATCAGGACGCGGTCGTCCTCCAGTTGCCAGACGTTGCCGTACAGCGTCGCTTGGGGGAGGTCCGCCCGTACGGTGTCGTGGATCTCCAGGTCGGCTTCCACCTGCCGGGACCAGGCGTGTCCACAGCGGTCGCAGGTGTAGCCGACGGCGTCGGGCTCGGCGGCGGAGGGCGGTGTGCCCAGGCGGACCGCTTCGTCGGAACAGCGGGGGCATGGGTCGGCAGTATGCGGGCCTATCAGACGGGACACCGGGCGATCTTCCGGTACGGCAGCGAAGTGCCGCAACCTCCACAATTCTCAGCGCCCAGCCCCGCCCGGCACAGACCACCCCGCAGCTTCCTTGCCGCCCGATGACCGATCTTCACAAAGCTACAGACCAGAAGGCAGCTGACATCCACAGCTGCACCGCCTCGATGTTGTCCGCCGGGCGGGACATGCGGCCGCCCCTGTCGTCGGTGTTCAGGTAGCAGGGCTTGTCCTTCGGCCCCGTCCACGGGAGGAGCCGCAGTTCGTTCCTCGCCAACCGTCCACAGCGGCAGGTCAGTTCCTGAGAAGCAGGTCTGCGGGTGGCGCGCCTACCTCCGGCGCCGGAGGTACCAACCCGCCACCAGCACGATGAGAAGGGCGACCACGAACGCCCACACGGTCGTCGCGCCGTGGTACGAGCGGTAGGCCACTGGAGCGAGCATGCTCGGACGGGTACCCGGTGCGGGTGGCTTCAGCCGGCATACGACACCTGCCCGTCCGTCGAACGCGTGTCGAAGTCACCGCGCATCCGCAGCCGTTGGCCGGAGAACCCGAGGTCAGAGGGCGTGAGCCGATGTTTCCACCCAGCGCCTCCCGAGCACTTGTCCGCAGGTTCGAGTCCTGTCGGGGGCACAACACCAGTGACCGGCAGAAACGTTGGTCCTTTTCCGCTCCGGGGGAAGGCTCCGCCGCCGGGTTCAGGCCGGTGGCGGATCCGACGGGATCGCCCACAAATGAGTGGTTCCACCCCAAAAACGGTGTTGTCGGCAATCATGAACGGGTTCCTCGTCGTTCTCCCTGCCCCGGAGTCGTTCATGCGCACTACCGCCACCATCCCCCAGGACGCACCGGACGCATACCGCCATGCCTCCGCCCCACCTGCGCCCGAGCAGGTCGAGGAGCGGAGCCTCACCTTCGAAGGCTTCACGTACACGTGCCGCATCGTCCACCAGAGCGCTCCGCAGACCGTCCCGCTGGTACTGCTCGGAGGCTCGTCCCAGAACAGGTTCTCCTGGCAGGGCCACGAGAAATGGCTGTCACCGCTGTGCACGCTGGTCACCGTGGATCTCCCCGGTTACGGCAGCTCGGACTTCCTGCCCGCCCGGTACGGCATGGACTTCCTCGCCGCCGCGGTCAGGCACATGCTGGTGAGCATCGGCATGCCGCAGGTGAACCTGTTCGGGGGCTGCTTCGGTGAAGTCGTCGGTCTCCGCTTCGCACAGCTCCACCCCGAATTCGTCCGGCGCATCATCTTCTGTGGCGCGGCGAAGCGTCTTCCCGAGATCTACACCGACGCCGTGCCCCGTCTGTCCCGGGCACTCGAGCGCGGTGAGATCGGCGAGGCCGCCGTCGGACTGGTGCGGCTGTTCATGTGCAACCCGGAGGCCGGACAGGTCCGCAAGCACGCGGCCGTGGCACGCCTCCTCCAGCAGCAGTTCCTGAACCAGACGCCGGACGAGATCAGGAAGGCGGTCGAGCACAACACGCGGCTGCTGACGCACGGCTGTTACCGGCCCCTGCCGATCCCCGACGTGCCGTCCCTGGTGTTCACGGGGGAGTACGACACCCTCTGCACCCCGCAGATGGGCCGTGAACTCGCCACGGCGATGCCCGCGGCGCGGTTCACCACCGTCAAGGAGGCGGACCACCTGGTCACCGTCGAACGCAGGCTGGAGTCCTCGGACCTGATCGGCCGCTTCTGCACCGACCGCCCCATCGACGACCTGCCGTACTGCAACGCCGTCGAGTCACTGTGTGCCGGGCCCGTCCCGGCCGTATGCCGATGACAACCAGAAATGGCCGGGGCCCGATACCGGGTCCCGGCCATACCTGTGTGTACGGACGGTGCGGCGCGAGAGGTACCGCCGTGAACAACGGCGCCTCGGCCGACGGAGACGTCAGGACTTCTTATCACCGACGACGACGCTGTTCGCGCAGGAAACCTCCACGCCCGATCCGGAACAGGTCTGCGACATGTTGTTGGCGACGCGGACCTTGCCGTACTTGTCGGACGTGAACTCATGCTCGTTCACGTCCACGCAGCGAACGTTGCCCTTGCTGTCCTCGGCGCATTCGCCGGAACCCTCGGCACCGACGGCCTGGACGGCGCCGGCACCGATCAGGGCGAAGCTCCCCAGAACTCCCGCCACCACTGCGATCTTCTTCGACTTGAACATCTACCTTTTCCTCAACAATCCCGAACCGACCGACGAGCCGACAGGTCCCGGGGTGCGAACACGTGGGTTCGCGCCCCGGGACCTGTCCAGATCACCTGACGGTGGTCATCGGCCGCCGACGCCGAGGGCGTTGCCGCAGGCCACCACGTTGGTCTCGGTGTTCTCCGCGTTGGCGAGACCCAGGATGGCGAGCGCCAGGTTGACGTCGTCGACGGCAACGAGCGACTGGACCGAGTTGTCCTGGACGCAGGTCGCGGTCTGCTCGTTGTCGAGCTTCGCCGACGGCTTGTCACCGGCGTGGCTGACACCGGCACCGAGGAAGCCGACGCTGCCGAGCATGGCCATCACGACGGCGGCCTTCTGGTACTTGCGCATTACCTCTCCATTCTCGTGTAGACACAATCCGTTGCGGATTGGTCGCTGACAGCCACCGAATTTAGGTGGCCTTTGCGTCAATTGATAGGTGAAACGCTGAATCGCGTTTACATGGAGAAAAAGACACTTTGCAGTGCTGTCGCACATTCATAAAATCGGCCCGGTAATCCGGCAATCCGGCAGTTCGGTGATCAGGCGACAGCGCCACCACGCCCCTCCCGTACTGTCAGGACTCCCTGTCGCCGAGCACGACGCTGCTCACGCAGGAGAGTTCGCCGCCCGAGCCGGAGCAGTCCTGCGACGTCGTCTGGTCGAGGTGGACCTTTCCGTCCTCGCCGCGCGTGATCCGCTGCTCGTTCACCTGCACGCAGCGGACATTGCCCCTGACGTCCTCGGTGCACTCGCCGGAACCCTCGGCACCGACGGCCTGGAGGGCGCCGGCGCCGATCAGGGCGAAGCCACCCAGGACCCCCGCCACCGCCGCCGCGATCTTCTTCGACTTGAACATCTACCTTTTCCTCAACAATCCCGAACCGACCGACGAGCCGGGCAGGCCCGGAGCGCGGACACGTGGATCCGCGCCCCGGGACCTGCCCAGACCACTTGGCAGTGGTCGTCAGCCGATGCCGAGAGCGTTGGTGCAAGCCACGGCGTTGGTCTCGGTGTTCTCCGCGTTGCCGAGGCCGAGCAGGGCGCCGACGCCCGCGTTGACGTCGTCGATGGAGATGAGCGACTGGACCGAGTTGTCCTGCACACAGGTCACGGTCTGCTCGTTGTTCAGCTCGAACGACGGCTTGTCACCGGCGTGGCTGACGCCCGCACCGAGGAAGCCGACACTGCCGAGCATGGCAACGACAACAGCAGCCTTCTGGAACTTGCGCATTACCTCTCCGTTCTCGAGTGGACACAGCCCGTTATGGGCCGGTCACTGACAGTAGGTAACTTAAGCGATGCGTGCGGCTTATGACAGCCAAAACGCCCTGATGCGTAGATCTTTCGTGAAGATGCAGGTCACGGTGTCTTTGGGTATGTGCCGAATGGCTGAACACGAGGGCGCGGTGCGGCAGGTCCCCGGGCGGCGGCGCCCGCGTGAACGGCAGCCGCCGGGGGCGCCACGAGGGCCACGGCCGCCGACGTCCGCCGCATCGGGGCGAGAGCCCCGGCGCGCGGGGCGCCGGGGCTCTTCCTGTGTGCCCGTGTCACCTACCCGTAGCGGTAGATCTGGCCCACGTCCTCCAGCTCGTTCGGCGTCACGTCCCACGGCGGCAGCTTCTCGTGGCGTGCCACGACACGGCCGTGCTGCGCGTTGCCGGAGCCCGGCGGTGCCGCGGGGAGGTAGCGGGCCCCGCCGTGCCGACGCTGCCAGCGGTACCACTGCAGGTCGACGAAGGCGTGGTGCAGCCAGAAGACGGGGTCGTTGACCGAGGCGGCGCCGAGCATGACTCCGCCGATCCAGCGGTGAACGCGGTTGTGGTTGCGCCACGAGGCGCTGCCCTGGCCGGTGCCCCAGCCCTCCAGCTTGTTGCGGAAGCCCTCCGTGACCGTCGAGTCCCAGGGCGCCACGTCGTAGACGGGGTCCCTCAGCGCCCATTCCAGATCACGCTCGGTGGGCAGGTCGAACGGGGCGCTCCGGCGGCCGAGGTCCCGGGTGAGGAACTCCTCGTCGGTCACGCCCACCCTGATGGCCCAGTTGCCCTGCCGGTGGGCGAACGGGCCGGTCATCACCCGGTTGTCGGAGCTGCGCCCGTTGCCCCCGAGGAGGTCCTCCGTCCAGGGGACGGAGGTGGTCGTGCGGTCGCGGGTCCAGTCCCAGTACGGAAGGGTCACCGAGTCGTCCACCCGGCGCAGGGCACTCTCCAGATCGAGCAGGAGCCGGCGGTGCCAGGGCAGGAAGGAGGGCGCCATGTGCGCGGTGCGTAGTCCGCGCTCGCCGTCGGGGGCGTAGTACGCGAGGTGCATCCGCACGAACTCGTCGTACTCACCCCGCCGTTTGACCTCCAGCAGCGCGTTGACGAACCGGCGCTTCTCGCCGCTCGTGAGCGTGGCGGCGTCCTTACGCACGTACGCCATGCGGACCTCCCTGGTGATCGCGCAGCCGCTGGCCGGGGGCGAGGGCGTCGACGGCGGCGCGGGTGGCCTCGAGCGGTGTCCGGTGCGAGCTGTAGTGGTCGACCGTGCTCAGCCAGGTGCCGTCGGCACGGCGCATCAGGTGCAGGGGGCGGCCGTCGACGGTGACGTGCCACCGCTCGCCCTCGAACGCGTTCCGGGCGGGCATCCGGACGCCCCGGATGCAGCGGCCGCGATAGGTCGTGTCGAAGCCGGTGTCGCGCGGGGCGCCCCCGGCCGGGAAGCGGAAGGCGGTGAGCACCGGAGTCAGGGCGGCGGCGAGCACACCGGCGCGCAGACCGCGCGCCACCTCCCGCCGTGTTCTGCCCTCCGGTCCGGGCAGTGCCCGGACCGGAGGGCAGAA
>NZ_MSGP01000261.1 GCF_002078235.1 Streptomyces viridosporus
GGCGCGCACACCCCCGACGTGGCCCGCGACTGGGACGTGCCCGAACTGCTGAAGGACCACTGCTGATGGAACTGTCCTCACCCCTGGCGTACGCCGATGATCCGCGCGCCGCCGCGGACCGGGCCGCCGCCCTGGAGTCCGCGGGCCTCGACGCCGTCTGGGTGGCCGAGGCATACGGCTTCGACTCTCCGACGATCATGGGATACCTCGCCGCGAAGACCGAACGGATGCGGATCGGCTCGGCCATTCTCAACGTCTACTCGCGCACCCCCGCACTGATCGCCCAGACCGCGGCCGGACTCGACGCCCTCAGCGGCGGCCGCGCCCTCCTCGGCGTCGGCGCCTCCGGCCCTCAGGTCGTCGAGGGCTGGCACGGCCGCCGTTACGACCGCCCGCTGGGCCGCACCCGCGAGGTGATCGAGCTGTCCCGGCGGATCTGGCGACGCGAGGTGATCGAGCACCACGGCATCACCGACCTGCCCCTACCGGCTGAGAAGGGGGGCACCCTCGGCAAACCGCTGAAGCTGCTGAACCACCCGGTCCGCGACGCCATCCCGGTCTACCTCGCGGCGCTGGGCCCGGCCAACGTCCGCATGGCCGCCGAGATCGCCGACGGATGGCTGCCGTTCCTCTACGTCCCCGAGCACGCCGCCGAGGTATGGGGCCGGTCCCTGGCCGAGGGCGGCGCCGCGCGCGACCCCGCGCTCGGCCCGCTCTCGATCGTGGCGGGCGGTCTGCTGGCCATCGGCGACGACGCCGAGGCCGTCCGTGACCTGATGCGCCCCACCGTCGCCCTCTACGTCGGCGGCATGGGCGCGCCCGGCCGCAACTTCTACCACGACCTGGTCTGCTCCTACGGTTACGAGTCCGCCGCGGCCACCGTCCAGGAGCACTACCTCGCGGGCCGCAAGAAGGACGCGGAGGCCGCCGTACCGGCCGAGCTGCTGGAGCAGCTCTGCCTGGCCGGCCCCGAGGGCTACGTCCGCGACCGCATCGAGGTCTTTCGAGAGGCGGGCGTGACCATGCTCAACGTCACCCCCGTCGATCCCGATCCCGCCCGGCTGATCGAGCGCGTGAGGAGTTGGTTGTGACAGTGGAACGAGACCTGTACGGCCCCGACCACGAGGCCTTCCGCGAGACGGTGCGGACCTTCCTCGCCAAGGAGGTGGCCCCGCACCACGAACGCTGGGAGAAGGACGGCGTCGTCGACCGCGAGGTGTGGCGCTCGGCGGGTCGCCAGGGCTTGCTGGGCATGGCCGTCGGCGAGGAGTACGGCGGCGGCGGGACCGACGACTTCCGGTACAGCGCCGTCCTCGTCGAGGAGTTCGCCCGCGCCGGCGCCTCCGGGCTGGCCCTGAGCCTGCACAACGACATCGTCGGCCCGTACCTGACCCGGCTCGCCGACGAGGAGCAGAAACGCCGCTGGCTGCCCGGTTTCACCTCCGGCGACATCGTCACCGCCATCGCCATGACGGAACCCGGCGCCGGTTCCGACCTGCAGGGCATCCGCACCACCGCCACCGACCGGGGCGACCACTACCTGCTCAACGGAGCGAAGACCTTCATCTCCAACGGCATCCTCGCCGACCTCGTCGTCGTGGTCGCCCGCACCACCCCCGAGGGCGGAAGCGGCGGACAGAGCCTGCTCGTCGTCGAGCGCGGCATGGAGGGCTTCGAACGCGGCCGCAACCTCGACAAGATCGGCCAGAAGGCCCAGGACACCGCCGAGCTGTTCTTCAACGACGTGCGCGTCCCCAAGGAGAACCTGCTGGGCGAGGAGAACCAAGCCTTCGCCTACCTCATGGGCAACCTCGCCCAGGAGCGGCTGGCCATCGCGGTCGGCGCCGCCGCCGCGGCGGAGGAGATCCTGGACGTCACCACGCGGTACGTGAAGGAGCGCGAGGCGTTCGGGAGGCCGCTGGCCAAGCTCCAGCACATCCGCTTCGAGATCGCCGAGATGGCCACCGAGACCGCGGTCACCCGGACCTTCGTGGACCGCTGCGTCACCGAACACGGCCGGGGACGGCTCGACGCCGTGGACGCCTCGATGGCCAAGTGGTGGGCCACCGAACTGCAGAAGCGGATCGTCGACCGCTGTCTGCAACTCCACGGCGGATACGGCTACATGAGCGAGTTCCGGGTGGCCCGGGCGTTCCTCGACAGCCGTATCCAGACCATCTACGGCGGCACCACCGAGATCATGAAGGAGATCATCGGCCGCTCGCTGCTCGCTTGAGTGCCGACCCACCTCGACGACACCCGTGCTGCGTTCTCGGCTTTCTCCGGACCCGACATGGAAGGCACCCAAGGTGAGCACCGAAGCGTACGTGTACGACGCGATCCGCACCCCGCGCGGTCGCGGCAAGGCGAACGGCGCCCTGCACGGCACCAAGCCGATCGACCTGGTCGTCGGCCTCATCCACGAGATCCGCGCCCGCTTCCCGGACCTCGACCCGGCGGCGATCGACGACATCGTGCTCGGTGTGGTCAGCCCGGTGGGCGACCAGGGCTCCGACATCGCCCGCACCGCCGCCATCGCCGCCGGGCTGCCCGACACGGTGGCCGGCGTGCAGGAGAACCGCTTCTGCGCCTCCGGTCTGGAGGCCGTCAACCTGGCCGCCGCCAAGGTGCGCTCGGGCTGGGAGGACCTGGTCCTGGCGGGCGGCGTGGAGTCCATGTCGCGGGTGCCGATGGGCAGTGACGGCGGCGCCTGGGCGCTGGACCCGCGTACCAGTCACGCCACCGGGTTCGTGCCGCAGGGCATCGGCGCCGACCTGATCGCCACCCTCGAGGGCTTCTCCCGGCGCGACGTCGACGCGTACGCGGCGCTGTCGCAGGAGCGCGCGGCCACCGCCTGGAAGGAGAACCGCTTCGACCGCTCCGTCGTCCCCGTGCGGGACCGCAACGGACTGTCGGTCCTCGACCACGACGAGCACATGCGCCCCGGCACCACCGCCGAGAGCTTGGCCGCGCTCAAGCCCTCCTTCGCGCAGGCCGGCGAACTGGGCGGCTTCGACGCGGTGGCGCTGCAGAAGTACCACTGGATCGAGAGGATCGACCACGTCC
>NZ_MSGP01000262.1 GCF_002078235.1 Streptomyces viridosporus
CCGGAGGGGCGGAGGAGACCGGAGGGGGCTGAAGGGGGCCGAGAAAATCCTTTACTAGTAAAACACCTGTTAACATAGTTCCTCATGAGCAGTGCGACCCCCACCCCCTCGCGTGCCCGGCGCCTCCCGGTCGCCGGTGTGCTGCGCCTCGGGCGGCCCTCCGACATCTGGTTCAAGCCGGCCCTCAGCGTGGTCGTCGCGGTCGCACCGCCCAGCCTGATCCTGGTGGCGCTCGGCCGGCTCGACCTGGCGGCGTACACGATGGCCGGGTCCCTGTGCGCCCTGTACGCCCACAACCGTCCGTACGTCGCCCGGGCCAGGGTGCTGGCGGGAGTGGTCCTCGGCATGCTCGGCGGCCTCGCCGCGGCCCTGGTCACCGCCTCCCTCACCGAGAACGCCGTCGTCCTGGTCACCGTCGGCGCCGTGCTGGCCGCCGTCCAGAAGGTGCTGTGCGACGCCACCCGCATCGGGCCGCCCGCCCATGTGATCCTCACCTTCGTCAGCTCGGCCTCGCTGTTCGTCCCGCAGACCCTCGGCCAGGTCCCCGGCCACCTCGCGCTCGCCGCCGCGGCCGGCGCGTGGGCCTGGCTGGTCGGCATGGCGCCCGCGCCGGTCCGGCCGCACGGCCCGGAGCGCCGGGCCACCGCCCACGCCCTGAACGCCACCGCCGCGTACGCCGAGACGGCGGGCGACGGTGACGGCGACCCGAGGGCCCGGTCCGCCGCCTACGCCGCCGTCCAGGCCGCCTGGCAGACGCTGCTGGCGGCCGGGAACCGTCCCTCGGCCACCCGCCGCGCCCTCGAACGGCTCGTGGTCCGCGCCGAGATCGCGCTCGCCGCCCCGGCCGACACCGACCCCGTACGCCTGCGCGCCTGGGCCCGCGCCCTGCGCGGCACGGGCCGCGTCCCGCACACCGACGAGCCCCGCACGGACGCCGACGAACTCCTGGGCGCGGCCGCGGAACGCGCCACGGCGCCGCGCCCGCTGTGGAGCAGGCTCGGACCGCTCACCCCGATCGCCGTCCGCACCGGGCTCGGCTGCGCGCTCGCCGGCTACGCCTCCCTCGCCCTCGGCGTCGGCCGCCCCTACTGGGCCCTGGTCACCGCGGCCTCGATCTACCAGGCCAACATCACCCTCACCTGGAGCCGGGCCGTGCAGCGCGTCGTCGGCAACCTGGTCGGCGTCCTGCTCTTCGCGGCCATCGCCCCGATCGCCCACCTCGGCCCGCTCGCCCTCGTCCTGTGCTGCCTGGTCTGCAACTTCGGCGCCGAGGCGCTCATCGGCCGCAACTACTGGCTCGGCAGCGTCTGCGTGACCCCGCTGGCCCTGCTCGTCACCGAGTTCCCCGGCTACCAGCCGACCGGCGACCTGGTCGCCGACCGCGTGGTGGACACGCTCGTCGGCGCCCTGGTCGGGTTCGTCGCCGCCGTGGCCGTCACCAACCGGCGGGCGGGCCGGCGCGTCGAGCGGGCGCTCACCGCCGTCGACCACGCCCGGGAGCACGCCGCCCGCCTGTCGGCCGACCCGCGGAGCACGCCCGCGGCCCTGGAGTCCGCCCGGCGCGGCCTCGCCGCCGCACTGGTCGACCTGCGGGCCACCGCCGACGCCGCGGCCGGAGAATGGTGGCAGCGTGCCCTGCCGCAGGAGCGGGTCGTGCTCGCCGAGCAGGCGGCACACCGTACGCTCGCGGCGACGGTACGACGCCAGGGGCTGCTCCCGGACCCCGGCACGAGCACGCACACGGAGGACGCACGGCCATGACGGCGACCGAAGGACCATCGGCCGGCGAAGGAGCAGCGGTGACGCGCGGCGACAGCCGGACGGACACCGAGGGGAGGGGCACGGCCGTCCGGGCCGAGCCCGCCCGCAGGCGGGGCGACACCGTCGCCGAGGTCGTCCGGCAGTGGCGGGCCGTCCACCCCGACCTCGACACCGGCCCCATGGAGGTGATCGGCCGCATCAACCGCTGCTCCGCCCTCCTCCAGCAGGCCGAGGACGCCCCGCTGCGCCGGGCCGGCCTGACCCGCCCCGAGTTCGACCTGCTCGGCGCGCTGCGCCGCACCGGCCGCGAACTGACCCCGAGCGAGCTGGCCCGGGAGACCTTCTCCTCGGGCGCCGCCGTCACCAAACGCCTCAAACAGCTCACCGAGCGCGGGCTGGTCGAACGCCGCGGCGACACCCGTGACCGCCGCGTCGCGCACGTCCGCCTCACCGACGCCGGGCGCGACCTGGTCGACGGCGTCCTGCCCGCGCAGCTCGCCTACGAGACCGCCGTGCTCTCCGGCCTGCAGGGGCCGGAACGCGGCGAACTCGCCGCCCTGCTGGGCGAGCTGCTCGGACAGCTGGAAGGCCGCCCGGGCACCCTGCGGGCCTGAAACCGCTCGTGGCACCCGGCCCCGCGGGCACCGCCGGGCCGGGGCCGCACCCGGAGCGCGCCGCGCGCCCGTCCCGCCGGGCCTCAGCGCCCGTCGCCCGCCCGGTACACGCCGAACATCGCCCCCTGCGGGTCCCGGAGCACCGCGATGCGCGGGCCGTCGGGCGGCGAGGTGGGCTCCATCAGCACGGTGCCCTCCACCCGCGTCGTCGTCACGGCGGCGGCGTCCACGTCCTCGACCGCGAAGTACGGCAGCCAGTGCGCGGGCACCTCGTGCGGGAACTTGTCGTCCATCGTCACCATGCCGCCGAAGTCCGCGCCGCCGACGCCCCACCGGGGGTAGCGCGGGGAGGGGCCCACGCTCCAGCCGAACACGGTGGTGTAGAAGGCCACGGCCTCCTTCGGCGCGCGGGTCAGCAGCTCCACCCAGCCCAGCGACCCGGGGGCGTTGAACAGCCCGGCGCCCGGGAAGGCGCCGGGCTGCCACAGCTGGAAGAGGGCACCGGAGGGGTCGGCGGCCACCACGGAACGGCCCAGGTCGAACACGTCCACCGGGCCGAGGAGCACCGTCCCGCCCGCCGAGGTCACCGCGCGGACGGCGGCCTCGGCGTCGGGCACCGCGAACGACACGTTCCAGGCGACCGGCTGCGACGGCCGGTCCAGCGGCGCCAGCGCGGCGACCGCCGCGTCGCCGAGGTGCGCGACCGTGTAACCGCCCGCCTCCTCACGCGCGTCCGTCGTCGGACGCCAGCCGAACAGCCGCGTGTAGAACCGCCGGGCGGACTCCGGGTCGCCGGTCCCCAGTTCGACCCAGCACGGGCCGCCGGTCACCGGTGCGGTCAGCTCCATGGCTCTCCTTCCACGGCGGTCCCTCCCGGGTGCGTCCCTGCCAGCACGCTAAGCCCGGTGCCGGACCCGGGCCATCCGGCGGGGAACCCACCGGTGCGGGACGGCGGCCGACCGTACCGCCGGGCCCGGCCGCACCGCGCGGCGGCCACCGGCTCCTTCGCCCCGCCCCGAGGCACCCCGTGCCCGTGCCCCGGGTGCGTCCCCGCCGCCGCGCCGACCGCGATCGGCCCACCGGTCCGGTCGACACGCAGGTGGCCACCGTCGTGCCCGGCGTCCGAGCCCGAACGGCCGGGCTCAGATTCCCGGCCGGTACCGCAGGGGATGGTCCGACGGGATCTCCACCAGCACGATCGGGGTGCCGTCCGGGTCCTCGATCCACATCTCGACCAGCCCCCAGGGCTCCTTCACCGGGGGCCGGACGATCTCGACGCCCGCGGCCCGCAGCTCCTCGTGCGCCGCCGCCACGTCCTCGACCTGGAGCCACAGCCGTACCGCCGGGGACGGCACGGCGTCCGAGCGGCCCGAGAGCTCCAGGAAGCCGCCGCCGAGGAAGTAGACGGTGCCGCGCTCCGGCCCGGTGCCGAACTCGCGGTGGACGGCGAGGCCGAGCCGCTCGCCGTAGAAGACGCGGGAACGCTCGGGGTCGGTGGGGCGCAGGAGGACGCGGCTGCTCAGTACATGCACCATGCGGCCGAGCGTAGTGCCCGGGTTAGTCTCGTCCCCGGCCGAGCCGCGCCGGAGTGCGACACAGACACAGCAACGGACACAGCAGAGGAACCGGAGAAGCGCCCCATGGAATCCGCCACCACCACCGCACTGACCTTCCGCGACGCCACCGACGCCGACGTGGACGACCTCGTCGCGCTGATCGAGTCGGCGTACCGGGGGGACTCCAGTCGCGCCGGGTGGACCACCGAGGCGGACATCCTCGAGGGGCAGCGGACCGATCCGGAGGGCGTGCGGGAGGTCGTCGCCTCCCCGGACAGCCGGCTGCTGGCGGTGGAGCGCGACGGCCGGATCGTCGCCTGCTGCCAGCTCGAGCGCCGCGGCGAGCACGCCTACTTCGGGATGTTCGCGGTCAGCCCCGTCCTCCAGGGCGCCGGACTCGGCCGGGCGGTCATCGCGGAGGCCGAGCGGCAGGTCCGTGAGACCTGGGGCGTGCGCGAGATGCACATGACCGTGATCTCCGTGCGCGAGGACCTGATCGCCTGGTACGAGCGGCGGGGCTACCGCCGTACGGGAAGGACGTACCCCTTCCCGTACGGCGACGAGCGCTTCGGCGTTCCGCTCCGCGACGACCTGCGGTTCGAGTTGCTGGTGAAGGAGCTGGCCTGACCGTCACGCGGTGAAGCGCCCGGTGCGCTTGATCTCCGGGTAGTCGGTGGTCGCCCCGTCGAGCCCCAGGGCCCGTACGAGTCTGAGGTGGTCCTGGGTGTTCACCACCCAGCCGATGATCCTCAGATCGGCCTTGCGCGCGTGCTCGACGATCTCCAGGGTGAGCCGGCGGATGTCGAGGCAGACGGTCGAGGCGCCGGCCTCGACCGCCCGCTCCACGACGTCGGTGCCGTAGCGGCCGGCGATGAGCGCGGTGCGCACCCCGGGAACCAGCCGGGCGATCTCCGCGATCGCCTCGTCGTGGAACGAGGACACCTCGACCCGGCCGGCCAGGTCCCGTCCGTTCATCACCTCGGCCAGCGCCCGGGCCGCCCGGACGTCCTTGATCTCGGCCTGCAGAGGCGTCCGGACGGCGTCGACCACCTCCTCGAAGACGGGGATCCGCTCGCCGCGCCCGGCGTCCAGGGCGCGCAGCTCGGCAAGGGTCTTGTCGGCGATCGGGCCGGTTCCGTCCGTCGTGCGGTCCACGTCCGTGTCGTGCATGACGACGAGCACGCCGTCCTTGCTCAGATGCAGATCGAGTTCGATGACGTCGAGGCCCGCCTCCTGGGCGGCGGTGAAGGACCGGAGGGTGTTCTCGGGTTCGACACCCATGACTCCGCGGTGACCGATGGTGAGGAAGTTCAAGGGGTGACTCGCTTCCGTCGACGGCGGCGGGCCGCGTCCCCACGACCCTCCTGGACCGTATCGCCTGTGCCCGCCCCGTCCAGGGGCTGAACCCCGTTCACACGGAGCCTCCCCCATATGCATGATCGACAGGAAAAAGTGCGGTGAAGCCTGGGGTGGGGCAGGATAATTTTCTGAGGTCCCCTTGCTGGGAGAAACCTCCTGTGGATACGGTCTGCTTACGCAGGTTCTCCCGTGGAGGATGGGGTCATGACGGAAATTCTTGTGCAGGTGGGTACGGAGGGAAAGGTTCCTTCGGTGAGCAGGGTGGTCGAGCACCCGGCGTGGCCCGTGCTCAAGGATGCCGTGGAGCGGATCCGGCCCTGGCAGTCCAAGGACGGGTCGATCGACCTCGACGCCGAGGGCGCCCCGGCCCGCGCCGATGCCGAGCGCGCGGTGCGTGAGGTGGTCGAGGCCGTCGAGCGGCTGTCCCCGCTGCTGCCCCACGACCGCGCCTACCACGAGGCCCTGGTGAAGGACCTGGGCCGCTGGGCCGAGGGCGGCTTCGGGGTGCCCGACTTCCTCGACTCGCTGCTGGCCTTCCAGCCGGCCGCGCACCGCGAGGACGGTCTGCAGCACCTGGTCGTCTTCCCGATGTACACGCAGAACGGCAACCCGGACCGCAACCTGGAGGCGGTCGTGCTGCGCATGGTCTGGCCGGACTGGCTGGCCGAGCTGGAGCGCACCCGCTACGACAACCCGCTGTTCTGCGGCATCACCTTCGAGGACTTCACCGCGGGCTACGACACCAACTCCGCGGTGCTCTTCCCCGAGACCATCGCCGTGCGCGAGGCTCCCGAGCGGTTCACCTGGGGCGGCATCTTCTGCGACCGCGAGGCCGCCCGCTTCCGCCGGGTCACCGCCGCCGCCGTCGACATCCTGGGCCTTCGGCTGCCCGAGGACGTCGCCGCGATGGTGCACGACCAGAAGCGCTGCGAAGAGGCGTTCGTGCTCTGGGACATGATCCACGACCGCACCCACAGCCACGGCGACCTGCCGTTCGACCCGTTCATGATCAAGCAGCGCCAGCCGTTCTGGATGTACGGCCTGGAGGAGCTGCGCTGCGACCTCACCGCCTTCAAGGAGGCCGTGAAGCTCGCGGGCGAAGGCGTCCCGCAGGCCCGGGACGTGCAGATCGCGGTGCTCTTCGACCGGATGTTCCGCTTCCCGGTCACCGGCGAGCGGGTCCGCAACTACGACGGTCTCGGCGGCCAGCTGCTCTTCGCCTACCTGCACAAGCACGACGTCGTGCGCTGGACCGACAACAAGCTCTCCATCGACTGGGAGCGCGCCCCGCAGATCACCAACCAGCTGTGCGCCGAGATCGAGAAGCTGTACCGCGACGGCATCGACCGCCCGAAGCTCGTCCACTGGTTCGCCGGCTACGAGCTGGTGTCCACCTACCTCTCCCCGCACCCGGGCTCGAAGTGGGCCAAGGGTCCCGACGCCCTGGACCTTTCGCAGCCGCCGCGCAAGCTCGTCGATGACGTGCTTCCGGACGAGTTTCCGCTGAGCATGTTCTATGAGGCACTGTCCAAGAAGCTGAAGAACGTGATTGCCTCCACCAAGGGCATCACGGCGGACGGCGCCGAGCGGGTCGCCGCGTGAGCGATCGCGTGTCCACAACTGCTCAGGAGGCGAGGACCATGGGGAACGGCGCGCTCGACGGTGCAGTGATCGCGGTGGCCGGCGCGGGGGGACCCGCGGGGCGTGCGGCACTGCTCAGGCTGGCCGAGGCGGGGGCGACCGTCGTCGGCTCCGACAACGACCCGGAGCGGCTGGCGGAGGCGGTCGACGCGGCGCGCTACGCGCACGGCGGCGCCACCGTCACCGGTGACACGGTCGACCTGCTCGACCTGGACTCCACCCGCGAGTGGGCCGTCCGCACCGAGAAGGAGTTCGGCCGCGTCGACGGTCTGGTCCACCTCGTCGGCGGCTGGCGCGGCAGCGAGACCTTCACCAAGACCAGCCTGGACGACTGGGACTTCCTGGAGCTGCTGCTGGTGCGCACCGTGCAGCACACCTCCCTCGCCTTCCACGAGGCGCTCCAGCGCAGCGACCGCGGCCGGTACGTCCTGATCAGCGCGGCCGGCGCGAGCAAACCCACCGCGGGCAACGCGACGTACGCCGCCGCCAAGGCCGCCGCCGAGGCGTGGACGCTCGCCCTGGCCGACTACTTCCGCAAGGCCGGGGGCGAGCAGGGGCCGACGTCGGCGGCTGCGATCCTGGTGGTGAAGGCGTTGGTGCACGACGCGATGCGCGCCGACCGCCCCAACGCGAAGTTCGCGGGCTTCACGGACGTCGACGACCTGGCCGAGGCCATCGTCGGAGTCTGGGAGAAGCCCGCCGCGGAAGTGAACGGAAACCGTCTGTGGCTGACCGAGAAGCCGTGAACCCACCGAGGACCGACGCGCGTCGTCACCACGATCCGGACGTCCGCGGTTTCGCCAGCGACAACTACGCGGGGGCCCACCCGGAGGTGCTCGCCGCCCTGGCCCTGGCCAACGGCGGGCACCAGGTCGCGTACGGCGAGGACGCGTACACCGAGAACCTCCAGCAGGTGATCCGCAGCCACTTCGGACCCACCGCCGAGGCGTTCCCGGTCTTCAACGGCACCGGCGCCAACGTCGTCGCGCTCCAGGCGGTCACCGACCGCTGGGGCGCGGTGATCTGCGCCGAGAGCGCCCACATCAACGTGGACGAGGGCGGCGCGCCGGAGCGGGTGGCCGGGATCAAGCTGCTCACCGTGCCCACCCCGGACGGCAAGCTCACCCCCGAGCTGATCGACCGGCAGGCGTACGGCTGGGAGGACGAGCACCGCGCCATGCCGCAGGTGGTCTCCATCGCCCAGGCCACCGAGCTGGGCACGGTGTACACACCCGACGAGATCCGCGCCATCTGCGAGCACGCCCACGACCGCGGCATGAAGGTGCACGTCGACGGCTCCCGGCTGGCCAACGCCGCCGCCACGCTGGACGTGCCGATGCGCACCTTCACCAACGCGGTCGGCGTCGACATCCTCTCCCTGGGCGGCACCAAGAACGGCGCCCTGTTCGGCGAGGCGGTCGTCGTGCTCAACCAGGACGCCGTCCGCCACATGAGGCACCTGCGCAAGCTGTCCATGCAGCTCGCGTCCAAGATGCGCTTCGTGTCGGTGCAGTTGGAGGCCCTGCTGGCCCGGGACCTGTGGCTGCGCAACGCCCGGCACGCCAACGGGATGGCCCAGCGCCTGGCCGAGGGCGTGCGCGCCGTGCACGGCGTGGAGATCCTGCACCCGGTGCAGGCCAACGCGGTCTTCGCGCGTCTGCCGCACGACGTGAGCGAGCGCCTGCAGAAGCGGTTCCGGTTCTACTTCTGGGACGAGGCCGCGGGCGACGTCCGCTGGATGTGTGCCTTCGACACCACCGAGGACGACGTGGACCTGTTCGTGGCGGCGCTCAAGGAGGAGACGGCCCGGTAGCAGCGGATGTATAAGTATGCGGCCGATCGGAAATGCATTGACCGCCGATCGGCCGCATGCCTATGCTCTGGCCGCATGCAGCTGATCCAGGAAAATCCCGACCGCTCCTCCTACTTGGTCGCCGATGAGGTCGTCGACCACCATCATCCACTGGTTCGGGAGACGGTCGCGCGCCTGGCCGAGCGGGCGGTGGACTCGTATGACTATGCGCGGATGGCGTTCGAGTTCGTGCGCGACGCCATCCCGCACTCGCAGGACTCCGGTGACCTCCGGGTCACCTGGCGCGCCTCCGACGTCCTGGGCCGGCGCACCGGCATCTGCTACGCCAAGGCCCACGCGCTGGCGGCGCTGCTGCGGGCCGAGGGCATCCCGACCGCGTTCTGCTACCAGAACCTCGGGGTCGTGCACGGACTGGTCGCCGTCCGCTTCCGCGGCGCCTGGCACCGGCAGGACCCGCGGGGCAACAAGCCGGGGGTCGACGCGCGGTTCTCCCTGGACGGTGAGCGCCTGGCCTTCACGCCCGATGCCACGTCCAACGAGATGGACTGCCCGGTCTTGTATGCTGCACCGCATCCGGTCGTGCTGAACGCCCTCAGGGCCGCCCCCGACCGGCCGCACCTGTGGCGGACGCTCCCCACCGCACTCTGAGCCAAGGCGGGACCATGACTTTCACCCCAACCGTCTCCGACGAGGTGCGCGCCCTCGCACCCGGCTTCACCCATGTCGCCGTCGAGGCCCACGGCCTGGTCAACGCGCCCACCACGGAATCGAGTTCCGCCCTGCTCGACGACGCGGCCCGGCGGCTGGCCGCCCGCCTGGGCGGACGGGCCCCGCACGAGGACCCGCACATGGCGGCCTGGCGCGAGGTCTACACGCGGTTCGGCTCGAAGCCGTCCCGCACCCGCAACTCGGCGGAGGCGCTGGCCCGGCGGGCCCTGACGGAGGCCGGGCTGCCCCGGATCAACCTCCTCGTCGACCTCTACAACGCCGTCAGCGTCGCCCGTCTGATCCCCGTCGGCGGCGAGGACCTCGACCGGATCCGGGGCGCGATGCGGCTCGTGCGGGCCACCGGCGAGGAGGACTTCGTGACCGTCTCCGGGGGAGAGGAGACCGTCGAGCACCCCGACACCGGCGAGGTGGTGTGGCGCGACGACGCAGGCGTGACCTGCCGCCGCTGGAACTGGCGCCAGGGCCCGCGCACCCGGCTCACCGAGGGGACGACCGCGGGCGTCTTCCTGCTGGAGGGCATGGCGCCGATGCCGGTCGCCGACCTGGAGGCCGCGGCCGGTGAACTCGCGGAGCTGCTGGAGAAGTTCAGCCCCGGCGCGCGGATCACCGTCCACCCGCCGGCGTGAGCGGCCCCGGACGGCCGCCGCCCCGCCCGGTCAGCGCGCCTCGGCCGCGCGGACCTGTTCCGGCGTCGGGGCGGTACCGCCGAGGTGCGCGGGCATCCACCAGGTGTCGTCCGGCCCCTTGGGCCGCACCGGGTACGCGCGCTGGGCCGCCTCCAGCAGCTCCTGGACCCGCTCCCGCAGCTGCCGGGTGATGGCGCCCGCGTACTTGTCCCTGGACGCCTCGATCGCCTCGCCGACGCGGATGGTGATCGGGGTGTGGCTGCGCTTGAAGTTGCGCGGATGCCCCTTGGTCCACAGTCGCTGGGTGCCCCACACCGCCATCGGGATCAGCGGGACGCCCGCCTCCTGCGCCATGCGCGCGGCACCCGACTTGAAGCTCTTCAGCGTGAACGACTGCGAGATCGTCGCCTCCGGGAAGACACCCACGATCTCGCCCGACCGCAGCGACTGCAGCGCGTGCGCGTACGCCGCGTCGCCCTGCTTGCGGTCCACGGGGATGTGCTTCATCCCGCGCATCAGCGGACCGGAGATCCTGTGCCGGAAGACGGACTCCTTCGCCATGAAGCGCACGAGCCGCTTCTGCGGGAGCGCCGCCAGGCCGTTGAAGACGAAGTCCAGGTAGCTGATGTGGTTGCTCACCAGCACGGCGCCGCCCGAGCGGGGGATGTTCTCCGAGCCTTGGCAGTCGATCTTGAGGTCCCACACCTTGAACAGAGTCTGGGCGAAACCGATGACCGGACGGTAGACGAGTTCTGCCATGGGCGGGGTGGAACCCTTCCTGCTCTGCCTGGGAAGGGGAAAGCTCCCAGTCGAAAGTTACGCAGCCGTAGGTTTACGGCTTGTCGCAGATGGTGCCCCATGAACGGCCCGTGAACCAGCCCTGGTGCCCGACGGCGGGGAGATTCTCGTCACGTCCACCCACCTGATCCACCTCGGGCTTTTGCGTCGTCATTACTCCGGGGGACCCGGCGGGCGCCGTCCGGCGGAACCTCCGGCGAGGCGGACCGCCCCGCGCGACCGGGAATCTCCGAGGCGGCGCGAGCGCTTCAGGCTGGTGAGGGCCGCGGTGGCGGCGCGGACGACGGAGAGCGGGAGCGTGCGGGTGCGCGGGCGGGACGACGGCGAGCGGCTGGAGGCGGCGGAACTGGGCGCACGACTCGGGGAGCGCGCGACGCTCGTGCAGTTCTCGAGCGCGTTCTGCGCCCCCTGCCGGGCGACCCGGAGGGTGCTCGGAGAAGTGGCCGGGATGGTCCCGGGCGTGGCGCACGTGGAGATCGACGCCGAGGCCCGGCTGGACCTCGTCCGGCGGCTGGAGATCCTCAAGACCCCGACGGTCCTGGTGCTCGACGCCGGTGGCCGTGTCGTGCGGCGCGCGGCCGGTCAGCCGCGCAAGGCCGATGTGATCGCCGCCCTCGGGGAGGCCGTGTGACGGCCCGGGGCTTCGGCGTGAGCCGTCTCGCACATCCCGGGACCGACTTGACTGTGCCGTACAGCTATCGCCAGCCTGACAGCATGTCGTCGGAACCCCTTCGCCACCGGCGGGTGCCCGGCCGCCCCATCGTCTCCCCGCAGAAGGACGGTTTCATGACGGCCACGTCCGACCTCGGCGCCGCCCGGCCCGCCTCGCCCGACCTGCTGCGCTCCGTGTTCCGGAAGCACGCGGCGGGCGTCGCCGTGATCACCGCGCGCGGCCGGTCGGGTCCGGTCGGCTTCACCGCCACCTCCCTCGCCTCCGTCTCCGCCGATCCTCCGATGCTGTCCTTCGCCGTCGGCACCGGGGGTTCGAGCTGGCCCGCGATAGCGGGGAGCGACCATGTCGGCGTGCACGTCCTCGGGGAGCACCAGCAGGAGCTGGCGGCCACCTTCGCGCGCAGCGGGGCCGACCGGTTCGGTCCGGCCACCGCCTGGCGGGAGGGGCCCGAGGGTGTCCCCGTGCTGGACGACGTGCCGGCCTGGATGGTGTGCAGGGTGGTGACGCGGGTGCCCGCCGGGGACCACCGGATCGTGCTCGCCGAGATCCTGATGGGCGACCCCACCGGTCACGGCCGTCCGCTCCTCTACCACCAGGGGCGCTTCAGCGGACTGCGGGACTGAGCCGGAGCCCCCGTCTCCTGCTGCGGGCCCGTCGAGTTCCGGTTACGCTGCGTTGCGAAGGTCACAGTTCAAAGCGCTTGCTTAGCGGGAACGAACTGGGTGTACTGACGAGTAATATTTCGTTCGGAGCGTGGGCCGCCCCGACCGGGATCGCCCGCTCCAGGCGCCTATGCTGCCTGCAGGCAGGCAGCCAGAAATGACGATGCAGTAGGAGAGCCGGCGTGAGCTTGAGGATCGTTGTCACCGTGAAGTACGTGCCCGACGCCACTGGCGACCGGCACTTCGCCGATGACCTGACCGTCGACCGGGACGACGTGGACGGTCTGCTCTCCGAACTGGACGAGTACGCGGTCGAGCAGGCACTGCAGATCTCGGAGAACTCCGACGACGACGTGGAGATCACCGTCCT
Organism: Streptomyces viridosporus; assembly: GCF_002078235.1. Lineage (GTDB taxonomy): Bacteria > Actinomycetota > Actinomycetes > Streptomycetales > Streptomycetaceae > Streptomyces > Streptomyces viridosporus. Next base: position 12,603 of record NZ_MSGP01000262.1, read on the forward strand.
GACGGTGGGCCCGGAGGACGCCAAGGACGCCCTGCGCAAGGCGCTGTCCATGGGCGCGGACAAGGCGATCCACGTCGAGGACGACGACCTGCACGGCACCGACGCCATCGGCACCTCCCTGGTCCTGGCCAAGGCGATCGAGAAGGCCGGCTACGACCTGGTCATCTCCGGCATGGCCTCCACCGACGGCGTGATGGGCGTCGTCCCGGCGCTGCTCGCGGAGCGCCTGGGCGTGCCGCAGGTGACGCTGCTGTCCGAGGTCTCGGTCGAGGACGGCACGGTCACCGGCCGCCGGGACGGCGACGCCGCCTCCGAGCAGCTCCAGGCGTCCCTGCCGGCGGTCGTGTCGGTCACCGACCAGTCGGGCGAGGCCCGTTACCCGTCCTTCAAGGGCATCATGGCGGCCAAGAAGAAGCCCGTGCAGTCCTGGGACCTGTCCGACCTCGACCTCGAGGCGGAGGAGGTCGGCCTGGAGGGCGCCTACACGGTCGTGGAGTCGGCGGCCGAGCGTCCGGCCCGCACCGCCGGCACGATCGTCAAGGACGAGGGCGAGGGCGGCAAGCAGCTCGCCGAGTTCCTCGCGAGCCAGAAGTTCATCTGAGCCCCACGGGCTCGAGCTCGCTTCCCGCCCCTCACCCCTTCGCAAGCAGGAGAGAAGAAGTCCCATGGCTGAAGTTCTCGTCTACGTCGACCACGTGGACGGCGCCGTCCGCAAGCCCACCCTGGAGCTGCTGACCCTGGCCCGCCGCATCGGCGAGCCGGTCGCCGTCGCGCTGGGCAGCGGCGCCGCGGACACCGCCGCCACCCTCGCCGAGCACGGCGCGGTGAAGGTCCTCACCCACGAGGCCGCCGAGTACGCCGACTACCTGGTCGTGCCGAAGGTGGACGCGCTGCAGGCCGCGGTCGAGGCCGTCTCCCCGGCCGCCGTCCTGGTCCCGTCCTCCACCGACGGCAAGGAGATCGCCGCCCGCCTGGCGCTGCGCATCGGCTCCGGCGTCATCACCGACGCCGTCGACCTGGAGGCCGGCGACTCCGGCCCGGTGGCCACCCAGTCGGTGTTCGCCGCGTCCTACACCACCAAGTCCCGCGTCTCCCGGGGCGTCCCGGTCATCACGGTCAAGCCCAACAGCGCGGCCGTGGAGCCGGCGCCGGCCGCCGGCGCGGTCGAGGCCCTGTCGGTGACCTTCTCCGCGGCGGCGACCGGCACCAAGGTCACCGGCCGCACGCCGCGCGAGTCGACCGGCCGCCCGGAGCTGACCGAGGCCGCGATCGTGGTCTCCGGCGGCCGCGGGGTGAACGGCGCGGAGAACTTCGCGATCATCGAGGCGCTGGCCGACTCCCTCGGCGCGGCCGTCGGTGCCTCGCGGGCCGCCGTGGACGCCGGCTGGTACCCGCACACCAGCCAGGTCGGCCAGACCGGCAAGAGCGTGTCGCCGCAGCTGTACATCGCCTCGGGCATCTCCGGCGCGATCCAGCACCGCGCGGGCATGCAGACCTCGAAGACCATCGTGGCCGTCAACAAGGACGCCGAGGCCCCGATCTTCGAGCTGGTCGACTACGGCGTCGTCGGCGACCTGTTCGACGTCGTCCCGCAGCTGACCGAGGAGATCAAGACCCGCAAGGGCTGATCGCACCGCGCTCCGGACCGCCCGAGACCCCCGCGACCACGCAGGTCGCGGGGGTCTCGGGCGGTCAGGGCGTCAGCGCCGCCTGCACCGGCAGGTGGTCGCTCGGGAACCGCCCGGCCGGCGCGAAGGTGTTGACGGACGCCCGGTGCACCGTGACCCCGGGGGTGACCAGAATCCAGTCGATGCGGGGGCCGCCCGGCACCGGCGGCCGGTACCCGTGGAAGGTCCCGTACGGTTCACCGCGCTCGGCCGCCGCCTCCCAGGTGTCGACGAGACCGGCACCCAGCAGCGTGTCGTACACCGGGTTCTCGTGGGCGGCGACGTTGAAGTCCCCCGTCACCACCACGGGCACGGAACGGCCCAGCCCGCCGACGCGGTCGGCGATGAGGGCGGCGGCCCGCTCGCGGGCGTACTGGCTCGCGTTGTCCAGATGGGTGTTGAGCACGTGGAACTCCCGCCCGTCCGCGCGCAGATCGCGGAAGCGGACCCGGGTGACCATGCGGACGAAGGCGTTGCCCCAGGTGTTCGAGGCGATCACGTCCGGGGTGTCGGAGAGCCAGAAGTGGTCGTACTCCAGCGGGACGAGCCGACGGGTGTCGTAGAGGACCGCCATGAACTCGTCCCGGCTGCCGCCCTCCCGCCCGGTGCCGATCCAGTCGTAGGCCGGGCCCAGGTCCGCCTCGATGTCCCGCAGCTGCTGGTAGAGGCCTTCCTGGGTACCGATGACGTGCGGGCGTTCGCGGCGCAGCAGGTCCCGCATCACGGGTCTGCGGACGGCCCAGCTGCGGGGCTCCGCCGCGCTCGCGAAGCGGAGGTTGAACGACATGACCTCCAGGGGGCGGTCCGGACGTTCCTCCGCCGAGGCGGGCCCCGGGGGCAGTGCTGTACTGGAGAGCGGAAGGGCGACGGAGGCGGTCAGCGCCGCCTTCAGTCCCAGGCGGCGCGTGACGCGGCTGTGGTGCGGCACGGGAACTCCTTCGGTGGCGCGGCGCGGCGGCTTCCGGGCGAGTCGTGCGTACGGCGGGGTGCCGAAGGGGCGCGGAGGCGCGACGGGGCCGCGCTTCCGCTCAGACGATGCCAGAGACACGTGAACATGCCGAGACGGTGGAGGGGAGAGCGGGACGGGGGCGGGTGTTGACCGGCGGAAAACCGCCCGATAGCTTCGCTCTACGGATTGTTGATTCCGCATAGCGGAAGTGGGGAGCGTGGGGCATGGGGCAGGAGCGGGTGGCGACGACTCTCGCGGGTGCCGTCAGCAAGGAGATCGGCGCCTGTCTCGCGTCCGTCGACGCCGAACTGGAGCGCCGCTACCCCGGAGACCCCGGCACCCGTCAGCCCGTCCACACCGTCTACGTCCCCGCTGACGCCTTCACCGCCGGCACCCTCCGCTCCTGGGGCGACCGGGCCCTCGCCGCGCTCGACGAACACGCCCCCGACGCCGCCTCGTTCGCCGCCGCGCTCGGTCCGGACGGCGGGTCGGCCGAGGACGTGTACGACCGCGTCCGCGCCAAGCTGGAGCGCGAGCCGGTCGAGGACCTGCGCGTCGACTTCGAGGACGGCTACGGCGACCGGCCCGACGCCGAGGAGGACGAGGCCGCCGCCCGCGCGGCGCGCCTGATCGCCGAGGCGTACGGCGACGGCACCGCCGCCCCGTACATGGGCATCCGCATGAAGTGCCTGGAGGCCGCCGTCCGCGACCGGGGCATCCGCACCCTGGACATCTTCCTCACCGGTCTGATGGAGGCCGGCGGCCTGCCGGACGGGCTGGTCCTGACCCTGCCCAAGGTCACCTACCCCGAGCAGGTCACGGCCATGGTCCGCCTCCTCGAGGCCTTCGAGGGGGCGCGCGGCCTCGAGCCGGGCCGGATCGGCTTCGAGATCCAGATCGAGACCAGCCAGTCCGTCCTCGCCGCCGACGGCACCGCCGCCGTCGCCCGCATGATCCAGGCGGCCGAGGGCCGTGTCACCGGTCTGCACTACGGCACCTTCGACTACAGCGCCGGCCTCGGCGTCTCCGCCGCCCACCAGGCCGGCGACCATCCGGTCGCCGACCACGCCAAGGCCGTCATGCAGGTCGCGGCGGCGGGCACCGGGGTGCGGGTCTGCGACGGCTCCACCAACGTCCTGCCCGTCGGGCCGACCGAGAAGGTGCACGCCGCCTGGCGCCTGCACCACGGGCTCACCCGCCGTGCCCTGGTCCGTGCCTACTACCAGGGCTGGGACATGCACCCCGGCCACCTGCCCACCCGCTACGCGGCCGTCTTCGCCTTCTACCGCGAGGGCTTCGAACAGACCGCCGCCCGTCTCGCCCGGTACGCCGCCCGGGCCGGCGGCGACGTCATGGACGAACCCGCCACCGCCCGGGCCCTCGCCGGCCACCTGCTGCGCGGGCTGGACTGCGGGGCCCTCGACGCCGCCGAGGTGGCGGGGGCGACCGGCCTGACCCGTGCCGGCCTCGAGGACTTCGCGGCACCCCGGCGGCACGGCCGCACGGACTCGGCGCGCTAGCCGGCCCGGCGATCCGGTCCGCGGCGGGCGCCGGTCGCGGACCGGACCGTCCACTTGCCCCGCCTATCGAATCTCGATAGATTTCCATCGTGGTTCGATGGGAGGAGAGGCAATGGGACAGCTGACGGTGCTCGCACTGCGTGCCGTGCTCGGGGCGCTGCTGGCGGGCTCGGTGGCCGTGCAGACGGTGATGGTGCCGCTGCTGGCGAGCGACCTGGAAGGACTGGACCCGGACTACGCGTACCTGCGCACCCCGTTCCTGGTCGTCGTGGTGCTCGCGGTGGTGACGGCCCAGGTCGTCCTGGTCTGCGTCTGGCGGCTGGTGACGATGGTGCGGCGCGGAACCGTGTTCTCCCACGCCGCCTTCCGGTACGTGCACCTCGTGATCGGCGCGTTCGTGGCCGCCGCGCTCCTGGTGTTCACGCTCGGGGTGCTCCTGGCGCCGGGTGAGGCCGTGGCCCCGGGCGTCGTGCTCCTGCTGGGGGGAGTCGGCCTGGCGGTCCTGGGCGTCGCGCTCGTCGTGCTCGTGCTGCGGATGCTGCTCGCCCAGGCCGTCGCGCGCGACGTCGAGGCGTCGCGGATGCGGGCCGAGCTGGCCGAGGTGATCTGATGCCGATCGCCGTCGACATCGACGTGATGCTGGCCCGGCGGAAGATGTCCGTGGGCGAGCTCGCCGAACGCGTCGGGATCACACCCGCCAATCTGGCGGTCCTCAAGAACGGCCGCGCCAAGGCGGTGCGGTTCACGACGCTCGCCGCGCTCTGCGAGGTGCTCGAGTGCCAGCCGGGCGACCTGTTGCGCTGGGAACCCGACGATCCCGACAACCCCGGCGAGGACGCGCAGGCGTCCCTCGTGGGCGGTACCGGCCGTCCGTGACGCCGGCCCGCGGTCGAAGGGGCGTCCCCGGTCCCCGCGCGGCGGATCCGCCGCGGATGTCGCGCACGCCCTTTCCCGCCGCGCCCCTCGGGGCGCGGGGCACGCACGGCCAGGGGGCGACGACGGGCCGGTGCCCGGGCTTCCCGTCCGCTGGGGCGGGGCGTACCGCTCCGGACCGGACACCGTCCCCGCGGGACGCCGGCCCGGAAAGGGCGCCGCGCGCCGGTCAGTCCGCCGGGGGCAGCTCGCCGGAGCCGCGCGTGACCAGCCGGGTCGGCAGCTCGATGCGCTCGGGACGGAGCAGGGTGCCGTCCAACTGGCGGAAGAGGCGCTCGGCGGCGGTCCGGCCCAGGGCCGCCGCGTCCTGGGCGACGACCGTGACCCCCGGCCGGAGCAGATCGGCGAGTTCGATGTCGTCGAAGCCGACGAGCGCGACCCGGCGCGCGTGCTCGGCCAGCACCCGGATCACGGTGACCGTCACCCGGTTGTTGCCCGTGAAGATCGCGGTGACCGGGTTCGGGCCGGAGAGCATCTCCTCGGCCGCCCGGCGCACCCGCTCGGGGTCGGTGACACCCAGCGACATCCAGGAGTCCGCCACCGGTATGCCCGCGTCCTCCAGGGCGGTCCGGTAGCCGCGCAGCCGCTCGGCCGCGGTGTGGATGCGGGGCATGTCACCGATGAAGCCGATCCTGCGGTGCCCGTGCGCGATCAGGTGGGCCACGCCGTCGCGGGCACCGCCGTAGTTGTCCGACAGGACGACGTCCGCGTCGATCCGCCCGGCCGGCCGGTCCACGAACACGGTGGCGACGCCCGCCTTCAGCTCCGGCTCCAGGTACCGGTGGTCGTCGCCGGCGGGGATCACCACCAGCCCGTCCACCCGGCGGGCGCACAGCGCCAGCACCAGTTCCTGCTCACGGTCGGCGTCCTCCGCGCTGGAGCCGTTGATCAGCAGGGCGCCGTGCGCGCGGGCCACCTCCTCGACCGCCCGGCTCAACGGCCCGTAGAACGGGTCCGCCAGATCCTCGAGGACCAGTCCGATGCTGGCGGTGCGGCCCTTGCGCAGCACCCGCGCGCTGTCGTTGCGGCGGAAGCCGAGCGCCTCGATGGCCTCCTGGACGCGGCGCTCCGTCTCCGGCGTGACCCCGGGCTCGCCGTTGACCACCCGGGAGACCGTCTTGAGCCCGACCCCGGCGCGGGCGGCCACGTCCTTCATCGTCGGACGGCTGCCGTAACGGGTCCCTGGGAGGCGGTCGGTGCGGCGGTGCGTCTCCGGCACGGTGTCCTGTCCTGTCCTGTCGTCCACGGGGATGCGTGGGGCCGTGGGTCCGTATGAGGATGTGGCGTCGAGCATAGAGCCTGGACAACGTTGTCAGACTCGGGGGACACTGTCCACCGCACCCTTCGGCCCGCGCGTCGCAGTGAGACCGGGGATGTGGTCCGTCCCATGTGCCGTCTTCCGGCCGTACATGGTTCTTCAGGGCGTTTTCCGATGGTTGAGGGGGAGATCCGACACTGATGCACACCGACCTCGTGGCCGCGCTCGACATCGGCGGCACCAAGATCGCCGGCGCGCTGGTGGACGGCCAGGGCCGGATCCTGGTCCGCGCCCAGCGGCCGACGCCCGCGCGGGAGGACGGTGAGACCGTGATGCGGGCGGTCGAGGCCGTGCTCGGCGAGCTCCGCGCGTCCCCGCTGTGGCAGGGCGCCCGCGCCGTGGGCATCGGCAGCGCCGGTCCCGTGGACGCCTCCGCGGGCACGGTGAGCCCGGTGAACGTGCCCGGCTGGCGCGACTACCCGCTCGTCGCCCGGGTACGGGACACGGCCGGGGGCCTGCCCGTGGAGCTGATCGGCGACGGCGTGGCGATCACGGCGGCCGAGCACTGGAAGGGCGCCGCCCGCGGCCACGACAACGCGCTGTGCATGGTCGTGTCGACCGGGGTCGGCGGCGGCCTGGTGCTGGGCGGCCGGCTGCACCCCGGACCGACCGGCAACGCGGGCCACATCGGCCACATCAGCGTCGACCTGGACGGCGACCGGTGCCCGTGCGGCTCGCGCGGCTGCGTGGAGCGCATCGCGAGCGGCCCGAACATCGCCCACCGCGCCCTGGCCGACGGCTGGCGGCCCGGCCCGGACGGCGACACCTCCGCCGCCGCGGTGGCCGCGGCCGCCCGGGCCGGGGACCCGGTGGCGGTCGCCTCCTTCGAACGGGCCGCCCGGGCACTGGCCGCCGGCATCGCGGCCACCGCGACCCTCGTCGAGATCGACATCGCCGTGATCGGCGGGGGAGTGGGCAAGGCCGGCGAGATCCTCTTCGCCCCCCTGCGCAGGGCCCTGACCGAGTACGCCACCCTGTCCTTCGTCCAGCGCCTCGTGGTGGCTCCGGCGCGGATGGGCACCGACGCCGGTCTCGTGGGCGCCGCGGCGGCGGCGCTGGCCGGCCGGACGGACACGGCCGCCGGTGCGGTCGCGTGAACCTCCGCGTGACCCCGGGGCCGTCCCGGCCGTTGAGCCCGGCATGAAGAAGCGCAGCATGCTCGCCATCGCCTCCCTCGCCACCGGTTTCGTCGTCGCGGCGGTCACCCCGTCGCACGCGCTCGGCGAGAGCCTCGGCGGCCTCGGCACCGACGACGCCCTCAGCGCCCTGGACCGGGCCGCCGACGCCGACGCCCTCCCGGACCCGGACGGGCGGCAGAAGGACAAGGACTGACCCGACCCACGGCAGGACCGCACGGCGCCGTCGCCCCTCGGCCGGAGGGGCGACGGCGCCGTTGCCGTGCGCTCTCAACTGGATCTGGTTTCCGTGGCAGGGTGGAGCGGGCAAGCCTCAGGGGGCCAACAGAAGAGGGGGAACCGTGATCGTCTGGATCAACGGCGCGTTCGGTGCGGGGAAGACCACCACCGCACGCGAACTGATCGAGCTGATCCCGAACAGCACGCTCCTCGACCCCGAGGTCATCGGCGGAGCGCTGAGCCGTCTGCTGCCGCCCAAACACCTCGCCGAGGTCGGCGACTTCCAGGAGCTCCCGATCTGGCGACGACTCGTGGTCGACACGGCGGCCGCGATGCTCGCCGAGCTCGGCGGGACCCTCGTGGTCCCCATGACCCTGCTGCGCCAGGAGTACCGCGACGAGATCTTCGGCGGCCTCGCCGCCCGCCGCATCCCGGTCCGTCATGTCCTCCTCGCTCCGGCGGAAACGATCCTGCGCGAGCGCATAGCCGGCCGCGACGTCCCGCAGGACCTCCCCGACGGCGAGATGCGCGTCCGCCAGTGGTCCTACGACCACATCGAACCGTACAAGTCCGCCCTCGCCTCCTGGCTCACCGCCGACGCCTACCCGATCGACACCGGCGCCCTGACCCCGTACGACGCCGCCCTGCGGATCGCCGAGGCGGTCGGCAGCGGGGCGGCGCCCGCCTGCGACATCGTGCAGACGCCCGAGCCCACCGCCGAGACCGTCGCCGCCGGGGTCCTCCTGTTCGACGAACAGGACCGGGTGCTGCTCGTCGACCCCACCTACAAGGCGGGCTGGGAGTTCCCGGGCGGGGTCGTGGAACGCGGGGAGGCGCCCGCGCGCGCGGGC
>NZ_MSGP01000263.1 GCF_002078235.1 Streptomyces viridosporus
CCCCTTCCCCCACCTGCCCACGGCTCTCCCCTGACCCTTCACATGGCCGCCCTGGTGCACCTCCTGGACGCGGCGCAGGGAGTGGCGGCCACCGCGGGTGACACACCGGCCGTCGAGGAACGTCTTCTGCGGCACGAGCGGGCGCACTGGCGCGGCACCGCTCAGACGCACCGGCTCTGTCCTCCTCTGCTGTGGAGTGCGCTGGAGGACGCGGTGGCCGCGGTCGTGGCCCTGGGGCCGAGCGGGCCGCGCGAGACGACCGCCGTGCTCGCCCGAGTGCTCGGTGACGACGACGGCGGCGGGGTGCCCGGCGGGGTCCGGGCCGTGCACGCCTGGGTCCGGGCCGCGCTCCCGGCCGACGGTGGCGCCGTCGGGCGCCTGCGGCCGGACCGGTTGGCCGAACGGCTGGTGGGCGAGCGCTTCCGGGACAGTCCGAGCCTGGTCGACGCGCTGCTGCCGACCGCCACCCCCGGCCAGGCCGCCAGATTCCTCACCCTGGTCACCCGGGCCTCCGTACGGGGAGCCGGCCCCGGCACCGAGGATCTGACCGACTGGTGCCTGCGCCACCCGACGGTGCTCGGTCCGGCGGCCGTCGCCCTGGCCTCCCGTCTGGAGGAGCCGGCCCCCCTGCTGGCCGCGCTGCAGGCACTCGTCGACCGCCCCGACGCCCCGCTCGACGAACTCGAGCACCTGGCCGCGGGCGTCCCGCCCCGCCCGTATCTACTGGCCCCCTGGGTACTGACCCTGCACCGGCGCATCGTCGCGGCCCACCGGCTGCGGGCCGCCGTCGACCCCGCGGCACGCCCGGATCTCGCCGTCGCGCTGCGGCAGCTGTCCAAGCGCCTGTCGTCCATGGGCGAGCGGGAGGAGTGCCTCGACGCGGTGCAGGAGGCTTACGACCTGTGGCGGGAGATCCCGGCGGATCATCCGTGCCACCAGGCCGAACGGGGAGCCTGCCGCGTCAACGCGTCCCATTTCCTCGCCGCTGTCGAACGCCGGCGGGAGGCGTACCAGGCCGCGACGGAGGGCGTGGAGCTGCTGCGCGCCGCGCTGCGCCCCGACGACTCCGAGAGCCGGGTGAACCTGGTGAAAGCCCTGGACACGCTCGCGGTGGCCGCGGGCGCCCTCGGCCACCACGACACGGCGTGGCGCGTGGCCGAGGAGAGCAGGCGACGGTGCGAGGCCCTCTGGGACGACGACCCGGAGGCGCACGACTCCCTCATGGTGAACCACCTGAACAACCACGCCATCGTCGCGATGGAATCCGGCCGCCGCGACAACGCCCTGGCATCGACTCGGAGGGCGGTCAAGCTCCAGCGGCGGCTCGCCGACGAGAACCCCGACGCCGAACTGTCGGGGCTCGCCCTGATCCTCGCCACCGCCTCCTTCGCGGCGCAGTTGGCCGGTTCTCACCGCGAGGCGCTGGACGACATCCGCGAATCCGTCGCCCTCCGCAGACGGCTCGCCGCGGCACACCCGCGTGCGTACCAGGCCGACCTCGCGAACACCCTCAACAGCCTGGCCATCGACCTCGACAACCTCGGACATCACGCGGAGGCGCTCGACGCCGCCGAGGAATCGGTATGGCTCCACCGCGACCTGGCCGACGAACAACCGCACGTCCACACGCCCCGTCTGGCACTGGCCCTCAACACCCTGGCTCTGAAGCGCCGGGACAACGGCCACCGCCGCCGGGCGCACCGCGTCGCGAAACAGAGCGTCCACCTCTACCGCGAGCTGGCCCGCCTCGAACCGGGCGGCTTCCTCAACCTCCTGGCCATGTCCCTCACCACCCTCGCCGGCACGTTGCGGTCCGAGGACGGAACACCGCAGGAGACGGCCCGTGCGGCCGACCACTTCCGGGAGGCGGCGGGCATCCTCCGGGACCTGGCCGAAACCGCACCCGCGGCCCACCTCCCGGACCTCGCCGCCTGCCTCAACAACCTGGCAGGCGCATACCTCGAGCTCGGTGAACCGCACAAAGCCCTGGAGACGGTCCGGGAATCCATGGAGCTCAACAGCGAGGCGGAGGAGAACCTGCCGGCGGCCTTCGCCGAGCCGATGCTCAGGAACTGGCTGACAGCCATGCGAAGTCACCACGCCCTCGGGAACTTCGAGGAGGTGCTCCACGCGGGTGAAGAGGCCCTGCGACGGCTGCGCACGCTGACCGTCGAGGCGCCCGTACGTTACGAGACCGACCTCTGGAGCGTCCTGGCAGCCACCGGTGAGCTGCTGTGGACCGGCGGGGAGCACGAGGAGTCCCTCAGGCGTTCCCGCGAAGCGCTGGACATCAAGGACCGCTGGGTTCGGCAGGATCCCGAGCGTCACCGGGCCCAGCAGGCCGACTGCCTCGAGACGCACGCGCGACGGTTGTGGTGGCTCGGCCGCACGACGGAAGCGGCCACGACCGCGGACGAGGCGTGCACGCACCGGCGCGCCGAGCACCGGCACCGGGGTGACGACCTCACCGGGCTCGCCCTGGCACTCTCCGAGGTCCTGCTCGCCGAAATGCTGGACGCCTGCGGTCGCCGGCAGGACGCCCTGGCCCCCTTGGAGAGCGCCCTCGCCGGGCTCCGCACCCACCGTCCCGGTGATCCGTCCGGCCTACGCGCCGAACTGTCGGCCGTGCTCCTGCGCCGGGCCGGCTTGCTGTGGCGTGCCGGTGACCCGTCGGAAGCGGTCGCGAGTGCCGAGGAGGCGGTCGCGGTCGCCCGCACCGACGCCGAACCGCCGCTCGCCGACGCCGTGGTGGGCGAAGCCCTGCTGCAACGCGCCGTGCTGCTGTCCGAGGTGGCGGCCGTCTCGGACGCGGCCTCGCCGGAGGCAGCCCTGACCCTGCTCGCCGAGGCCGTCGCGTTCTGCGCGGCGCTGCCGAAGGACACCTGGGGCGCATTGCTGCGCGCCAGATCACTGCACGCGTTCGCCCTGTGCGCGGTGGCCGATCCGGACAGCCCGGAGAGGGGGGAGGAGGCCGTCGCGGCGAGCGAGAGCGCCGTGCGCATCCTGCGCCGCCTCGACGACGGGTCCCCTCCGCTGGGCCCCGTCCTGACCGAGTCCCTCATCGGGCACGCACGGGCGCTCGCTCGGACCGCACGGGCGCAGCGCGCCGGAGAGGTGGCGCAGGAGGCGGTCCGGCGGGCACGTTCGCACGCGGCCGGGGAACCGCGCGCCCACCGTGAACTGCTCGCATACGCTCTGGCCGTCTTCGCGCACGCTCGGTTGGCGGCGGGCGACCGCTCCGACGCCGCTCGCGCCGCTTCCGCCGAGGCCGTCGACCTGTTCCGCGAACTCGTCGAGGAGCAGCCGCTCGCCATGGCCCGGTACGCCGGTGAGGCGCGGGAGGTCCACGACCGGCTGCACGCAGGCCGTCCGCCCACTGCGGAGGAGTCGGCTCCGTCCCGCTGAGCGCGGACCGCGCGCCACCTGTCCGGGTGCCGCCCTGGCCGGCCGCCACGCGGAGTTCGCCTCCCGGAGTTCGCCTCGCCGACGCCGCCCACGGCCGGTACCGGCTTCGCCACGCCGCACACCTCACGCCGCACACCTGTAGTGCACCGTCGGCTGACGCCGGAGACCCCTGGGCCCCCTGGGCGTCGGTGCGGCCGGCGGAGATGCGGGAGGAGGCCGGGGACCGAGAGGGAGCCGAACGGCTGTACCGTGCCGCCGCCGGCACCGGAAACACCTGCCCCCTGTGCCTGTGGTCGCCGGCGACGCGGGAGCAGGTGAGGAGGCGAGCCCACCAGTACCGAGGCCGGCCACCGCGCGGGCCAAGCTGCTCTGCTTTCTGACGGGCATGTCAGCGGGGACGGGCGTGTGCCGCTCATACGGTGAAGACGGTGCTGGACAGGGCCACGGTGACGGCCGTGCCGCCCAGGACGCTCAGCAGGGCGTTGCGGCGCCACAGGTGCAGACCGACGGTGACGGCCAGGCCCACCAGCGGCGCGAGGACGCGTACCTCGGTCAGCGGCAGGGTGCGCAGAGTGTAGAGGCTCAGGATCACCATGACCCCGGCGGGCATGCGGGTGCTGAGGTACTGCAGGGTCCGGCTGGAGCGCAGGGACTCCAGGGCGGTGAAGGGCAGGGCCCGCAGGGCCCAGGTGAGGGCGCAGCAGACGGCGGCGACGGCGATCAGGTAGCGGGTGTCAGGCACGGGCGGGCTCCCGGCGGGCGCTGCGGTGGCGGACCAGCAGGGCGGCGGTGAACAGGCCGAATGCGGTGAGCAGCATCTGGCCGGGGGTGATCAGGCGGGCGATGAGCGCGGCGAGCAGGGCCAGCAGTGGGGTGGGCAGGTCGTGGCGGCGGTCGCGGATGGCGTCCAGGGCCAGGACGACGAGCAGGGCGGTCATGGCGAAGTCCAGGCCGGTGATGCGCGGTGGGATCAGCGAGCCGACCAGGGCGCCGATGAGCGCGCCGGCGACGCAGTACGCGTGGTTGAACGCCTGGAAGGACACGATGCGCGTGCTCGACCAGGTGCGGGCCTGTCCGCCCGTGGTCATGGCATACGCCTCGTCGCTCAGCGCGAAGGTGCTGTAGAGCTTGGCCAGGCGTCCCTCGACGCGGTGCAGGGGCCCGCCGTCCAGCGCCTCGAATCCCACCTCACCATGAAGAAGATCAAGGGCGGCCCCTGACCGCGATCGGCCCCTCTCCGCTGCTCCGACCGCCGCCCCCGCCCCGTCGTCGAACGATCGTCTGCCGACAGGTGCCGCGCGCATCCGACGAACCCGGGCGTTCCGGGACGCTGGGGCGCCGCCGATCCAACACAACGCAGGGCCCGCCGCGAGTACGAGAACCGAGTCAACGCCCTCACGAGTACGGCCGAGCCATGATCGACGGCTCGGCGGTAACCGCAGCCAACCGTCCCGTGGTGCTTACGCGGACACGGCACCGGCTTCCCACTCGGCCGTCACGTGATGACGGGGACGATGGTCGTCAGGTGCCTTTCTGTTCGCGGGCCTTGGCCCGGACGGCATACAACGGGTTGTTCGTCTTGCCCCGGGCGGGCTCGATGTAGTGCTTGCGGACCGTGGGGAACCGGGCTTCCACCGGCCCTGTGCGGTCGGGTCCCCGCCCGCCTCGCTGATCTCCTGTGCCGGGCCCCGGCGCAGGCCGTGCGCGGTCACCGCGCGGTCGCCGGGGCCTTGATGGCGGTGAGCCGGGCGCGGTTCTTGACGGTGTTCCCGATCGCGTCGGGGCTGAGGAAGTCGCCGCGCGGCCCGGAGCGCGGGCGGATGGTGCCGCCGCGGGTGATGTGCCGGAACAGCGGGCCGGACGTGATGCCGTGGCGGCGCAGTTCCTCCAGCCACGCGCGGACGCGGACGACGGGGCAGAGGGCCGGGTCGTCCGGGTCGGCCGGCACGAACGTGTCCTCGCCGTGGGCGGCCTGGTCGGTCTTGGAGAACGCCACGCGCACGGTCACGCCGTCGTCCTCCACGGCCAGGTGCTCGACCAGGAGGTTCGCGAGTTCGCTGCGGCGGGGCAGCATCCCCCACCCGAGGGTGAGCAGCGCGGCGTCCCGGAGGGCCTTCGGCCGCTCGCGGTCGTCGGCCGCGGTGCAGGTGGCCACCATGGCTGCGGGGCGGGGAGAGGTCTGGGGACTGTCGGCGATAGCGTGCGGGGCATGTGGGACGCCGACGATGTGCGTGAACGGATACGGGTGATGGCCGAGGCCGATCCCGAGTGCCGGAGCTTCAGTGCTCGCAGGCACCGGTGGAGGCTGGCTCCGCCCGTACCGGAGGCCGTGGTAGCCCGTTACGAGCGAGAGCACCGCTTCGAGCTGCCGGCTTCCTACCGGTCGTTCATCACTACGGTGAGCGGTGGGGGTGCCGGGCCGGCGTACGGCTTGTACGAGTTCGGCAGCACGTCGTGGCTGGACCGGCAGGAGGACCTCGACCTGCTGGCCGTGCCCTTCCCCCATGAGGGGCCGTTCCGTCCTTCGCCCGAGCGGTCCGTTTGCGCCGAGCACGCTCCCGGTGAGGAAGACTTCTCACCGTGCTGGTTCACCGGCTCGCTCGTTATCGCCGAAATCGGTTGCGGTTCCTTCTACCGGCTGGTGGTCACCGGCCCTGATCGCGGGCAGGTCTGGACCGACGACCTCGGCTGCGGTGACGCGCTGAGCCCGGGGCCGGACTTCCGCGAGTGGTACGAGCGGTGGTTGTACCACAGCCGCTGATGGTGCCGCTGTGCACGTTCAGCTGTACACAGCTGAGCACCTTCGCTTCGCCCGTACGCCGACATGAGCCAACCTGGAGCACTTCCGACGCACGCCCTGGATGATCGACTCCAAGGGGCCAGTGATCGCAGGCAGTGAGTGAGCGCAGGACGGGTTGTCCGGTGTGGCGGTTCAGCATGTGGAGATCGACGGCTCCTGCGGACTCAAGCGCCCACGGTCCCGTCGACACCCTCACGCAGAAAGTCCGCGTGCCCGTTGTGGCGGCCGTACTCCAGGAGCACATGCACCATCACCATCCGCAGCGACACCTCCTCGCCCCATCGTGGCTGATAACCGGCCTGGTCCAGGGACTCCGCCTCCCGCTCGATGCGGCGCGAGTTCTCCACCTCGGTCTCCCAGGCTACGAACGCCTCGTCCCTGGTCGATGCGCTTGCGTCGTACGCCGCCTGGAAGTCGATCTTGTCGGACCAGACCATGGGTGCGTCGTGGTCCTCGAACACTCGACGGAACCAAGCACGCTCCACCTCCGCCATGTGCCGCACCAGACCGAGCAGCGAAAGCGTGGACGGCGGCATCGACTGCTGTCGCAGCTCCTCGTCGGTGAGCCCTTCGCACTTCATGGCGAGGGTTGCGCGGTGGTAGTCGAGGAAAGCCCGCAGCATGTCGCGTTCGCTGCCAAAACCAGGCGGTCCTGTGCGGTTGTCGCTGGTCACTGATCGTGCTCCTCATCCGTGCCTGCGTTGAGGGCCAGTATCCTCTCCCGTCGGCTGTCCCCTACGGGGGCCGTCGACCGGACCTGATTGTTCCCACGGGGGCCGCCGAACACAGGAACCGGAAGGGCTCATTGGACCCCGCAGCCGCGACTACTCCTTAGAATCGATCATCCAGCGCCCGGCCGACCGCGACGCCTACCACGAACTCTGGGGCTGATGACCTTGAAGCGGAAAACCGTCCTCATCGCCGTCGGCGCCGCTCTCGCGGTGGCGGTCGGTGTCGGCGGCTCAGTTCTCCACCAGGAGGTCAACCAGCGCAACGAGGCGGCCACCACGTCGCACGTGTCGCTGACCCACGACGCGGACTTCTCCGACGACGCCGACCTCGCCGGCGCCGCCGAAGACCTCTTCTACGGCAAGGTCACCGCTCTCAAGGGTCAGAAGGACCTGGGCATCGGTCCCGAGACCCAGTACGCCGTCGAGGTCCAGCGCGTCTTCAAGGGCGATGTGACCGGCGTCGTCGTCGTCAACCAGCAGGGGGGTGAGGACGAGAACGGAGACGTCGTCAACCTTCCCGCGGACGACGCTCTGCTGGAGGTGGGCAAGAGGTATCTGTTCGCCACGAAGTACAACCCCGACCACAGGTTCAACACCGTGATCCCCGTCCACGGGGACGTACCCGTCCCCGACACCGATGCCCCCGCCCCCGGTGCCCCGGACATGAACGGTGACGGACAGCCCACCATGTCCGACCGGTGGATGGCCGCGGTGCAGAACCAGAACGACCTGTCGACCGCGCCGCCCGACGAGGAGCCCACCGAGGAACCGGACGAGGACCCGGACGAGGACCCGATCCCGGAGTCCTCGCCCACCAGCAGGCTCTGACACGGCTGTTCAGGGAGACGGTTGCCCCTCCCGATCGAGGAGGGCGTGCACAACGGAGTCACGCCACTTCCCCGCCTCCGGCACGTACTCACGGATCGCGCCCTCGCGGAGCGAGGAGCGCTGCCACGCCGCGGTACACGCGTACCCGGGTGGTCGGGGGTCGGCGGAGCAGCCACGACGTCTCCTTCCACACACGGTGCAGAAGCGTGCAACTGGCCCGATGGTAAGCCGAGTTCGGTTGACCAGGTCTTACAACCATCCGACGTCGCCGTCGGTCTGGCCTTGCAGCCGACCGGCAGCGCGCCTCACGCGCCGACCGGGGGCCCTGCCCGACCCTTTGATCCGAAGGACGCTCATCCATGCTCATACGGCACTCCCTACGCGCTGTGATCGCCTCACTGGCTCTCGCCTCCACAGTGCTGACAGCCGGCGGGGCCACCGCGGCACCGGCGCCCGGCTAGGAGGTCTCGCTCTCCGGCGAGAGCCCTTCCGAGTCCCTCATGTCCGTCTCCTCCGTCGACGAAGACCTGGCATGGGCGGTGGGGAGGAAGGGGAGCCGGGGCGTCATCATGCGCTGGGACGGCGCGAAGTGGAGCAAGGACACCGCGCCGGGGCTTCCCGATGTCTGGCAGTGGTCATCGGTCAGCGCGGTGTCCGCGGACGATGTCTGGGCCTACGGCACCGTGGGCAGGGACCAGAGGCTCGTGCACTACGACGGGGAACGCTGGAGCAGCGTTCCCACGGTCGGCCCCGCCGACGAATCCTGGCCCGAGGTACCGATCGACGCCGTCCCCGGACGCCTCTTCAAGGGCGGAAACGCGCTCTACACCTACTCCGACGGTGCCTGGCAGACCTTCGAGCTGCCTCCGCTGGTGGACATCCGGGACATCGACGCCCTCTCGGCGAACGACGCCTACGCCACCGGCATGCAGTACCCGGTGGAAGGGGGGCACCCGGTGACCTACCACTGGGACGGCACCACCTGGACGCTGATGGACGAGCCACCCGTACGCGCCGGTACGGACACCGCCAAGATCGCCGCCGTGTCACCGGACAGCGTCTACGTCGCCGGATGGGCCGACGACGGTGCCAACCCGCCCGTACCGAGCGTCACCCACTGGAACGGCACCGCGTGGGAGGACGTCACCGGAGAGCTGGCCGACCTCTACCTCCACGCGATCGCCCCCGACGGCCGTGGCGGGCTGTGGGTCACCGGCAACGACCAGACCGAGCCCGCCCGTGCGGAGCCGGTCTTCTGGCACTACGACGGCACCACCTGGACCAAGGAAACCGGAGCGCCGGCACCCGACGGCGACACCCGGTGGCCGTCCTACACCTTCTACGACCTGGCACCGGCCGACAGCTCCGGTGCCTTCTGGGCCGTCGGCGACTACTCCACGCCCATGGACGCGTACGGTGACATCAAGGTCCACGGCCTGATCGAGCGGTCCACCACGGTGTCCGCGGAGACGGCCGGCCGCTGAGACGGTCGGCCGCTGGGCACCGTACAGGCCCGGCAGGATCCGCGAAGGGCCCGATCAGCGACTGGTCGGGCCCGGCACCACGGTGCGCTTCGGACGCTCACCGCCCCGGCCCACCTCCTCATCGACCACCCCGCCCGGTCCCACGTCGACCGCACCGACCACTACGCCGTGCTCCGCGCCTACGCAGCTCCGCGCCTACGCACCGACCCGCCGCGAAGACGGCAAGCCGTACGTCGCCGAGGCGCACCACCCCGACGAGGACCGCCGGCTCCACGACGGCCGCGGGCACAGTAGCCGAACGGGCCGGGCCTCGGCCGGATGGGCGGTGTGACGGGAGGAAATGCCCACCGCGCAGGGCAGACCACGTTCCTCCGGCCCGTGGCGGAAGGCGCCGGGAGGGGCGTCTCCAAACCCGCGGTATCACCGGCGGAGGCGGGCCCCGGTGCGAATACCGCGCTGCGCACGGTCGTCCCGGATCACTCGGTGGACGATCCCGGCCGACCGGCACCCCGCGCCCCCTGGCGCGAACACCTCAGGTCACGGCACGTAACATCGTTGCGTTTGCTCTGACTTGGTGATTCCGCTGGGGGATGTCGTGGCCGACGGCGTGCGTAAGCGCCTGGGTGTCCTGGCCGGGGTGCTCGCGGGCGCGGTGCTGATGGGCGGTTTCGGCCTGTACGCCACGGACAGCGGGCCGTTCCGGGACGCTTACTGCTGGGGTGCCTGGCAGGAGAACGGCGGCGCCTCGTTCCTCGGCGACGAGGCGCTCGAGAAGTCCGGCTCCCGTCGCGTGTGGCGTGAGTCCGCGCCGCCCTCCGCCGACCGCCCGCGCGGGACCTGTTGGGTCGCGGTGTCCTCGACCGTCGAAGACGACGACTCGGACGAGCCGTTGACGTTCGACGAGCGGGTCATCGTCGACTACGGGCCCGTCCCGGCGGGGGTGAAGGAGCGCCGCGCCTGGCTGGCGCAGAACTTCCACGGCTCCGCCACTCCGCTGCCGGACGGGCTCGAGGGCCTGGTGGCCGGCGACCGGGCCGTGCTGGTGCTGCCGCAGGCGTGCGACGTGGACGGCAGGCCGTCGGTGGTGACGATCCGTGGTGAAAGCTGGGGCGACGGCCACCTGGGCAAGGTGGCCATGCCGTTCACCATCGGCACGTACTCCGATGTCACTCGCCTGCTGCTGGACGCGGCCAACACGGGCATGACCCACGCAGGATGTGCGCCGAAGAAACCTCTGCACACCCGGTCGCCGCTCGTCACCGTCGCGGAGACGAGCGAGCGCGCGGGCGATCCGTTGTGCCGTGTCCCGGGCGTGAGCTTCGAGTTCGGCAGCAGAATGAACTACCAGCAGCAGGTGGGCGCCGTCACGCAGCGGCTGCAGACCTGTTCGGTCGTGCGGGAAACCCGCGGAGAGCCGGACGAGCCGATCGTGCAGTACGTCATGGCGGGCGGGCCGCGCATGACCGCGCTGTTCGACGGGCTGCCGGAGGGGGACGACCAAGGCCTGGTCCACGTCACCTGCGACGGCCGGAAGTCCGTGTTCTACGGGCACGTCCAGGGCGCCGTCGCGGTCGACAAGGCCGCCGTGGAGCGGTCGTTCAAGAACTTCGTCACGTCCGTGGGCGACCGCATCGGGTGTGGGACAGGGGGGCGGGCATGACGACCGGCGAGAACGACGAGGCCACCCGGACCGGAGCCGGGACCGGAACTGGGAACGACGATGCCGGGGGCGCATCCGTCCCCGCGGGAGCGGCGGGCACAGTCCCCCAGGGCGTTGCCGCCCGGCCGTCGTGGGTGCGCCGTCTCCTGCGCAACCGTGCCGTGCTCGCCTCCACCGCCGCCGGGCTCGTCGGCGTACTGCTCGGGGCGGGCACGGTGGCCTGGCGCACGGACACGCTCCCGCTGTTGAAGCCCGACCCCTGCTGGGACTCCCTTCGCGACGCCGGCGTCTCCGCGTTGTTCGGCGACCGCCGGCTGGAGGTCGAGGAGCAGGAGCTACGACTCGACCCGAACACCGCCTCGCTCTCGTACGGGCAGTGCCGGATCACCAGTTTCAAGGGCGACCGGACGCGTCGGCAGGCGATCGTGCGCGTGCACACCCTCGACGGTCTGTACGGCAAGGACGGCCGCAGCTGGCCGGCCGAGTTCCTGTCCAGCCGTATGGTCGCGCTGGGGACCGACCTGCCGGGCATGGTCTCCGCGTCCCGTGCCTGGCTCGCCCTGCCGCAGAGCTGCGTGGGGCGTCCGGGCAGCAGGCTGGGGGGCGCCACCGTCGTCGACGTCGCACTGGGTGAGCACGACTTCGACACGCCGAGCGACTACGACGAGGAGGACCGCGACGCCATGACCCGCGTGATCGTCGACGCGGCCAACGGCGTCATCCGCGAGCTCGGCTGCACGGGTGCCTACCGGGCGCCGGAGAAACTGCCCGACCTTCCCCACTGGGACGACGTGCAGCCGGGCGCCTTCTGCGGGGTGAAGGGCCTCGAGCTCCCGGCCCGGTACCGCGAGGCGCTGGTGCTCAACCGCGTCGGCGGCGAGGGCGGTGCGGCCCGGACCTGCGATGCGGGCCATGACGCCCGTCCGGGGATACGGATGTCGACGGTCGTCGACCCTGCGGTGGCCGGGATCTATTCACTGGAGTTGCGCAGCGGCGGCGCACGCGTGGACGGGACGGAGGGGGACGGGACGATCAGTCCGACCCGCGCCGCTTACCGACTGTCCTGTCAGACGGGCCCGGTGGTCATGGCGGTGGAGAACCTCGAACCGAGCCGCGACAGCGCGAACTTCGTCAGGGACCTGCTGCCCGGCTATGTCGAGGCGGAGTCCGAACGCCTCGGTTGCGGCCCGGTCAAGGTGAAGCTCCCGGCGCCCTGACCGATCCGCGCGCGGAACTCACCGCCGACAGGCTTCCGGGCTCACCACTACGCCGACCTGTTCGGGGAGTCCACCCCGGTGGCCGGAGCGGCGGGAGCGGCGACCCCGGGGCGCGTCGTGCCGCACCCGCTCCGCTCGGTCGACCTCGCAGACGGGACCATTACCGAGCCGGAGATGCTCGTCGGCTTCGCGGTGATGCCCGTGCATACCCCACAGCTCGGCACCACCCTCGACCGGACGACCCCACTGATCTCCGACCCTGATCGAACACATGGAGGCACCTCCGTGACCAGGCGCGGTGTCGTCACCGGCGCCCCCGGTGAATCCAGCGCCCTCACTGCTCATGGCGCGGTCGGTGGTCCGGGGCCCACTCCTCCTCTACCGGGAGTAGAGGAGGGCGGTACAGTGAGGGCATGGCAGCAGATGAGACGAGTATCAAGGTGAGCGTGGCGGCGCGGGACCGGCTGGCCACGCTGGCGGCCGAGCACGGCACGACCATCCGCGGGCTGGTCGAGGATCTCGCGCAGGGCACCCCGACCCAGGCCGAATACGCCGAGCGTGCCGAGCTGGCCCGCGCCGAGCTGGCCTCCGCCCTCGGCACTGCGCCGAGCCCCGAGGCCGAGGAGAAGGCCCGAGCGCTGCTGGAGCGGCTGGGCGGGACGCAGCACACCCCTCAGGCAGCCGCGTAGTGGGGGCGATCGCGGTCGTTCTGGACCACACGACCGCCGGAGCTCTGTACGACCCGAAGGATCCGTTCAACGAGGCGGTCGCGGCGTTCTACGTGCAGGCCTCCGGCGGGCTGGGCACGCTGTACGCGCCGGTGCTGTCGCTGACGGCCGGCGACGCCGAGCGCCCCGGCCTGCTCAGCTACGTCAAGGGGCTGCGGTTCATCCGCATCGAGGCCTTCGACACCGACGCCGCGGTCACCGCCACCGAGCTGCTGCGCTTCGGGCACTCCTGGGCCGCCGTCCACGCCATCCACGCCGCCCGCCCCTCCGCCGCCCACCCCAGCGGACGCTTCCTGCTCACGCTGACCCCGAAGGCGTACGCGGGAACCGGCGTCCAGGCCGTCCACCCCGACCAGTAGGCACCCGGCCCCGGCCCGGCCCCGCCGAAGGCAGCGGGCGAAGACCTCCCGCCGCTCGGCAGGCACACCGGTGAGTGTCGTGCAGCAGGGCGGAGCCCGGCGCGAACCGCCCCTGAAAGCTGTGCCGCACCTGCTGGTCACAGGCGGGATGGCCCGGTGTCGAGGACGACGCGGGTGACGTCGATGAGGTCGGCGTCGTCGAGCCGGTGCAGCACGGTCTCGTGGAGGCGGCCCCGGAGGCCGGCTCTGGACCAGATCAGGAACCGGCGGTGGGCGGTCGACTTCGAGAGGCCGAAGCACGGTGGCAGGGCCCGTCAGGCGCGGCCGGACACCAGCACGTAGATGATCGCCGCGAACAGCGTCTCATCAGGCGTGTCCTGCGTTCCGCCGCCCTGCGGCCGCACCCTCGACGGCGGGATCAACGGCTTCGTGATCTTCCACAACCCGTCCGGAACAATCCGACTCCACGTACCCCGCCCCGTGCCGGGCCCAACGACGCCTCACCACATAGGACACGGTCTTAAGCTTCATCCGCCGAATGTGACGCCGGTCCGGCCAGCCCGTGCAACAGCAGATCCGTGAGGGTGTCGATGACACGCTGGTCGTCTTCGCCGCCGGGGGGCGTGAGCACGGCGTAGTTGAGGGTGACGAGCATCGCGCCTATCGCCGCCGCGATGAACTCGGGGTCGCCGGGCAGCTGGTGTCCGCGCTCGGCCAGGTACTCCAGATGCTCCCGAATGGTTTCTGTCTGCTCGCGCAGGTCGCGCCAGGCCCGGCCCGTGCCGGGGTCGTCGGCCACCATCGCCTGAAACAGTGCGAGCGTGACCGGGCGGTTCTGCCGCATCACCGTCCACGCGACACCGAGGTGGTCGCGCAGCTGGTCGCGGTCGGTCAGGTCGTGGTCGCGGGGGTGTTCCAGGCCGACCATGCGCTCGTCGATCGCATCTTCCATCTCGGCGAGGAGCGCCTGGAGCAGCTCGTCCTTGCCGTCGAAGTGTTCGTAGAACGAGCCGGTCGAGCGTCCGGCCGCGGCGGTGATGTCGGTGATCTTCGTATTGAGGTAGCCGCGATCGTTGAACAGCCCCCGCGCGGCATCCAGCAGCGCGGCACGAGTCTGGGCCGCCCGGACTTTTCGACTGGCGGTACTCGCCTGCGGCATGTCGTCCTCCATCGGCTGTTGACAGATGTCAGCGTATCGGAACAGACTTTCACTGAATCAATATTCAGTGAAACTCAATTCAGGGAGACGTCGTGCGAACGATCGTGATCGGTGGCGGGATAGCCGGGCCTGCCATCGCCCTTGCACTGCAGCAGATCGGTCACGACGTGACCGTCTACGAGGCGTACGATGTTCCGCCCGAGGACGTCGGCGCCCACTTCAGCCTGGCGGTCAACGGCCTGCGCGCGCTGGAGAAGCTGGGCTGCCTACGCGACGTACAGGCGGCCGGATACCCCATCGAACGGATGCGGTTCTACACGGAGGGCGGCCACCTCTTGGGGGACGTGCCACGCCTTCGGCGCGAAGCCGACTCGATGCGCAGCATCTCGCTCCAGCGCGGACGGCTCGTGGCAATCCTGCGGCGCGCGGCGCTCGACGCGGGCGCGCAGATCGTCACCGGTGAACGCCTGGTCGGCGGGACGGAGTTAGCGGACAGCGTGGTGGCCGAATTCGCCTCCGGCCGGCGCGACACCGCGGAGCTGCTCGTGGGCGCCGACGGCGTCTGGTCAACCGTGCGCGGGCTGATCGACTCGTCCGCGCCGCGCGCAGAGTACGCGGGGCTCTACGGGGTCGCCGGAATCGCCACCATGACGGGTCTCGAGCCCGGCGTCTGGAACCTCGTCTACGCGCGCAACGGTGCCTTCGTGTACACCAGCATCGACGAAAAGACCCAGTGGTGGACGGCTCAGATCGGGGATCCGGTCAAGCCCGACCTGCGCGGCATCGACGACGCGCAATGGCTACGGCGCGTCACCGAGCTGTTTCCGGAGGCAATGCCGAGGGCCATCGTCGGAGCCGCGACATCGATAGTCGCGTCCGGCCACCTGAACGTCTGCGATCCGGTCCGGACGTGGCACAGTGGGCGCATGGTCCTGGTCGGCGACGCCGCCCACCCTGTCGGCGTCGGACACGGCGCCTCGATGTGCATCGAGGACGCTTTGGAACTCGCGGCGGCGCTGAGCAGCGCCCCGACCGTCCCAGCGGCACTCAAGGCCTACGACGCGACACGTCGCCCGCGCATCGACAAGCTGCTCAAGCACGGGCACAACGCCCGTGAGAGCAAGCGGCCCGGCGCCGTGAAGCGACAGGTCAACGCGGCGAAGATGCGCGTACTCCTCCCGTTCTTCGAACGGGCGCAGGGATACCTGTACGACTATGAGCCGCCCTCCCTGTCCGCCGTAGACGGATCACAGTCCGCCACGCGCTAGACGGTCTGCAGGCCCGACGCCTCGCTCGTGAAGATGGACGCGGGTTGCCGACGATGGGTGTCGGCAGGGCCTCATTCGCAGGGGACGCCGGTGCATGTCGAGCGTACGAGTGTGGGGTCGGATTTTCACGCCCGTTCGGTGGTGGCGTGCAACGTCCGCAACGGACACGGCGCAAGACCGTACTGACCGACCATTGACCGACCCGAACGGATGACAACCCGGTGTGGCGCCGCATCGAGGACGATGCGGCGCCACACCTATCGAGAAGGAGAAGCAGTTGCTGAAATCGCGGGTGAGGAAGAACCCGGCCATCGGGCTGGTGATCACGGCCGTCATCGCGTCGCTGTCGGTGGTTATTGCGGACGACGGCAGCAAGGTGGAGGAGCTCAGGAAGTCGCTGATAATAGGCTTATCGGTGACGGGAGTAGTGACAGGGGGTACCTGGTTGCTGCAGCGGAGGCGTTCGGCACCGTGACCGGCGTCCGAGCACCGGCCCTGTGGTTACCGGCGTTGCAACAGCATCACCGGGCGCCTCGTCTGGACCGTCCTCGCCTCCCAGATGGTGCGCAGGCTCGGTTCCTTTCGTGTTCTCACCGTCGAGCAACTGACGCGGGCACTGGCGAACGCCGCATGGACCCCTGTCCGGTGGTCCGCAGGATCCGAGCGGGCCACCAGGCAGGCCTCGACCCGGCTCGTGTGACTCCACCGGGCAGGAGACCGAAGCCAATGCCCGGGGCCCGTACGGCAGGGACCGAACCGCGCGTCCCACCCTTCCGCGCACTCCAGCGCGAAGGCCGGTCGGCGGAGTGTCGCGTGCGGTTCGAGCGCAGGCCGGTCGGGGCGCGGAGTCGGGGGGCCCACGGGGTCACCGGTGTTGCTCCGCTGTTGCGCGGGGGAGGATTGACTGGCGTACGTCGTGTCCCGCCCAGGGCTTCGGGGCAGCGACAACAGCCGGAAAGGACACGGGTATTGGACACCGCACAAGGACTCGCGCTGATCGCGGCGACCGTCACCACCGGGCTGGTCAGCGGCCTGTTCTACGGCTACGCCTGCTCGGTGATGCTGGCGCTGCGGGGCACGGCGGACCGTACGTTCATCGAGATGATGCAGCGGATCAACGTCGCGATCCTCAACGGCTGGTTCGTCCTGGGCTACGTGGGCGCGCTGCTGTTCACCGTCGTCGCGCTCGGGCTGCAGCTGGCGGACGGGTGGACGGACGCGGCCGGCCCGACCGTCGCGGCCCTGGTGTGCTACCTGGCGGCCATGGCGGTCACCAGTCGGGTGAACATTCCGCTCAACAACGCCCTGGAGAAGGCCGGGCCGCCGGAGCGGATCACCGAGCCGCACACGGTGCGCCGGCACTTCGAGGGGCCGTGGGTGCGCTGGAACGTCGTACGGGCCGTGCTGTGCAGTGGGGCGCTGGTGCTGCTGTGCTGGTCGCTGATCCTGCACGGGGCCGGCTGACGCGCGACACCCGGTCCCGTGCGGGCCCGGTCCCGCGGGGCCGGATCCCGCGGGGCCGGATCCTCAGCGGCCGTCCGGCAGGGCCTCCGCGCGGCCGTGCAGCCGGACGGCTTGGGTGACGCAGCCCAGGGCGGCGGTGCACAGCAGGGTGCGCAGGATGTTGGTGGTCTCCCACGTGCCCTTGAAATCGTCGATGACGGAGAAGTCGTGAGCCGCGGCGGGGTTGCCGAGGTCGGCGAGTTCGTTGTTGAGCGGGATGTTCACGGTGAACGTGATCAGCAGGACCACCAGGTACAGCGCCGCGGCCAGGCCCGCCCACCGGGCGGTCGGCCTGCGGCCGCGGCGGTACGTGAGGACGGCGGCGGTTCCGGTGGTCAGCAACGCGCCGCAGAAGACGAGGCCGAACAGGCCGTTGCCGTCGATCTCGCTGTTGAAGTACTGCATCGCCGTGGCGAAGGTGCGGTCGTCGGTCCGGTCCAGGCCGGGCATGACCGACACGTCGAAGGCGAAGAACAGGCCTGCCATGAGGCCCATCGCGACGGTGGACACGACGAGCAGCGGGCCGGTCAGCCGGCTCGGCCGGGTGACCGGCTGCTGCTGGTGCGGGGGCGTGTGGCCGGTGAACGGGCCGTGGTGCCGGGAGGGGTCAGCTGTCATCGGGGTGTCCTCGCTCCGGATCGAGATCGTGGTGTGCTGGGGCCGACGCGCGCCGGTGGTGAGCCTAGGCAGGTGACCCCGGGCGCGTCGCGGCCTTCGGACGGCCCTTGGACGGCCTTCCCATGGGTTCTCCAGCGGTCCTGTGGCCGTTCTCGACCGGCTCCCTCCCGGCTGTTGTCCGGGCCCGGCTCCCCCGGTCGGCGTCCGGGCGGGCCCTGCCGGTCACCGGGTCCCGGCCCCGGACGCGCAGCCGAACGCCCGTCCCCGGACGGGCCGCCCAACGCCTGGCCCCGGACGGGCCGCCGAACGCCCAGGGCCGGACGGGCCACCGAGCACCCGGCCCGGGCAGATCGCCGGAC
>NZ_MSGP01000264.1 GCF_002078235.1 Streptomyces viridosporus
CCCGCGGGCCGGCCCGCGGGGACCGCAGCGGCCGCGGACCACAGGGGCTGCAGACCCCAGCACTCGCGAACGACGGCGCCCGCAGACCCCAGGACCCGCGAACAACGGCACCCGCGAACGACGGCGCCCCGTCACCGGCCGGAGCCGGGACGGGGCGCTGGGAGGGTGCCGTGAGGGGCCGGGGCGGTTACTTCACCGGCTCGGGCTCCGGGGCGCTCTCGCTCTCCGCCTCGCCCGCCGGGTCGGCCGGCGTCTTGACGGACTCCAGCAGCAGCTGGGCGACGTCGACGACCTGGATGGACTCCTTGGCCTTGCCGTCGTTCTTCTTGCCGTTGACCGAGTCGGTCAGCATGACCAGGCAGAACGGGCAGGCGGTGGAGACGATGTCCGGGTTGAGGGCGAGGGCCTCGTCGACGCGCTCGTCGTTGATGCGCTTGCCGATCCGCTCCTCCATCCACATCCGGGCGCCGCCGGCGCCGCAGCAGAAGCCGCGCTCCTTGTGGCGGTGCATCTCCTCGTTGCGCAGGCCCGGGACCTTGCCGATGATCTCGCGCGGCGGCGTGTAGATCTTGTTGTGGCGGCCCAGGTAGCACGGGTCGTGGTAGGTGATGATGCCCTCGACCGGGGTGACCGGGATCAGCTTGCCCTCGTCGACGAGGTGC
The DNA here is from genome assembly GCF_002078235.1 of Streptomyces viridosporus. Taxonomy (GTDB): domain Bacteria; phylum Actinomycetota; class Actinomycetes; order Streptomycetales; family Streptomycetaceae; genus Streptomyces; species Streptomyces viridosporus. The sequence continues at coordinate 663 of NZ_MSGP01000264.1, forward strand.
TGGAGCAGCTGGGTGTGGTGGATGACCTCGTAGTCGCCGCCGAGCTGCGGGTACTCGTTGCCGAGGGTGTTGAGGCAGTGCGGGCAGGTGGCGACGATCTTCTTCGCCGACTTCGGCTTCTTCGACTCCTCGGTGACCTTGCCGTCGTCGTCCATCTCCTCGCCGAACGCGGCGTTCAGCGCCATGACGTTCTCCATGCCGAGCTCCTGGAACAGGGGCTCGTTGCCGAGACGGCGGGCGGAGTCGCCGGTGCACTTCTCGTCGCCGCCCATGATCGCGAACTTGACGCCCGCGATGTGCAGCAGCTCGGCGAAGGCCTTGGTGGTCTTCTTGGCGCGGTCCTCCAGGGCGCCGGCGCAGCCGACCCAGTACAGGTACTCGACCTCGGACAGGTCCTCGATGTCCTTGCCGACGACCGGGACCTCGAAGTCGACCTCCTTGAGCCACTCCAGGCGCTGCTTCTTCGCCAGGCCCCAGGGGTTGCCCTTCTTCTCCAGGTTCTTGAGCATCGTGCCCGCCTCGGACGGGAACGCCGACTCGATCATGACCTGGTAGCGGCGCATGTCGACGATGTGGTCGACGTGCTCGATGTCCACCGGGCACTGCTCGACGCAGGCGCCGCAGGTGGTGCAGGACCACAGGACGTCCGGGTCGATGACACCGTTCTCCTCGAGGGTGCCGATCAGCGGGCGCTCGGCCTCGGCGAGAGCGGCGGCGGGGACGTCCTTGAGCTGCTCCTCGGACGCCTTCTCCTCGCCCTCCATGGTCTTGCCGCCGCCGGCCAGCAGGTAGGGGGCCTTGGCGTGCGCGTGGTCGCGCAGGCTCATGATCAGCAGCTTGGGGGAGAGCGGCTTGCCGGTGTTCCAGGCGGGGCACTGCGACTGGCAGCGGCCGCACTCGGTGCAGGTGGAGAAGTCCAGCAGGCCCTTCCAGGAGAACTGCTCGACCTGGGAGACGCCGAAGACGTCGTCGTCACCGGGGTCGGTGAAGTCGATCGGCTCGCCGCCCGAGGTCATGGGCTGCAGGGCGCCGAGGGCGGTGTCGCCGCTCGCCTCGCGCTTGAACCAGATGTTCGGGAAGGCCAGGAAGCGGTGCCAGGCCACGCCCATGTTGGTCCTCAGCGAGACCACGATCATCCAGATGAACGAGGTGCTGATCTTGATCATCGCGAACAGGTAGACCAGGTTCTGCAGCGTGGTGGTGCTCAGCCCGTCGAAGGCGAGGACCAGGGGGTACGAGGCGAAGTACGACGCCTGGTAGCCGTCCACGTGGTGCAGGGCGCCCTCCAGGCCGCGCAGCACGTAGATGGCGAGGCCGATGGTGAGGATGACGGCCTCGACGAAGTACGCCTCGCCGGACTTGGAGCCCGCGAAGCGGGACTTGCGCCCGGGGCGGGAGGGCAGGTTGAGCAGCCGGATCGCGATGAGCACGGCGATGCCCAGGACCGTCATCACACCGATGAACTCGATGTACATCTCGAACGGCAGGAACCCGCCGATCACCGGCAGCGTCCAGTCGGCCTGGAAGAGCTGTCCGAAGGCCTGGGCGAGGGTCGGCGGCAGCGTCAGGAAGCCGACGGCCACGAACCAGTGGGCGACGCCGACGATGCCCCACCGGTTCATGCGGGTGTGGCCGAGGAACTCCTTCACCAGGGTCACACTGCGCTGGTAGGGGTTGTCGGTCCGGGTACCGGCCGGGACCGGCTGGCCCAGCTTGAAGTACCGGACGAACTGGCCGATCGCGCGTGCGAGCAGCGCAACGCCGACCACGGTCAGGACCAGCGACACGATGATCGCGGCGAGTTGCATGGGGGCTCCTCGGGCCTGCGAGGGGTTTCGTCGGGGTTCCCGGAGGACTCCCCGAAATTACTAAGCGGTAACTTATGCAGTCCGTTCGAGAGTACCCCTATCCTCGGCCGCACTGTAGCCGGGCGCGGGGTGATCTGAGTCGCTGAGGGTTGCCTGAGGTGGCGCCCCGGATCCGATCGTGTTATTCACGCTCAATCGGTACATACGCCCCTAACTTATATCCGTGCTCTACGGGATCGCTGCCGCCACCACCGCCCTGCTCCTCGCCGCCCTGCTCACGGAGCTGCTCCGGCCCCCCGCCCTGCGCCTCGGCCTCCTGGACCGCAGGCGCCGGCGGGCGGTACCGCTGTCCGGGGGAGCGGCCGTCGCGTCGGCCACCGTCCTGGTCGCGGCCGCCGGGGACGCGACGGGCGTCGCGCCGCTCGGCGCCGGGATCGGGACGCTGCTGGTCGCCGGGGCCTGTGTCGGCGCGCTCGGGCTGGCCGTGGACGTGTGGCGGCTGAAGTGGTGGGTCCCGCTCGCCGGTACGACCGCGGCGGCGGCGGTGGTGGTGCCGTTCGAGGAGACCGGGGTGCCGGGCGGACTGCTCGCCGTGGGGTGGGTCGCGGGTCTCACCGCCGCCTTCCGGGGGCTCGACCACGCGGACGGGCTGGCCGGCACGGTGGGGGTGGTGACCGCCTTCGGGGCGGCGGTCTGCGCGGCGGCCGAGCTGATGGACGGGATCATGGTGCTGCTGAGCGTGCTGGCCGCCGCGCTGGCCGGGTTCCTCGTCCACAACCGGCATCCCGCGCGGGCCGGTCTCGGCGCCTGCGGCTCGCTGTTCACGGGGTTCGTGCTCGCCTCGGCGGTGGTGTTCGTGCGGGCCGGGCACGGAATGGGCGCGAGCGCCGGGGTGTTGTTCGCGCTGACCGCCGTGGCGTGCGCCGACGTCGCGCTCGTGGTCCTCGCGCGGTGGCCGGCCCGGCGGCCCCTGGCGTGCGGGGGGCCGGACCACCTCGGGCACCGGCTGCGTAGGCTCGGAGTCGCCCCGCGCGCGGTGACCGTCCTGCTGGGCGCCGGGGCGCTGGGCGGGGTGGTCGCCGGGGTGTGCGCACACACCGGGTGGGCATCCGGGGGCGTGGTGCTGTGGGCGGCGGCGGTGGCCGTGGTGGTCGTCCTGGCGCTGGCGCGGGTTTCCGTCACCCCTGTTCTGCCGCCCCGTCAACGGTCTTCGACCGCGTCCGTGCAGGTCGGCGAACGGTTGCGTGTAGAGAATAGATAAGAGTTGAGTCTGCTCGACTCAGTTCTGTTGACCCCCTGCCGGGTGTTCGGGCACACTTGAGTCAGTTCCACTCAAGTCAGCTGGAGGAATCGAAATGGCACGTGCGGTCGGCATCGACCTGGGCACGACTAACTCCGTCGTCAGCGTTCTGGAGGGCGGCGAGCCCACCGTCATCACCAACGCCGAGGGCGCCAGGACCACGCCGTCCGTCGTCGCCTTCGCCAAGAACGGCGAGGTGCTGGTCGGTGAGGTGGCCAAGCGCCAGGCCGTGACCAACGTCGACAGGACCATCCGGTCGGTCAAGCGCCACATGGGCACCGACTGGAAGATCAACCTCGACGGCAAGGACTTCAACCCGCAGCAGATCAGCGCCTTCGTGCTGCAGAAGCTGAAGCGGGACGCCGAGGCGTACCTGGGCGAGAAGGTGACCGACGCGGTCATCACCGTCCCCGCGTACTTCAACGACGCCGAGCGCCAGGCCACCAAGGAGGCCGGCGAGATCGCCGGTCTGAACGTGCTGCGCATCGTCAACGAGCCGACGGCCGCCGCGCTGGCGTACGGCCTCGACAAGGACGAGCAGGTCATCCTCGTCTTCGACCTCGGTGGCGGTACCTTCGACGTCTCCCTGCTGGAGATCGGCGACGGCGTCGTCGAGGTGAAGGCCACCAACGGCGACAACAACCTCGGTGGTGACGACTGGGACCAGCGCGTCGTCGACTACCTGGTCAAGCAGTTCCAGGCCGGGCACGGCGTGGACCTGGCCAAGGACAAGATGGCGCTGCAGCGTCTGCGCGAGGCCGCCGAGAAGGCGAAGATCGAGCTGTCCTCGTCCACCGAGACCTCGATCAACCTGCCCTACATCACCGCCTCCGCCGAGGGGCCGCTGCACCTCGACGAGAAGCTGACCCGTGCCCAGTTCCAGCAGCTGACCGCGGACCTGCTCGAGCGCTGCAAGACGCCGTTCAACAACGTCATCAAGGACGCCGGCATCTCCGTCAGCGAGATCGACCACATCGTCCTGGTCGGCGGTTCCACCCGCATGCCCGCCGTCGCCGAGCTCGTCAAGGAGCTGACCGGCGGCAAGGAGGCCAACAAGGGTGTGAACCCGGACGAGGTCGTCTCCATCGGCGCCGCGCTCCAGGCCGGTGTGCTCAAGGGCGAGGTCAAGGACGTCCTGCTGCTCGACGTCACCCCGCTGTCCCTCGGCATCGAGACCAAGGGCGGCATCATGACCAAGCTGATCGAGCGCAACACCACGATCCCGACGAAGCGCTCGGAGATCTTCACCACGGCCGAGGACAACCAGCCGTCGGTGCAGATCCAGGTCTACCAGGGCGAGCGCGAGATCGCCGCGTACAACAAGAAGCTCGGCATGTTCGAGCTGACCGGTCTGCCGCCGGCGCCGCGCGGCGTCCCGCAGATCGAGGTCTCCTTCGACATCGACGCCAACGGCATCATGCACGTCACGGCGAAGGACCTCGGCACCGGCAAGGAGCAGAAGATGACCGTCACCGGCGGCTCCTCGCTCCCGAAGGAAGAGGTCGACCGCATGCGCGAGGAGGCCGAGCGCTACGCGGAGGAGGACCACAAGCGCCGCGAGGCCGCCGAGTCCCGCAACCAGGGCGAGCAGCTCGTCTACCAGACCGAGAAGTTCCTCGGCGACAACGCGGACAAGGTCCCCGGCGAGATCAAGACCGAGGTCGAGGCCGCCGTCGCCGAGCTGAAGGAGAAGCTCAAGGGCGACGACCCCGCCGAGATCCGCACCGCCACGGAGAAGGTCGCGGCCGTCTCCCAGAAGCTGGGCCAGGCCATGTACGCCGACGCCCAGGGCGCCCAGGCGGCCGGCGGCGCCTCCGCCGGCGCCGGTGAGGCCAGGGCGGACGACGATGTGGTCGATGCCGAGATCGTGGACGAGGACCGGAAGGACGGTGCGGCGTGACCGAGGAGACCCCGGGCTTCGACGAGCAGCAGCCGCAGCAGCCCGACGTCCCCTCCGGCGCTTCCTCCGACGAAGCCGAGCCGAAGGCCGCCCCCACCCCCTCCCCGGAGGAGGGGACGGCCCCGGACGCGGACGCGGACCGGAACGCCGCCCTGGTGGCCCAGCTGGACCAGGCGCGCTCCGCACTGGGCGAGCGCACCGCGGACCTCCAGCGCCTCCAGGCCGAGTACCAGAACTACCGCCGCCGCGTCGAGCGGGACCGGGTCGCGGTCAAGGAGATCGCCGTCGCGAACCTCCTGACCGAACTCCTGCCCGTGCTCGACGACATCGGCCGCGCGCGGGAGCACGGCGAGCTGGTCGGCGGGTTCAAGTCCGTCGCCGAGTCGCTGGAGACGACCGTGGCGAAGATGGGCCTGCAGCAGTTCGGCAAGGAGGGCGAGCCCTTCGACCCGACGATCCACGAGGCCCTGATGCACTCCTACGCCCCGGACGTCACCGAGACGACGTGCGTGGCGATTCTGCAGCCGGGGTATCGCATCGGCGAGCGCACCATCCGCCCCGCGCGGGTGGCCGTGGCCGAACCGCAGCCCGGTGCGCAGACGGTCAAGCCGGCCGAGGAGGGCACCGAGGCGGCGGACGCCGCGGAGAACAAGGAGAACGGTGGCCCGGAGGAGGGCTGACGTAATAGCTGACGCAGGGAAGGAGGGACGTCGGGGATGAGCACCAAGGACTTCATCGAGAAGGACTACTACAAGGTCCTCGGCGTCCCCAAGGACGCCACCGAGGCCGAGATCAAGAAGGCGTACCGGAAGCTCGCCCGCGAGTACCACCCGGACGCCAACAAGGGGAACGCCAAGGCGGAGGAGCGGTTCAAGGAGATCTCCGAGGCGAACGACGTCCTCGGCGACCCCAAGAAGCGCAAGGAGTACGACGAGGCCCGCGCCCTCTTCGGCAACGGCGGCTTCCGCCCGGGGCCGGGCGCGGGCGGCGGCTCCTTCAACTTCGACCTGGGCGACCTCTTCGGGGGTCAGGCCGGCGGCCAGGCGGGCGGCGGCTTCGGCGGCGGCCTCGGTGACGTCTTCGGGGGCCTGTTCAACCGCGGCGGCACGGGCACCACGCGTACCCAGCCCCGGCGCGGCCAGGACATCGAGTCCGAGGTCACCCTCAGCTTCACCGAGGCGATCGAGGGCGCGACCGTTCCGCTGCGGATGTCCTCGCAGGCGCCCTGCAAGGCCTGCTCCGGCACCGGCGACAAGAACGGCACACCGCGCGTGTGCCCGACCTGCGTCGGCACCGGGCAGGTGGCGCGGGGCTCCGGCGGGGGCTTCTCGCTCACCGACCCCTGCCCCGACTGCAAGGGCCGCGGTCTGATCGCGGAGAGCCCCTGCGACATCTGCAAGGGCAGCGGGCGGGCCAAGTCCTCCAGGACCATGCAGGTGCGCATCCCCGCGGGCGTCAGCGACGGCCAGCGGATCCGGCTGCGCGGCAAGGGCGCCCCGGGCGAGCGGGGTGGTCCGGCGGGCGACCTGTACGTCGTCGTGCACGTCGGCACCCACCCGGTGTTCGGGCGCAAGGGCGACAACCTCACCGTCACCGTCCCGGTCACGTATTCCGAGGCGGCCCTCGGCGGCGAGGTCCGGGTCCCGACGCTCGGCGGTCCCCCGGTCACGCTGAAGCTGCCGCCGGGCACGCCCAACGGCCGCACCATGCGGGCGCGGGGCAAGGGCGCGGTCCGCAAGGACGGCACCCGCGGTGACCTCCTGGTCACCGTGGAGGTGAGTGTTCCCAAGGACCTGTCGGGGAAGGCTCGTGACGCGCTGGAGGCGTATCGCGAGGCGACCGCGGGGGAGGACCCGCGGGCGGAGCTGTTCCAGGCCGCGAAGGGAGCTTGAGACTGATGGACGGCCGTCGACGCAATCCGTACGAACTGACCCACGACACCCCGGTCTACGTCATTTCGGTGGCGGCCCAGCTCTCCGGCCTGCACCCGCAGACGCTGCGCCAGTACGACCGTCTGGGGCTCGTGTCACCGGACCGCACCGCCGGCCGGGGCCGTCGCTACTCGGCCCGCGACATCGAACTGCTCCGCCAGGTGCAGCAGTTGTCGCAGGACGAGGGCATCAACCTGGCCGGAATCAAGCGCATCATCGAACTGGAGAACCAGGTTGCCGCCCTCCAGGCCCGGGTGGCCGAACTGGAGGACGCCCTCGACGGGGCGGCGGCGACGATGCGTCAGCGCGAGGCGGCGGTGCACGCCTCGTACCGCCGCGACCTGGTGCCGTACCAGGAGGTCCAGCAGACCAGCGCACTGGTGGTATGGCGGCCGAAGCGGCAGCAGCAGCCGGACTGACGCGGAGGCGAAGTACCGGCAGGGGTCCGGGGGTTCCGGTGAACCTCCGGGCCCCTCGCCGTGTGCGCGCGTGCCGGTGATGGACCCATGTGTGCGGGTTCGGCGGATCTCCCCCGGTCGTTCGCGGGTCCCTCACGAGGACGGCTCACCGTGTTGTGTCCATCTCGTTAAGTGATCACTCTTGACTCCGATGGTGGCGAAAGCGTTGGCTTTTCAGTCACATGGGACACAAAGTTGTGCCCACGTCCGGAACGCACCTGAAGTGAGCCCCCGCATGCGTCGTATCGCCATACCCGTGGCCGTCACCTCGATGTCCGTCATGCTCGCCGGCTGCGGCGTGCTCGGTGCGACAGGGAGCAGCGAGGACGCCAGCCCGACCAAGGGGAACGACATCACCGTCGGGCTGCTGCTCCCGGAGAAGGCCAACACCCGGTACGAGACGTTCGACTACCCCATCTTCAAGAAGAAGGTGGAGTCCCTCACCGACAACCGGGGCAAGGTCGAGTACGCCAACGCGGACGCGGACGCGGGCAAGCAGGAGAGCCAGCTGCAGGGGATGATCGACAAGAAGGTCGACGTCATCGTGCTGGACGCGGTCGACGCGCGCGCCATCGCGAGCGGTGTGAAGAAGGCCAAGGAAGCGGGTATCCCGGTCATCGCCTACGACCGGCTGGCCGAGGGACCGATCGACGCGTACATCTCCTTCGACAACGGGCTGGTCGGCGAGGTCCAGGGCCGTTCCCTGCTGGAGTCCTCCGGCGGCCTCGGCGTCACCGACAAGATCGTGATGATGAACGGCTCGTCGACCGACCCGAACGCCAAGCAGTTCAAGGCGGGCGCGCTGTCCGAGCTCAGGGGCAAGGTGACGATCGCCAAGTCCTACGACACCAAGGACTGGAAGCCGGAGAACGCCCAGGCCAACATGACCGAGGCGATCAACGCGATCGGCGCGTCGAACATCGCCGCGGTCTACTCCGCCAACGACGGCATGGCGGGCGGCATCGTCGCGGCGCTCAAGGCCGCCGGCGTCACCGACCTGCCCCCGATCACCGGCCAGGACGCGGAACTGGCGGCGGTGCAGCGGATCATCGCTGGCGAGCAGTACATGAGCGTGTACAAGTCCTACCCGGAGGAGGCCGAGAGCGCCGCGGAGATGGCCGTGGCGAAGGTCCAGGGCCGGGACATCAAGTTCGACGCGCTGACCCGCGACCGGGTGGACAGCCCCACGGACAAGGACATCCCGGCGCAGCTCGTGCCCGTGGTCGCGCTGACCCAGGAGAACATCCGGGACACCGTCGTCGCCGACGGGATCTACGAGGTGTCGGACATCTGCACCGCGAAGTACAAGGCGGCGTGCGACGAGATCGGTCTGAAGTAACCTTCGCGGCCGTCCTCCCGCCCGCGGGTTCCCGCACCGTCGCCCCCGGTCGGCGGTGCGGCGCGGCGTCGGTATTCGGCCACGCCCCGCCGGTTCGTCGCGCCGGGACGGCCCGGGGTGCGGAAATAGCCGGGCATAGCGGTGGTTTCCGGTGGTCGCGCCGTGAGGACCCGTGTTGCGGAGCCGGTTCCGGCCGCGCATAGTTGCGCTGCGGAAAGTGGCGGACCGGGGGTGGGACGGGCGATGGCCGGGCACGGGACGGACGAGCATCCACACGGTGCTGACCGACTGTGCGAGGCCGGGGATCGCGTGTATTCCCGGGCCGTACGGCGCGGACGCGTGCCGCGCCGGGACGCGGAGCCGGTGCCCTGCCTGATGGACCTGGCCCTGCTGCACCCGGACCCCGACGACATGGACTGGCTGGTCCCGACCCCTCCGCAGGAGGTCATGACCCGGCTGCTGCGCGGGATGTACGACGAGTTCAGCGCGAGCCAGCGCCGGGTCGGCTCGGCCGTCGCCGCCTTCGAGTGGTACGCCGGCCTCGGCCACCAGGTGTCCCCGGCCCCCTCGGCGACGGAGGGCCCGGCGATCCGGGTGCTGGACGGGCTGGCGCGGATCCAGACGGCGATGGACGAGGCGACGCAGGCCTGCACCACCGAGGTGCTCACCGTCCAGCCCGGCGGCATCCGGCGGGAGGCGGAGCTGTCGGAGGGGCTGCACCGGGCGACGGCGCTGCGCGGCCGCGGGGTGCGGATGCGGGACCTGTACACGCACGTGGCCCGGCACGGGCAGGGGCTGCTCACCTACCTGGAGCTGATGGGCGACGCGGTGGAGGCGCGCACCCTGGACGAGGTGATCGAGCGGCTGATCCTGTTCGACCGCACGGTCGCCTTCATCCCCGCCAACGCCGAGCGCACGATGGCGCTGGAGCTGCGGCACCCGGCGCTGGTGGAGTACCTGGGCACGGTCTTCGAACGCCTGTGGCGGCTGGCCATCCCGCTGACCGCCCCGCTGCCCGACACCGGCATCGAGGGCATCTCGCACCGGGAGCAGTCCATCGCGGCGCTGCTGGCCGAGGGCCACCAGGACGCGGTGATCGCGGAACGCCTCGGCATCAGCGTCCGCACCTGCCGCGCCCACATCGCCCGCCTGTCGGAGACGCTGGGCGCGGCCAGCCGTACCCAGCTCGGCGTCCGCATCGCCCAGGCCGGCCTGGACGGCCCGCCCCGCTCCTCCCGCACGGTTCCCGCCCGGGGGTCCCGGACCGCCCGGTGAGGTGACCCGGTCGGGCGCGGACGCCGCTGCCGCTGCCGGGGGCCGACGCGAGTCCGGTGACGCGGGCGCGGGCGGTGCGGACGTTCGGGCCGAGGCGGCCGGCGGCGGGGCGCGGCAGGCCGGGACTCCGGCGTCGACGAGGCGGGGAGCCGTCCGCGCCTCCCCGGCCGCCTCCAGGGCCCCCTACCGGGCCGCCACCCGGCCCTCCCGCGGGGTCCGCCCGTACCGGCGGGCCGCACCGGGGGAGCGGAGCCCTCCCGCGGCGTGCCCGGGGTGCGGCACCGGCGTCACTTGACCGTCTCCTCCTGGTCGAGGATCCCCGACTGGGCGATGAGGTACCCCAGTTGGGCGCGGCTGCCGCTGCCGAGGACCGACGCGAGTTTGGCTATGTGGGCGCGGCAGGTGCGGACGTTCATGCCCAGACGCCGGGCTATGGCCTCGTCCACGTGGCCCTCCACGAGCAGCTTGGCGATGGAGTGCTGGATGTCCGTCAGGCCGTCCGGGGCCGGTTCGTACGGAGCGCCCGCGCTCAGGGGGACCGCGCGGGTCCACATGAACTCGAAGACCTTGATCAGGTAGCGGACGAGGCCCGGGTGGCGCAGTTCCAGGGCGACCTGCCGGTCGTCGCGGGTGGGGATGAAGGCCACGGTCTCGTCGCAGATGATGAGGCGCTCCACGAGCTCGTCGATGGTGCGGTACTCCACCTTCCCGGTGTCGAACCGGGCCACGTACGCCAGCGTTTCGGGGCTGTGCCGGGCGGTGTGCTGGTAGAGGGTGCGGATGCGCACCCCCCGGTCGGTCATCTGCTGGTCGCGTTCCAGGGCCTGGGCGAGGGTGTGCTCCAGCCGGCGGCCGCCCGGCTGGACCGTGAGCATCTCGGACCGGCACTGCGCGGTGGCCAGGTCCAGGGCGGCGTTGATCCGGTCGAAGCCCTCCAGCACCGTGATCGAGTGGGTGGTCACCGTCGCCTGGGCGCTGAGCGCCATGAAAGGCTCGAATGCGTCGGCCAGTTCGATCGACATCCGCCGGCGCTCGGTGATCTCCCGTTCCAGGGGGTTGAGCCGCTGGGCCAGGGCGACCGCCGGGGAGACCGGCCGCAGCCAGGTGGGATCGTCCGGGTCGGGGTGCAGGAGGGCGAGGTCCATGAGGCAGGGAGCGGGCTCCACGTCCGCGCGGGCGATGCGGCCGGCGCGCAGGGCGTCGGCGTACAGGCGTCCGCCGACCTCGCACAGTTCGGTCACCGCATGGGGATGTGTCCTATTATTCCGATTCGTAGTCAAATCTCCACCCCCCAGGGTCCTGAACATGCAGGAACATGATGCACCGATTGTGTGGCCATGACGTGCCCGAATGAGCCATCGTCGTACCTGACGGGGGAAGAGGTGACCTTCAAGTGAGGACGAAGCCGACTATGCGTAAGAGAACGCTTCGCTCGGTGCTTGTCGCCGCCTTCTCTGTCGTCGTGGCCTACGGAGCGCTGAACGGCCTGGCCGGCACGGAGGGTGACGCTCGGGCGGACAGCAGCTGGGGACCGGTGGTGGGCGCCAAGTCCGCGCCTGCTGACAGCAGTTGGGGTGTAGTCGCACCCTTTGGCGCAGACGACAGTAGTTGGGGCTGAGTGATGACCACACCTCCCGACGACCGCTCCTTCCGCCGCGAGATGGCCACCGCCTACCGGTCCGGATGGCACTTCATCGACCTGGTCACCGCCATCCCCCACAGCGGTGACTCGTTGATGGTGACCGTCTTCGGCGAGCCGGTCGTCGTCACGCGGGACGAGGACGGAGACGTGCGGGCGTTCCGGTGTCTGCGGCGTCCTCGGGGGGCGCCGCAGCCCGTGCGGTGTGCCATTCGATACGGAATGATCTTTGTGAACCTGGACCAGCGGGACCACCGGCAGGTGGAGTCCGACCCCTTGGTCCCCCGGACCATCTCGGCCACCCCCCGCAGTGCCTGACGCGATTCCCCCGTCGTAACAGATCGCTCAGGTGCTTCCCCCCGCAGCGGCGTCACCGTGACCTGAACACGGTGACGCCGCTGCAGTTTGCGCGGACATTTCGGGATATCCGCCTGATCGCGTGATGGCCGGTAATGGCCGTCCGCCGGTGCGGGGCCCGCTCGGCCGCTCCCGGCCCCTTCCGGCCCCTCCGCGGCCCCTTCCGGCC
>NZ_MSGP01000265.1 GCF_002078235.1 Streptomyces viridosporus
TGCGGATCGCCGTGCACGGCGTGGACGTCACCTTCGACAACCTCGAAGAGGAACAGCGCCGGCGGTTCCACGAGATCCGGGTCGAGGTCAACCAGACACGGGAAGAGATGCTGGACCAGCAGGTCAAGCGGGACAACCGCGCCGACCGCACCGATGCGGGGTACTGATGAGCGGAGACAAGAAGCCGGACCCCTACCTGGAGGAGCGCCAGGAGGCCCAGGCGCAGAACGGCGCCCTCGACGCGATCACGAACATGACGAGGATCGCCAGCCCCTTCGGCCCCTTCTCCCACAGAGGCTTCCACTTCGGCTCCACCAGCTTCGAGGGCTACGACCTCAACGACATGATCGACATCGTCGAGTCCGCCAACCCCGCACTGCTGGAGTCGGCAGCCGGGGCGCTCGTCGAGGCTCGTGACGCCATCAGGGAAGCGGCGGGGGAACTCGAAAAGAACATCGACGGCATCGACTGGAAGGGCGAGTCCAACACCGCCTTCACCAAATGGGCCACCAGCCTCGTCAAGACTGCCGAAGGCATCGCCGACTACGCCGACATCGTCGGCACCCAGGTCATGGCCGCCGGCTCCGGCCTCGCCTCCGTCCGCAAGTCCATGCCCCCGCGCGACAACCGCACCGACCCCAAGACCGTCGACGACATCCCCGAGGCCAAGCGGGTCGACAGTAACGACGAGTACACGGCGGCCGTCAAGGCGGAGAAGCACCGCCAAGAGGCCATCAACCAGATGTACCGCCTGGCGTCGTACTACACGGTGTCGGCGGGGGCGATGCAGGCGGCCGAGGAGCCGGTGTTCCCGAAGATGCCGGATGCGGGGGTGCCGCGGCCAGTGGAGTACCGCGGATCGGACCCACGGGAGGGCGGGCAGGTATTGCTTACGCCCCTCAATGATGCTCGCACCGCCTATCAAGACTCGCCGAACGCCGAGGTGGGGCGGCCGCGTTCGGATGCGCAGCAGTTGCTTTCTGAGAAAGCAGAAAAGCCTGACGTGCTGCCGAAACAAACTGTGGGCACGGAGGTCAACAGCGTCGGTACGTTGCCGCCGCAGGAGGTCACGAAGCCGACTACGGGCATCCCACCGGCGGTGGCTGGTCCCGTTGGTCAGCAGGGGCCGACTCCTCCCATCGCTCCTGGCGCGGTTCCCTCTGCCTTTCGCGGGACCGTTGGGCGCACCACGGGGTCCGGTGGCGTACCCGCGGCCAAGGTCCCCCCATCGGCGCAGGGACGAACCGGAGGAACGGCAGGCAATGGTCCGGCAGCTCGTACGGGGTCCGGCCCCATGGGCCAGACTCCACGTGCTGCCTCGCCGGGACCGGTGGGAGGCCGTGGGACTGGTCCTCTGGGGCAAGTAGGACGCACTGCCCTGCCCGGTCAGGCAGGGAGCCACGGCAATGGTTCCGTGGGGCGTGGCATCGTCGGCGGGGTACCGAAGCCCGCAGGGCCGGTGCCTGGACACGTCGGTGGTGTCCCCCGCGGTTCTTTGGGCGCCATGGGAGCGACACCGTCCAGCCACAGTGGTTCCAGGCGCAGCAACGACGGCGTTGTCGGCGGGCGGTTTATTAGCGGCGCTACGCCTGGCGGCAATAGCTCCAGGTTGCCGCGCGGCACAGTCATCGGTGGTGAAGGTGTGTCCGGCCCGCGCATGACCGGACAGAGGCCTGGTCAGCACGGGGTGGTCGGAGCGCCTCCTGCGACGTCCAACACAGGACAAGCACCCCGTCGTTCCGTCGGCAGCTCTGACGGTGTCGTCGGAATGTCCAATGGAAGGATCCCTGGCGCCGCAGGGAACAGCGGACGCACCTCTGAGAGCCCCAGGACACAACGTGGTGCCGCAAGCACTCGAGGCTCCGACACGAGTCGTTCACGTCGTGATGAACGGCGCGGCGACACGTCGGCGACGGACTGACCGGACTGAAGAAGGACAGACAGAAGCATGGTGTCAAGGTTCAGCCGATGCGCTGGGCGGAGCGTTCCCTCTCAGAGGCGAAACAGAAGCTGGGGTGCTGGCGTCTGTTCAACACTCGGCGCTCTGGTCCTCCTGACGACAGGTCTGTCATCTGGTGCAGTGGCTGCAGACGTCCAGTCGCAGCAGTGGTACCTGTCGGCGATGAAAGCCGATGAGATGTGGAAAGTGAGCACCGGGAAGGGAGTCAAGGTTGCAGTTATTGACTCCGGTGTAAATCCTGAAACTCCTTCTCTGGCAGGGCAGGTCGTTACGAACGAGGCCCCGCAAGACATCGCTTATGGGGCCACTGATGACTACGACGGCCACGGCACCACTATGGCGGAACTGATTGCTGGTACCGGTGACGGGGGAGGTCTGAAAGGGCTTGCCCCCGGAGTCAAAATCATTTCCTACCGGATAGCGTTCACCGATGTTCTGAAGGACAAGGCGGAGGTAAGTAAGGCTCCGAGCCCGGCCGAAGCGATCAGAGCAGCCGCTGACAGCGAAGCGAAGATTATTAGCATGTCTTTCGGTGTGGGCTCTGATAGTGAAGAGGAGCTTGAAGCGGTCAAATATGCTCAATCCAAGGGCAAGCTGATGTTCGCAGCCGTGGGGAACGATGCAGAAAGGAAAAACCTCATCGACTATCCTGCGGCCTATCCTTACGTAGTAGGTGTTGCTGCATCAGATGAGTCCGGGAAAGTCGCGAAGTTCTCGGAGCACGGCAACTACGTCGACTTGGCGGCTCCGGGTCTGGACCTGCCCGGCTGGTGCGACAAGACCTTCCGCTCGTACTGCAACCAGGCTGGAACGAGTGCCGCCACCGCCCTCACTTCCGCCTCCGCCGCCCTCGTCTGGTCCGCCCACCCCGACTGGACCGCCAACCAGGTCCTCGCCAGCCTCATCGACACCGCCGGCCGCGACTGGGCCAGGGACGACCCGAGCACGTACCTCGGCTACGGCCTGATCCGTCCCCGCAAGGTCCTGGAGAACAAGGACTTCGACCCCGGCCCGGCGAACACCGACCCCCTCGCCAGGGAGAACGCCATAGGCCTTCTGGACGAGTCGGGTAACCCGGTGACTGCCTCCCCCTCCCCGTCGTCTGATCCCTCCAAGGAAACGGAAACGTCGGACAGTGACGGCCAGGACGACCAGACATCAGCAACCGCCTCCGACAAGGACACCTCCGGCAACACCACCCTCTGGGTCGTCCTCGGAGCCGCGGCGGCGGCCCTGGTGATCGGGGGCGGCGCCTTCGCCGTGATCCGCTCACGGCGAAGCGCATAGGAAAGGCGCACGGAACAGCCGGCTCCCGGCACCACCGACCACCCACCACCACGCGGTGCCACACCGCACCGCACCACCGCTCTCACGAAAGGGACTGCCGACATGGCTGACGGCCGCAAGCTTTATGAGGCCCAGGTACAGAAGCTCCAGACGAACGTCATCGACCGGTACGACTCCATCAGGCAGTCTCTCGCCCGCCTCCAGGGGACGATCGACATGATCGAGAAGAACTGGACGGGTCAGGGTGCCATCGCCTTCGACAAGAAGCAGACGGAGATCAACCGCCACATGGCCGCGATCGGCCGGATGCTCGACGACTTCCTCGAGGGCATCCAGCTGAACAAGAAGGACAAGCAGAACCTCGAGAGCCAGATCGAGGCCGACATCGCCAAGATCTCGGTGGAGGACCTCGGCGGAAAGACCTCGGCACTCAGCAGCTACTGACGCGAGCCACCGACCACCTTCCGGTCTTCAACGAAACGAGGAAAACATGTCCGGAGCCCACTACGACGAGCTCGCCGTCTCCTACGGCACCATGGACGCGCTCGCCACCGAACTCGGCGACCAGGCCAGGAAGCTCGAGGAGGACCTCGAGGCCCTCAAGAAGGCCGTGCTCGACGCGGCCGCGGGCTGGGGCGGCGAGGCGTACGAGGAGTTCACCAAGAAGACCAAGGAGTGGGACCGTCACGCCAACGGCATCCACCAGGCCCTGGTCAGCATCGCCCAGCGGGTCGGCACCGCCGGCGGTGACTACCGCGGTGGCGACCTGAAGGGCGCCAGCTACTTCCTGTAGACCGGCCGCAGGAAGCGCGCGGAGCGCGCACAGCGCACGCAGAGAAGCGAACAGGGTGGACACGCGCGGGAGGTGTCCACCCTGTCGTGCGTCTCAGCACGGCAGGACCGGGCCCGGCCCGGAGCATCAGCCGCACAGGTCCTCGTACAGTCGCATCGGCATGCGCTTCCGGCCTCGAACTACTGCACCTGATCCGCGAGCGCCTCGGTGAGGTCGCCGACCTGCTTCCGGCTCAGGGAAGCGGTTCCGGCCTCCCCGACCCCCACCAGGAGGACGGCGTCTCCGTCGCCGTCGAGCTCCAGGCGCACGGCGGCGACATTGCCGCTGTCGGCGACCATCGTCTCTCCGGTCTTGGCTTCGGCCGCTTTGTTGACGTAGCCGACCGTGTCGGCGGCGGAGGAGTTGGTCAGTGAGGCGACCACCGGTGCGAGGACAGTGACCGCATTCGGCTCACGGGTGGCGACGGTGTGCACCCGCACGTCGTCCCGACCGATGTGGAAGGTGCAGCTCACCAGGACGCCGGGGCGCTCGGCCAGCGGTTCTCCGGGCTTGGCACGCTTGCCGCCCTCGGCCGTGGCGACGGGCGTGTCACCGTCCTCCTGCACCGGGCCGGGGCCGGTCTTCCCGTCCAGTCCCGCGTTCTTCGCGGCCTTGGCCAGGTCGTAGGGGAGCGGGCAGGTGCTCGCCCCGTCGTCCGGCATGCCGTCGGCGGTTTCGGTCAGACCGCTCAGGCTCAGCGGCTCCGTGTCGCTGCCGCTCTGGCAGCCGGTCAGCAGGGCTGCCGCGATCAGGGTGGCTGCGATCGTCGGCCGGTGTCGTGGATGTGTCACGTGGCGTGTCCTCAGCGTTCTCTGGGTCAGGGTGTGCCGCAGCCGAACCGTTTGCCGGCGACGTCGACGAAGTTGGCGTAGAGGCTCCGCAGACTCGGGGCGCCGGGCTTTTCGAGGGCGGAGGTGTAGCCCTCATGGACTTCCATGGAGAAGTACGTGGGAGTGCCCGCGCAGTCGGCGACGACATGGGTGGGATCGAAGCCCATGACCTGGAGGTCGGACACGCGTGGCTGTTCCGTGAACCCGGGCGAGGAGCGGATGCCCGCGACGAGGTCCGGCTCCTGAGTCACGGCGTAGGTGGCGTGATCGTCGATCTCGCACGACCAGGTGGGGCCCGCGCTGTCCTGGACCGTTTCCGTCACGTCGGCCCGGACCCGTGCCTTCGGGCCGGGGAATTCCAGACCCGTGAGGCCGCACACCGCACCCTCCCGGCCCCGGCGCGGCTCGGGGGGCGTGTCGAGGGTGCTGGGAGCGGTCAACGGCTTCTCGGACGCGCAGTCCCCCCGCTCGGCCGTGTTGTTGGCGACCTCGGTCAGGAGCCGGGCGAATTCCACCGGGTCCGAGTCCTTCGGGACGTATCCCTCGATGACGGCGGGCCCGCCGGCGGTGGTGCAGGCGTCGGGCAGCAGGACCCAGCCGTGGTCCGAGCCCACCCCGCCGGTGGCGCCGCCGGAGAAGAACGACACCGTGGCAGGGCTGGGCCAGCGGCCGTACTCGCGGAAAGGAAAGTCACCGCGCTCGCGGCTTCCCGAGATCTTCAGGTACGCGGTGTCCGATCCCAGGAGGAAGGACGAGCTCTCCACCGTGCAGGTGAAGGCGATCCGATCACTCGACGAGTCGTCCAGCCCGGCCCGGTCGGAGATACGGCCGGGCCGGGGGAAGACGGCCTCGGCCGATTCGCTGGACACCAGCCCTCCGCACACGTCCTCGCGCCCGAGGAGATTCGTGTTCAGCCACAGGTACGCGCCCGCCGCCGGCACGACGACCGCCAGAACGGGGGCGACCACCCTTCGTCCCAGACGCGCCCGGCCGCTCTTGTCCGTCATGTCACTTCCTCGTACGCAGAGCCGAGTACGCATCCTCGCGCCCGGTGATGAAGCTCTGCTTGGCCTCACCCTTGGCGTGCTCGTGCGCCTCGGTCCCCTTGATGTCGTGCGTGCCGCCCCACGCGTCGAGGAGCGCGTTCGTGCCGCCGATGCCGGCGGACGTCGTGGTGCTGTCCTCGGACCTGGCGACGTCCTCCGCCGCGGCCGTCACGTCCTTGGAGTACTCGTAGGTGGCCGCGTCGATCATGCGCTGGACCGGATCGCCCACCACGGGAATCTGGGTGAAGAGGCCGCCGACCCCGTGGTACGTGTAGCGCATGGCGTCGTTGAGGTTGCCGACCTTGGTGTCCCGGTCGTCGAGGATCATGTCGGACCCGATGGCGGTCATGGCCCCGTAGACCTCGCCGACGTGACGGGCCTTGTTGTCCCAGTCGCCGACGACGTTGCTCCGCTGCTCGGGCGGGGCGTCCCTGGTCGTGTCCAGGTACTCGGCGGAGTAGAGCTTCTGGTTCTCGTACAGGAGGTCGTAGACGAGGACGGGCTCCCCGTCGGGAGTCGTCCCGTACGCCGCGTCGGACACCCCGCGCATCACCCGGAGCAGGCTGTGCTTGCTGTTGGCGATGCTCGACTCGTCGCCGTTCGCGTTGATGCCGTCGAGCCCCTCGGGGCTGCTCGGCTCGGTGCCGCTGAGGATCGCGTGGGTGTCGACCGTGTAGTCGGCGAGGGCGCGTCCGAGGGGCACCTTCAGGTTCTGCGGGATCGCGTCGCCCTTGCCGTCCTTGTCCAGCTGGGTGATGGTCTCCTGCATCACCCGGGCCTGGGCCTCGGTGTGGTGATCGAAGGACGCCCCGGAGGAGTTGGGTTCCCGGCCGGTGGTCGCCGCCTCCAGCGCCGCGCCGAATCCGGTGCGGTTGAGGGGGTCGTCCATGGTGACGATCGTCGGACCGGCGACCGTGCTGTGCTGCGGCCACTCACGCTCGTGGAGCAGGTACTTCAGGTGGTCGTTGGCGACGTGGTCGGAGCCCGCTCCGTTGCCCGCCGGGTCGAAGAAGGAGGTGGCCGCGTCGGGGTTCTTGCTCATGACGCCGAGGAGCCCGTCGAGGGCGTCCGCACGGATTCCGTCGTGGCCGGCCCCCCACTCGGTGTAGATGCCGGGCTGTTTCTTCTCGGCGGCTATGAGGTCGTCGCCCAACTCGTAGAGGAACTGGTCGTCGTACTTGGCGTCGCCGTGCTGCATCAGGCTGACGAAGGACTGGTAGCCGTAGAGCGGCTGGGTGTTGGACCCGTAGTTCTTGGTGCCGTGCTTGTCCAGGCTGTCCATCCACTGCCGGTAGAACCTGCCGTCGTCACTGGCGAGCCAGTCCTTGAACTTCTGCGAGCCCGGAGGCACGTCGGTGACCGAGCCGGGCACCTGGGTCGCCCTGGCGACGGTGTCGGACAGACCGCCCTGCAGTTCCAGGTACGGGCCCTTGTACGCCTTGTTCTCTTCGTGGGCGAGCCGGTTGAGCTCGTTGGCCAGCTTGATGGTGCCGTCGGGGCCGAGGCCCTTCAGCAGGGTCTGGCTGAACACCTTGTCGTCGGAGTTGTCGCGGAAGGCTCGGTCGAGTTCGGCGAGTTCGGTCGTGGAGACCTTCTTGCCGTCGGCGAGCCGGGCTGCGATGTCCTCGGCGTTCTCCGCCTCGTACTTCTCGATGTCGCCCTGCGCCCGGCCGTTGAAGCCGTTGGACGTGCCGTCGGTGAGGTCGGAGTCGACGACGACGGCGTTGAAGGCGATCTCGACGCCCTTGTCGGCGTCGGTGACGTCCTTGACGAGCTGGTCGATGCGGTCCTGCCAGGAACGGACGCTCTTGCGGACGCTTTCCTGGATGTCGGGATCGTGACGGTAGGCGTTGCGGGCGCCTTCGTCGAGCTGTGTCGTGTCGTAGGAGACGACGCCCTGGTCGGACACTTTCATGCCGGCGTCGACGGCACCCTGGCGGGCGGCCTTGAGCTTGCCGCGCAGATCGACGAACTGGGTGTGGGCGTCCCGCAGGAGGGAGGCGATGGCCTTCGCCTCGGTCTGGGCGTTCTGGTACTCCTTGAGGGTGATGTCGAAGCGGCGGTTGGCCGCGTCCGCGCTCAGCCCCAGCCAGGTCTGGCCCATGGACACGCCGTGCACGTCCCGCTTGTAGGCCTTCTCCTGCTTGTTGAACTCCTTGGCCATGTCGTCCCAGGCATCGGCCGCCGTGGTGAGCGTGGCCAGGTCGGTCGTCATGATCTCGTGGTACGTCGGCATGCGTCCCCCGCGGTGCGCGTCGGCGTGAACAATCGGTGGCGGCGGGCGGCTCAGTAGCCGTCCAGGCTGGAGGACTTGCGGATCCCCTGCCCGACGCCGAAGTCGGTGTTCCGGAACAGGATGCCGGTGCTGCGCAGGGCTTCCTTCTCCGACCCCAGGCGGTTCATCAGGTTCTGCACCTGCTCGCCCCAGGTCTTGTGCGCCTTCTTCAACGCGGCGGAGGTGACCCACCCGTGGCCGTCCTTCGCGGCGAAGGCCTTGACCGCGGCGCCGGTCTCCTCGTCCGCCCGGTCGCCGGCCTTGCGGGTGTCGGGCTCGAGGTGCTCCTCGATGGCCTTGGCCGTGGCCTTCTTCCGCGCGGGGCTGGACGCCAGGTCCTTCTGTCCGCCGATCACGGGCCCGGGTGGGCCTCCCGGGTCCGCCGGGTACTGGTTCAGCCGCATCCCGACCGGCTGCCCGGCCCCGCCACCGTTCCCGTACCGCTCCGCGACAGGCTCCGTCATGCCTTCCCGCCCCCGTTCACTCGATCGGCGTGCGCCCGACAGGCTAACAACCGGGCCGGTTCCCCTGGATCACAGGGCCACTACTTGGTCTGCCAAGGAAGGGGGCGGATGTCTGAGGTTGTCTACGGATCGTCTGCCGCTCGACGCAGGGCCCGGAAAACGCCGCGCGCCCCTTCTGGCAGCGTTCCGGTTTCCGGCCGGTGTCGGCCATCAGGACGGGCAGCCGAGTTTTTTCTTGTAGGCGTCGAAGTAGGAGGGGACGAGTTTCTCCAGTTGGGCTTGCGACTTTTTGTTCCATCTCAAGTCGTTGATCTGCACGGACACGACGTCACCTTTTTTGCTGACCCCAGGGCATGGAATCACCGTTGCCACCCCAAAGTTCCAGGAGGCGTATTTGTCATCCCTGAAGTAGCGCAGGTCCTTTACTTCGTAGTACTCGAAGAGGTCGCGTAGCCCGTATCCGCTCTCATGCCAGTCGGCATCGCTGACCACGGAGTCATTCCCATCCACGTACATGTGGCAGAACTGGCCTTCCGCAAGGGTGAAGTAGCCGGGGTCCTGTTCCAGCTCGTCACCGTCATCGAGCAAGGTTTCCAGAACTTCCTTGTCAGCGGGGATTCCACAGATGTTGTCCGGCACCGGGTAGGAAAGCCCCTTCCCTGACGAGTTGCAGGCGGTAAGGGGCAGGGCGAGGAGGAGGGTGATGGTGAGCAATTTCTTTGATGGCAAAGGTGTTCCCCGCCTTCTGTTTCTTTGCGGCAATCGCAGGGGACGCCCCTCGGTAAAGGGAGTCGGGAAGCTGAGGTGTCTCATGTGCCGTCTCCTGCGGAGTTCCACTGGGCGCCGTCAGAGTGGCTCAGTCCGGCTTTGGTGCGAACGGCTCGATCGATGGCGTCCATCGTTTCCTGATCGAACCCTCCGTAGTGCTTGAAGTAGCTGGTGACAGCTGCCGCTGATGCTTCCGTCACCGCCACCCTTCCCTTTGAGTATTCTTTGCCCGCGTCGTGCTCAGCCTTATCTGTAGTGTCCTTCTCGACGCTCTTCACGACGCTTTCGGACACATCTTCTGCCAGCCATCCGACTGGTTCTCCCACAATGGAGAAAGGAGCTGGAATGGCTCCCGTTCCCAGTCCCACGATCCGGTTGACCCACTTTGCGTTGTCGGCCACTGCCTCGTTGTACTCTTTGTTCGAGGCCGTGTGGTAGTCATAGATCGCATCGGCTCGCGAGTTGCTCATGATCCCCGCAATGGCAGCACCCGGCGCGACCAGATTCCCGACGCGGGAGTCGTCCTCCGCGGTGAGGTCCTTCCCTTCCGCCTTCAGGAACTCATGGACCACGTTCGCGGTGTACGCCTGCTGCGCGGAAGTAATGGCGCTATAGGCGTCCGGATCCTGCCCGATCAGGCCGAGGAACTTTTGAGTATTTCCGGACTCCAGGTCGGCAGCTGCGCCGTTTACCGGGAACACCTTGCTGTCGGAGCCCTCCATGTACATCGATCGCTGGAAGTCTCCCATGTAGTCCGCCGAAATATGGCCCAGACTGTCTCGCAGCGCATAAAGCGGACCGGTCTTCTCCTCCTCCAGCTCCCCGTTCATGTTGTGCGTCAGCAGGTCCGGGTTCTTGGCGAACTTCTCCACGATGTCGTGGACCAGTTTCGCCTGCGTCTCGCTGTGCTTGATCGACGGGTCGGCTGTGTCGCTGTCGTACGGGCGGCCCGTCGTGGCCGCTTCGAGAGCATGACCGAGTGCATTCGGTCCGAAGTTGAGGGCCTTCTTCGCCGCGTCTTCATCCGCAAGGACGTTGTGGCTGTTCGTGTCGATCGTCCACTCGAAGTCTTTCTTGGTGAAGAGGTCGAGGTAGGACTTGAAGTCCGTCTTCTCGCCGGACTTGATCGTGCCGTCCTCGTTGTACGCCGTGGGCTTCTCCGTGAAGAACTGCTCGGCCGCCTCGGGGCTGTGTCCCAGTGCCTCCAGGACGCTGTTCAGCGGGTCGTTGCCGCTGCCGAGTTTCCCGGAGGGATTGAATCCGTAGCGGTCGTCGCTGCCGGCGGGTTTGTTGGACAGGAAGCGGTGGGGATCGTCCTGGTGGAGCTGGGTGACGTGCTCCGCGATGGGGGTCAGGAACGCCGGATCGTAGTTCCCGTAGCGGAGCAGGCCGCCCAGGACCTGGTATCCGTACGGTTTGCTCCACATGCCGCGCTCCCACTCGATCTCCTGGGTGCCCAGCTTGCGGAATTCCGCGCCCCACCACGAGGGCAGGTGCTGTCGGTCGCCTCGGACGCTCTGCGGGGTGTAGGGGTCGGTCGCGTTGGCCAGGGCATGGCCCATATACCGCTGCAGGTCCTGCACGCCGGCCAGGCGGGTCTTGGAGGCGTCCTGGCCGGTGCCGTCGGTCGACAGGGCGGCATAGAACTCGAGCGTCTGCCTCGGTCCGCCCAGGCCCTCGAAGAACTCGGTCGCGAACTCCCCGTCCTTCTCGCGCCCGTTGTGGCGCAGCAGCCTGTTCAGTTCCGCGAGTTCGCGGTCGGACATGTCCTCGCGCTTCTTGGCGAGTTCCAGGGCGCGCTCGACCTGTGCGTCGTTGAGGGACTCGTACTTCGCGTGGCCGGCGTTGTACGGGTCGCTCCCGTGCGCCCGCTTGAGTGCCAGCTTGGTGGAGACGTCGATGTCATGGGCGTGGGCGACTTTCCTCGTGATGGAGTCGGCGTAATGCTGCCGTTCCTCCTTCGTGTCGTCCTTGCCGTCCTTCGCATCGGTGCCCGACTCGGGCCGGACGCCCACACTCACCGTTCCGTCGCCGTTGTCCTGAACGGTGTAGCCCTTGTCCTTGGCCTCGGCGGTGAGCGTCCGGACGCTTTTCTGCAGCGCTTCGAGTTCGCGGTGGGCATCGTCGAGGACCTGGAAGATGCTGTTGGCTTCCGTGTGGAGGTCCGCGAACTCCTTGGTGGTCTTGTTCACGAACTCCCTTGTGACACCGGCGTTCACGCCTTCCCAGCGTGCTCGGTCGGACTTTTTCTTGAGACCGTCGCGGGCATCGGCCTCAAGCTGTTTCAAATGGGCGACCGCCTTCTTCCAATCCGACACCGCAGTGCTCAGCCTGCCGAGGTCGACCTGCATCAGGTCGTTGTAGGTGATGGACATCCGAGCTTCCCCTGCGCTACTCGAAGTACTTGTCGAGCTCCGAGACGGGCAGTGCGGAGCCGTCTCTGCGCGTGATGGCTGCGGCAATCTCGGCATCGTCGTTCGCGTGGAGCTTCTTGCTGAAGTCCAGGTGATTCGAGATGTGGGCACAGGCCTGCCGGACCGCCTTCACCTGGCTCTCCCAGACGGTCAACGTCGTCATGAGTTCGTCGCCCATGGCGAAGTTGGCCCGGGACAGCGCCGAGGCCGCCTGGTGGGTGGAGCCGGCGTGGTCGGAGTTCAGGCCGGCACCGGCGATGTCCACCTTCTTCACGAGGTCACCGTGCAGGACGAAGGCATCGTGCCCCACGGCGCCGAGGTCGTCCTGCCGCGCGACCAGGTCGGGCTTGCCGCCGGGGCCCGGCCCCTGAGCAGTCACTTGATTCAGTCGCATGTGCGTCGGCTGCCGGTCGGCAGCCTGAGCCTTCAACTGCTCCCACTCGTCCCATGCCATGGG
>NZ_MSGP01000266.1 GCF_002078235.1 Streptomyces viridosporus
CCCCGGCCCGCCCCCGTCGCGCCGCCCGCGCCGGTGGCGGAGAAGGCCGACGTCGCCACCGCCGTCGACGAGGTCAAGCGGCTGCTCGGCGAGGGCCGGATCACCCAGGCCGTCGACATCCTCGGCGCGATCCTGCCCGTCGCCGCCGAACAGCACGGCGAGCACTCGCCGGTGGTGCGCACCCTGCGCAAGCAGTACGCGGCCACCCTCCTGGACGACGGCCAGTACCGGCGCGCGCTGCCCGAACTGCGCCGCCTCGCCGACGAACGCGCCGCCGAGGCCGGCCAGGCCGACCCGCAGTCCCTGCGCTACCGCTACGAGGCCGCCCAGTGCCTGGAGCAGCTCGGCGAACCGGCGGCGGCGCTCGCCGAGTACCGGACGCTGCTGGGGTACTACGAGAACCGGTACGTGGCCGCCGGCGACCCGCAGCTCGCCCACGACGTCCGCCGCCGCATCGGCCACCTCCTGCTCGCCCTCGGCGACCGCGCCGCCGCGCACGACACGCTGGTCCGGCTGCTGCACGACGTGGAACGCGTCCAGGGCCCCGGGCACCCGATGGCCGCCGAGATCCGGCGGACGCTGCAGTGGCTGGGGCAGGTGCGCTGACGGCGCTCGCCCCGCCACCGCGTCACCGCGTCACCGTGCCGTGGCGCCCGGTCGCCCGGCCGTGGGGGCGCGGCGGTGCCGGAACTCCCCGTGAATCGTTGGTCGAATGGGTTGGCCAGAGCTCGGCCGATGCCTACCATCGATCATCGCAAGACTTTGTGCACTGCCGCACAAGCTCTCCTCGGGAGGTTTCCTTGCACCGCCGCCGTCGCACCGCGCTCCTGCTCACCGCCGCGATCGCCGCGGCGGCGCCCCTGCTCACCGCCTGCGGAAACGATGCGCATCCGGGCGCGGCGGCCGTCGTCGGCGACCAGCGGATCACCGTGTCGCAGCTGGAGGACCGGGTCAGCGAGGTCCGCGCGGCCCAGCGGGCGGCCGTACCGGACGAGGCCCAGTACGCGCAGGCCATCGCCCGCACCGGCAGCCTCACCCGTGACACCCTGCACGGCATGGTCCTGGACCGGGTGCTGCAGCACGCCGCGCGGGACGCCGGGGTGTCCGTCACCCCCAGGGAGATCCAGCAGATGCGGTCCGGGCTGGAGGAGCAGGCCGGGGGCACCGAGGCGCTCGAGGCGGCCTGGCTCCAGCAGTACGGCGTGCCGCCGCAGCGCCTCGACGAGAACCTCCGGCTCCAGCTCGAGGCCCAGAAGCTCGCCGAGCGGCTCGGCACCGAGACCGGCCGGCCCGAGTTCTGGGCGGCGCTGTCCGAGGCGGGCAAGGACCTCGGCGTCGACCTCAACCCGCGCTACGGCACCTGGGACGTCGAGAAGAGCAGCCGCGTCGACGCCGGGCCCCCGTGGCTGCGGGACGTCACCTCGGAGGGGATCCGGCAGCCCATGTGACGCCCCGACCGGCCCGCCGGCCGCCCCGCGGACGACGTCCGGGCCGGTCGGCGGCGTGCGTTAGTTTCGGAGCGTGAACGCAACCAGCCGCGCACCCCGTCCCGAGGCCGGCCCCGGCCGCATCGTCCTGCTCACCACCAGCCACCGGGTGGCGCCCGGCCTGCTGTCCTGGCCCGCCTGGCAGACCCTGCACGTGGCCGACCGGGTGCTGTGCGCGGACGGCGCGCACCCGCAGCTGCCGTACCTGCGCGAGGCGGGGATACCGGTCGAGGAGGCGTCCTCGACCGCCCAGGAACTGGTGGACGCCTGCGCCGGCGGGCGGACGGTGGTGGTCGTGGCCACCGGCGAGGGCGAGCCCGCCCTGACCGACGGGCTGGCGCGCCTGGCCGGGACCGGCAGGGTCCGGATGCCCGAGCTGGAGCTGCTGCCCGCCTCCTACGACCTGCCGGGCGCCCGGCTGCTCGACCTGGTGCAGGTCATGGACCGCATCCGCGCCGAGTGCCCCTGGTCCTCCCGGCAGACCCACCAGGGCCTGGCGAAGTACGGCATCGAGGAGGCGTACGAGCTCGTCGAGGCCATCGAGGAGGGCGACCGGGACGAACTGCGCGAGGAGCTGGGGGACGTCCTCCTCCAGGTCGTCTTCCACGCCCGGATCGCCGAGGAGCACCCCGAGGAGCCCTTCTCCGTCGACGACGTGGCCGGCGGCATCGTCGCCAAGCTCGTCCACCGCCACCCCCACGTCTTCGGCGACGCGACGGCGACCACCCCCGAGGAGGTCAAGGAGCACTGGCTGCGCACCAAGGCGGTCGAGAAGCGGCGCACCTCGGTCACCGAGGGCGTCCCCCTCGGCCAGCCGGGACTGGCCCTCGCCGCCAAACTCGCCTCCCGCGTCCGCACGGCGGGCCTGGACGTCCCCCTGCCCCGGGGGGAGGGCATCGGCTACGAGCTGCTCGCCCTCGCGGCGCGGGCCGAGGCGGAGGGCGTCGACCCGGAGGCGGCGCTGCGCGCGGCGGCCCGGGCCTACCGGGACGCGATCCGGGCCGAGGAAGCGGCCGGCTGACGCCGCCGCTGCCCGGGGAGCCCTCGTGTCCGACTCCTCCCGCGAACCGCCGTCCGAGGCACCCCGGCCGCCCGGACCGGCCTTCCCGGGAAGGCCCCGCGCATCGGGCCGAAGGACCGTCTCCCCGTGCGCGTCACCTGCGACCTGCTGCCGTTCCCGCCGAACGGCGACCGGCTGCCGTTCGGTTACATGGAGCACCGCTGGGGCATGGCCCAGTTCCTCCACGCGCCCGGCCTCCCGGTGCTCGGAGTCGTGTTCGCGTGGGCGGGGGACCGGTGGTTCGCCGTTCCCTGCCTGGCGATGGGCGGCTACGCCCGCGTCCTCAGCACGCTGACGACCAGGGGCCTGTGGACGCTGCGCCGGCGGCGCCGGGCCCGCGCGGCACCGGCGCGCACGGCCCGCGGAGGCCCGGATACCGTCGAGGAGTGACCGACCAGCCCCCGCTCCCCAGCACCGCCCCCGACCGGCCCGAACTCTTCACCTGGGAGTTCGCGAGCGATCCGTACCCCGCCTACGCCTGGCTGCGCGAGCACGCGCCCGTGCACCGGACGCGGCTGCCCAGCGGGGTCGAGGCCTGGCTGGTCACCCGGTACGCCGACGCCCGGCAGACCCTCGCCGACAACCGGCTCTCCAAGAACCCGGCGCACCACGACGAGCCCGCGCACGCCAAGGGCAGGACCGGCATCCCCGGTGAGCGCAAGGCGGAGCTGATGACGCATCTGCTCAACATCGACCCGCCGGACCACACCCGGCTGCGCCGGCTGGTCAGCAAGGCGTTCACACCGCGCCGCGTCGCCGAGTTCGCGCCCCGGGTGCAGCAGCTCACCGACGGGCTCATCGACCGCTTCGCGGCCACCGGCTCCGCCGACCTCATCCACGAGTTCGCCTTCCCCCTCCCCATCCACGCCATCTGCGACCTGCTCGGCGTGCCCCGGGAGGACCAGGACGACTTCCGCGACTGGGCGGGCATGATGATCCGCCACCAGGGCGGCCCCCGGGGCGGGGTCGCCCGGTCGGTGAAGAAGATGCGCGGCTACCTCGCCGACCTCATCCACCGCAAGCGCGCGGCCCTGCCCGCCGAACCCGCTCCCGGCGAGGACCTCATCTCCGGCCTCATCCGCGCCTCCGACCACGGCGAGCACCTCACCGAGAACGAGGCCGCCGCGATGGCGTTCATCCTGCTGTTCGCCGGCTTCGAGACCACCGTCAACCTCATCGGCAACGGCACCTACGCCCTGCTCACCCACCCCGAGCAGCGCGACCGCCTGCAGAGGTCGCTGGCCGCGGGGGAGCACGGACTGCTGGAGACGGGGGTCGAGGAACTGCTGCGCTACGACGGCCCGGTGGAGCTCGCCACCTGGCGGTTCGCCACCGAGCCGGTCACCATCGGCGGACAGCGCGTCGCGGCCGGCGACCCGGTCCTCGTCGTCCTGGCCGCCGCGGACCGGGACCCCGACCGGTTCGCCGACCCGGACGTGCTCGACCTCGGCCGGCGCGACAACCAGCACCTGGGGTACGGCCACGGCATCCACTACTGCCTGGGCGCGCCGCTGGCCCGTCTGGAGGGCCAGACCGCGCTCGCCACCCTGCTGACCCGTCTGCCGGACCTCCGGCTCGCGGTGGACCCCGCCGAGCTGCGCTGGCGCGGCGGGCTCATCATGCGCGGACTGCGCACCCTGCCGGTGGAGTTCACCCCACCGCGGGGCTGACCGGAGTGGCCCGGGGCGCCGTTTCCGCGCCGGTTCCGCACGCCCCGGGCGGACCAGCGCAAACATGACACGCGCTCATCTCTGTGATCTTCACGTGATCTGTGCGGCATGAACTTGTGACAAGTGATCGTCTGCGGATACGTTCACCCATCAAGCGTGGCGTCTCGACTTCGTCCGCCGCGCCGGTAACTGCTGTCGTGTGAAAGGTCTCCGCATGCTTTCCGGGAACGGTCGGCACCGTCGCCCCCGCCAGGCTCCGGCACTCCTCGTCGCGGCCGGAGTGACCGGCTCCGCCATCGCGATCCCGCTCCTCGGAGCCGGCAGCGCCAGCGCGGCCGACGGCGCGACCTGGGACCGGGTCGCAGAGTGCGAGAGCGGTGGCTCCTGGAGCCAGAACGCCGGCAACGGTTACTACGGCGGACTGCAGTTGACGCAGGACGACTGGGAGAAGTACGGCGGACTCGACTACGCGCCGAGCGCCGACCAGGCCAGCCGCGGCCAGCAGATAGCCGTGGCCGAGAGAATCCTCGCCGACCAGGGGGTCGGCGCGTGGCGCACCTGCGGACTGACGGCGGGTCTGGAGCAGAGCTCCGCGCCGGTCGGCACGGGCGGGGCGGGGAACTCCACGCCGAGGGCGTCCGATGCGCCGGGTTCGTCCGGGTTGTCGGACTCAGGTGAGCCGTCCGCCTCCCCCTCCTCCCCCTCCTCCTCGCCGTCGTCCGACCCGTCGGCGGACGCCAGGGACGGGGGCGGCGTGCCGGGCGAGTCCGCCGATCCGGATGCCGGCGCGTCCCCCTCCGCATCGACCGCCCCGAAGCGTGGCGAGTCGGACAAGTCCGGACAGTCCGAAGGGTCTTCGGTGTTCACCGAGGGCACCGGCACCGGCCGTCACCGCGGCGCCAGCGCCGAGGAGGCCGAGGGTCGCGCGGACGAGGCGTCCGGTCGGCACGCCTCGCGTGGCGCCGACGCCTCCCGAGGCGCCGCCGGCGGCCCCTACACCGTGCGCTCCGGCGACAGCCTCTGGTCCATCGCCGACTCCCTTGAGCTCGAGGGCGGATGGCGCGCTCTCTATGCGAAGAACGAGCAGGCCATCGGTGCCGACCCGAACCACATCGTGCCCGGTCAGGAGCTCGAGGTCGGAGTCGAGTCGGGCGAGGAGTGGCACCCGAAGGGACGGGCGGACGGCGGCAGTTGACGTCACGATTCATGCTGAATGTCCGTTTTAAAGATGATGAGAGATAGATCTCAGAAGTCCTGATCGTCTTTGTCATCCGGTCGATCACGTGCTTACGGTCGTGACCGCTCGCCACCGCGGGCCCCGATCGCCGTCACGCCGAATCCTGCCGGCGGCGGTACGGGAACAGTCGTCGCGTCATGCGCCACAGGCAGGAGCGGGGGACCCAAGGTAGGCGCCGGATCCGGAAGTTGACGCCGGATCCGGCTCGGGGTGAAGCCGTGTCCCGTGAGGGGCGCGGCCGGGCAACTCAACCGGCCCGAACCCGACAGCTCACCTCGTAGGCGCCGGAGAGGAATTCGCCATGCCCGCGAAGGGTAAGCACCGCCGCACCACGACCCAGCGTCTCGCCCGTTCCATCGCCGTCGCCGGAACCGGCGGCGCCGCGCTCGCCCTGCCGCTCCTCGGCGCCACCGGCGCGCACGCCGCCACGCCGCAGGCGGCCCCCGAGAAGGCCGTCCAGTCCCTTTCCGTCACCGGCCAGAAGGCCGCCGCGGAGAAGAGCGGCGAGACCCGCACGTACACCGTGAAGGCCGGCGACTACCTCGCCAAGATCGCCGAGAGCGAGGCCGTCGACGGCGGCTGGAAGCAGCTCTACGCGGACAACCGCGAGGCCGTCGGTGACGACCCCTCACTCATCCACCCCGGCCTGAAGCTCTCGATCGATGGCAAGGCCGCCGCCGCGCCGAAGAAGTCCTCCTCGCCGGACGCGTCCGCCCCCTCCGGTGCGTCGAAGTCCTCGTCGTCCGGGAAGTCCACCGCCCGGTCGTCGCAGTCCACCGAGTCCGCCCGGTCCGCCAAGACCGCCTCCTCGGACGCCGCGCCCGTCAAGCAGGCCGCGAGCGCCTCCGGTTACAGCTCCCCGGTCCCCGGCGGCGGCGTCGGCACCGGCTACAAGGTGTCGGGCAGCCTGTGGTCCAGCGGCTACCACACCGGTATCGACTTCAGCATCCCGACCGGCACCTCCCTGAAGGCCGTCGGCGCGGGCACCGTGGTCTCCGCGGGCTGGGCCGGTGCGTACGGCAACCAGGTCGTCGTCAAGCTCAACGACGGCTACTACGCCCAGTACGCCCACCTGTCCTCGCTGTCCGTCTCGGCCGGCCAGGCCGTGAGCGCCGGTCAGCAGGTCGGCCTCTCCGGCTCGACCGGCAACTCGACCGGCCCGCACCTGCACTTCGAGATCCGCACCTCGCCGAACTACGGCTCGGACGTGGACCCGGTCTCCTACCTCCGCTCGAAGGGCGTCGCCCTCTGACCCCCGCGAGACCACCTGCCTGACACGCCGCCGAAGGCCGGACCCCGATCCCCGGGTCCGGCCTTCGGCGTATTCCCGGAGGTACCAACTTTCCGGGAGTGGCTTATCTCACCGTCCGTCAACCCCTTCCTACGGTCGCGTAGGTCACATTCGAAGGTGAATCATGTGCTCCTGTGGCAGACGATTCGAAGAGTGACAACAAGACAGTGATCGGGTCGTACGTGGCGCTGGGGGACAGCTTCACCGAGGGGGTCGGCGACCCCGGGCCCGACGGGTCGTTCGTCGGCTGGGCCGACCGGTTCGCCGTGCTTCTCGCCGACCGCCGGCCCGAAGGCGACTTCCGGTACACGAACCTCGCGGTGCGCGGCAAACTGCTGGACCAGATCATGGCGGACCAGCTTCCCCGGGCCGTCGAACTCGCCCCCGACCTGGTCTCCTTCTGCGCGGGCGGCAACGACATCCTCCGCCCGGGCTCCGATCCGGACGAGGTGGCCGAGCGTTTCGAACGGGCGGTCGCCGCGCTCACGGCCGTGTCCGGCACGGTCATGGTGACGACCGGGTTCGACACCCGTGGCGTGCCCCTGCTCAAGCACCTGCGGGGCAAGATCGCCACCTACAACGGGCATGTGCGGGCCGTCGCCGACCGGTACGGCTGCCCCGTGCTCGACCTGTGGTCCCTCAGGAGCGTGCAGGACCGCAGGGCCTGGGACGCCGACCGGCTGCACCTGTCGCCCGAGGGGCACACGCGCGTGGCGCTCCGCGCGGGCCTGGCCCTCGGCCTGGAGGTCCCGGCCGACCCGGAACAGGCCTGGCCGCCCCTGCCGCCCCGCGGCACGCTCGAGGTCCGGCGGGACGACGTCCACTGGGCCCGCCAGTACCTGGTGCCGTGGATCGGGCGCCGTCTGCGCGGGGAGTCGTCGGGCGACCACGTGACGGCGAAGGGCGCGCTGTCGCCGGACGACATCAAGCTGCGCATCGAGTCGGTGGCGTGAGCCCCGGTGCGGTGAGCCGCGTCACCGGACGACGGGGCGCGGCTCACCGCACCGGCGCCTTCAGCGCCTTCCGGTCCAGGCCCAGTTCCCGGGCCAGCGCCTCGTCCGCCCACTCGCGCGCCCGCGTCCGCGGCACCGCGCCGTCGTAGGACGTCAGCTGCACCGCGAGCCCGTCGAGCAGGGCGGTCAGCCGCAGGGCCGACGCGGCGGGGTCCGGGCACCGGAACTCGCCCGCCGCCACGCCCTGGGCGATGACCTCGGCGAGCGCGGCCTTCCACCGCCGGTCGAGGTCCCGCGTGACCTCCCGCAGCGCCGGCTCGCGCAGGGCCACCGCCCAGCCCTCGATCCACAGCCGCCAGCCCTCGGCCCGGCCCGTGGGGGCGTACCACCGCACGGCCGACCGCAGCCGGCGCAGGGCCGTCGTCCGACGGCCGAGCAGCTTGCGCAGATGGGCGAGGTCGCCCTCGGCCGCGTGGGCGAAGGCGGCGGCGACCAGCTTCTCCTTCGTCGAGAAGTGGTAGAGCACCAGCGCGTTGCTCACGCCGAGCGCCGAGGCCACGTCGGAGACCCTGAACGCCGCCACACCCCGCATCTCGATCTGCTCGACGGCGGCCCGCAGCATCTCCCCGCGCCGCTCGGCCACGCTCAACCGCACCCTGGTCACGCCGTCACCCTAACCGCCGCCCGCCGCCCCGTCCTTCGCCCCGTGTCCCCGGTTCGCCGCCCCGGTGCCGGACCGACCGCACATAATGGGAGGTCCGACCGACCCCATCTGGAGGCGCCGTGGCCGGTTTCCGTACCCCGAACCCCGGGTTCCGTGCGCTGCGGCCGGCGGCCTTCGGCGCGGACCCCAGGGGGGAGCGCATGGCGCGCATCCGCAGGTCCCCGCACTTCGAGGACGGGGTGTTCCAGAACCCCGGGGGCATCGCCCGGACCCGCCCGTCGGGCTCGGCGCGGGACCTGGCGAAGGCCTTCCTCGGCAAGGAATCCCGGTCACGACGCGCCCCCGCGGGCAGGGTGCCGGTGCACGCCACCACCCTCGCCGACCTCTCCCGGCCCCCCGCCACCGGGCTGCGCCTGACCTGGACGGGCCACTCCAGCGTGCTCGCGGAGATCGACGGCCAACGGGTCCTGTTCGACCCCGTGTGGGGCGAGCGCTGCTCCCCGTTCCCCTTCGCCGGGCCCAGGCGGCTGCATCCCGCGCCGCTGCCGCTGGCCGCGCTCGGGCCGGTCGACGTGGTCGTCGTCTCGCACGACCACTACGACCACCTGGACCTGCCCAGCATCAAGGCGCTGGCCGGCACGGACACCCTGTTCGCCGTCCCCCTGGGCGTCGGTGCGCATCTGGAGCACTGGGGCGTGTCCGCCGGCCGGCTGCGCGAACTGGACTGGCACGAGACGACGAGGATCGGCGGACTCACCCTGACCGCCACCCCCGCCCGCCACTTCTGCGGCCGGGGCCTGCGCAACACCCAGCACACCCTGTGGGCCTCCTGGGTGGTCGCCGGGGAGGAGCACCGGGTCTACCACAGCGGTGACACCGGCTACTTCGAGGGCTTCAAGGACATCGGCGCCGGGCACGGCCCGTTCGACGCCACGATGATCCAGGTCGGCGCGTACTCGGACTTCTGGCCCGAGGGCCACACGGACCGTACGCCGCTGCCCGGCGCGTGGCCGGACATCCACATGACGCCCGCCCAGGGGGTGCAAGCCCACCTCGACCTGCAAGGAGGCCGGCCGGGCGGTGTGCTGCTCCCGATCCACTGGGGCACCTTCAGCCTGGCGCCCCATCCGTGGGCGGAGCCGGGGGAGTGGACGAAGGACGCCGCCGAGGAGGCCGGACAGGCGGCGGCGTTCCCCCGTCCCGGCGAGCCGTTCGAGCCCGCGGGGAAGCTGCCCGAGGAGCCCTGGTGGCGGGCCGTGTCCCGGCCGATCGCGCACCCGTGGCGCCGTCCCCGGAGTGCCGAGGGCGCGGACGGGACGCGCAGCGGCGACCTCGACCTCGCGGGCGAGCGGTGATGCCGACGGGGGACCACCTCGCCGAGGCCGCGCGGACGCCGGAGCGCCGCCCGCCCGAAGGGCGCGACCGTGGGGTGCGCGCCCGGACGGGACGACCAGCAGGCCGGGCGCGGCCTTGACCACGCCGCCCCGGGCGGTGCGGGGGCCCCGAGCCGGTCGGCGGGCCCGGTCCGGCGGCCGTCAGCTTCCGCGCCGGCCGGCCCAGGCCCGCAGCGCCTCCTCGTCGCCGGCCGCGTCGAGGTTCATCGCCGCGTCGATCAGGCCCAGGTGGGTGAACGCCTGCGGATAGTTGCCGAGCATGGTCCCGTCCCGGGCCATCTCCTCGGAGAACAGTCCGAAACGCCCCATGCGTGAGCAGATCTCCTCGTAACGGCGGCGGGCCTCGTCATGACGGCCGGCGAGGACCAGGGCGGAGACCATGGCGAAGGAAGAGAGCAGGAAACCGCCTTCGGGCCCGTTGATCCCGTCGTCGGTGGCCTCGGGGTCGTAGCGGTGGACCAACCAGCCGTCCTCGCCCAGTTCCTCCTCGACGCGCTCCAGAGTGGCCACCACCCGGGGGTCGGCGCCGTCCAGGAAGCCGAGCAGCCCGAGGGCGAGCAGCGAGGCGTCGACGTTGGCGGAGCCGTAGGACTGGGTGAAGCTCCCGACCGACTCGCTCCAGCCCTTGTCGAGGACCTCGGCACGGACCGCGTCGCGCTCCCGCCGCCAGCGGTCGAGGTCCGGCCGGTCGTCGTCCATCAGCTCCGCCAGCCGGACACCGCGGTCGAAGCAGACCCAGGCGTACACCTTGGAGACGGTCCAGTGCCGGCTCCGGTCGCGGACCTCCCAGATGCCGTCGTCCGGCTCCCGCCACACGCGGGCGGCGGCGTCCACCACCTGGTACACGGCGACCAGCTCGTCCCGCGCCAACTCCCGACCGGTGCCGAGAGCCGCCTGCTGGTACACGAAGACCGCGTCCAGCACCTGCCCGTACGTGTCGAGCTGATGCTGGGAGAACGCGCTGTTGCCGCACCGGACCGGCGGCGAGTCCCGGTAGCCGCCCAGATGCTCCAGCACGGCCTCCTCCCCCTCGGCGCGCCCGTCGATGTCCAGCATCGGATGGAGCGCGCCGGATGCCCAGGCACTGTGGTCGAGCAGGATCCGCACGTACAGGGCGGCCTCGACCCGGTGGCCCAGACGCATCAGGACCAGGACGACGAGCGCGGCATCACGGTGCCACAGGTAGCGGTAGTCCCAGTTGCGCTCGCCCCCGATCCACTCGGGCAGCGAGGTGGTGGCGGCCGCGATCAGGGAGCCGGTGTCGGCCGTCATCAACCCGCGCAGGGTCAGCGCGCTGCGCCGGACGTGATCCGCGCCGAACCCCCGGTAGTCGTTGAGTCCGTCCCAGGCCCGCCACGCCTCCACCGTGTCGTCCCGCGTCCGGTCGACCAGACCCATGTCCAGGGGCTCCTGCGGGGGACCGTCGTAGCCGAGGACGACGGCCAGCGCCTCACCCGCCCGCAGCACCGCCTCCACCGTCACCGCGCCGTCCTCGGCCACCCGGACCCGCGGTGCCGCGCCCGTGGCGGTGGCACCGAGCCACAGTCCGGCGGTGGTCTCCTCGAGAGCCGTCGGGGCCACCCCGGCCTCCGCGCCGTCCACGGCGGACCAGCGCGCCCGGGCACGGGCGTAGTCCGGCCGGGCGTCGAGACGGTGGCGGACCGTCACCGTGCCGGTCTCGCAGGTGAGCCGCCGGACGAGGAGAGCCAGGGGTTCGATCAGACAAGCCTCGTCCCGGTCGGGCCGGCGGACGGCGAGGTAGTCCTCTCCCCCCACCGTTCCGTGCGGTGCGGTCCATCGGGACTCGACCAGCAAGGTGGTGTCCCGGTAACGCTGCCGCGGTGCGGGAGCACCCTCGACCCGGAGCTCCCACGCGCCGCCGATCCGACGGTCCAGCAGGCGTCCGAAGACGGAGGCGCCGTCGAAACGGGGGGCGCAGAGCCACTCCACGGCGCCGTCGGGTCCCACCAGCGCCGCCACTCGGCAGTCCGACAGGAACGCCAGCGAACCGATGGCGGGCCAGCCCCCGTCGCCCTCCCCGGTCCCGGAGCCCGCCCGGTCCGCCGGCGCCGCCGGGGCCGTCCGATCCGCCGGGTCGCCCGGGCCGGCCGGGGCAGATGGGTCGGCCGGGGCAGGTGGGTCGGGCCGGCGGGTCACGAGTTCAGCTCCGGCAGAACCTCGGAGCCGAAGACCTCCACGAACCGCACCTGGTGGTCCTTGCCCACCTGGTGCAGCATCACCTCGTCGAACCCGTGGGAAGCCTGCCGCGCCAGCCAGTCGGTGTGGTGGCCGAGATCGTCGGAAACGACCACGAACGGCTCCACGCCGGACGGCTCGATCAGGCGCGCCGCCTGTTCGAAGTGCTCGGGAAGCGGGATCTCCCAGCCGACGTCGCTCCCCAGCACCGCCTCCCGCCACTGGTCGTGGGCGGCGGCCAGCGCCTCCTCGCGGGTCGGCGCCCAGGACAGGTGCGCCTGGAGGACGGCGGGGCCCCGGCCCCCCGCCTCTCGGTAGGCGGCAAGGGTCTCCCGGTGCGCGTCATCGGGCTGGTTGACGGTGATGATCCCGTCGGCCCACGCCGCCACCCGCCGGGCCGTCGCCGGACCGACCGCCGCGCCCAGCAGGATCGGCGGACGCTCCGGAAGCGACCACAGCCTGGCCCGGTCCACCCTGACCAGGCCCTCGTGGGACACCTCCTGCCCGGCGAACAGCGCCCGTATGATCCGTACGCACTCCTCCAGGCGGCGGGTGCGCTCGTCCTTGGAGGGCCAGCGATCACCGGTGATGTGCTCGCTCAGCGCCTGCCCGGTGCCGAGCGCCACCCACAGACGGCCCGGATTCATCTGGGCGAGTGTCGCAGCGGCCTGCGCCAGCACGGCCGGGTGGTAGCGCTGACCGGGCGCGGTGACCACGCCCATGGGCAGGACGGTGGAGGCCAGTGCCGCCCCGAGCCACGACCATGCGTGCCCGGAGTGTCCCTGCCGGGAACTCCACGGCGCGAAGTGGTCGGAGCACATGCCGGAGGCGAAACCGGCGTCCTGGGCCACCTTGAGCAGTTGCAGCAGCTCGGACGGCGGGAACTGCTCGTGCGATGCGTGATAACCGAAGGTGGCCATGGATCTCGCTCGCTTCCTGCTCACGCGTGGGCGGTCCAGGCCGTCCGGCGAGGCCCGACACCTCGCGGTCCGGGCGCGGCCCTTGCTCGCCTGTCCCGCACGGGCCCGCCGTCCGGGGTCCGTGCCTCGTGCCTCACCTCCCAGCGTGCCGCAGCCGCAGGCCGACTGCTGAGATCTGTTGCTCCGATCGCGGAGGGCGCGGGCCGCCGGCAGGCCCCGCTTCCTCGCCGCCCTGGGCGCCGGGGGAGCCGCCGACGAGACAGAGCGGCCGTCCTGTCCTGGCCCGGGCGCAGCCGGCGAAAGCGAGGAGGGCGTCGACCCCCGGCCCGCCGGGAGGCCGCCCCGGCTTCCGGCCGGTGGCGGGACCCTTCTCCGCCACGGCGATCTTCTTGTCGGCTTGGACCTTCTCGCCGGCCCCGACCTCGCCGCCGAGCCCGAACGCCCTGTCCAACGCCCTGTCTAAGTGCTGTCCCGTAAATGATCTACGACATGCTGGATGACCAGCGTCGTTTTCCGGTCACCCGGCGAGGGCGAGGTTGTGGAGGCGGGCGACGCCGAGCATGGCGTGGTGGACGCCTTCGCCTTTCAGGCGGCAGTCGCGGAGGATCTTCCAGGTCTTCATCCGGGCGAAGACGTGCCCGACGCGGGCGCGGACCTTGCGGTGTGAGCGGTTGTGGTCCTCTTTCCAGTCCAGGAGTTTGGTCTGACCGCGCTCGCGTCGGTGCGGGATGACCAGGCCGGTGCCGCGATAGC
>NZ_MSGP01000267.1 GCF_002078235.1 Streptomyces viridosporus
TGTAGAACACCGGCGGCTACGGCTCCGTGCCGCTGCCCCGGCCGGCGGCCGGATGCGACGACAGGAGGCAGGCACTCCCGCGCCTCACCGACGACCGGCCGCCGGTGGACGAGCGCCGGGACGGCGCGGCGTACTCCGAGGCGGCGCTCGTCCACCGGCGGCCGGTCGTCGGTGAGGCGCGGGAGTTCCTGCGTCCTGTCGTCGGATCCGGCCGCCGGCCGGGGCAGCGGCACGGACTCGTAGCCGCCGGTGTTCTCCCGCTCGAACTCCCGGAACAGTTCCGCGAGGGCGTCGGTACGGCGCGGGCGCAGCACGCGGATGGGTTCGAGGGGCGGGCCGCCGCCGTGCGGCGGCCCGGGCTCGGACGGTGTCGACACGCTGCTCTCCTTCCGTCCCGTACGGGAGGGCGGAACCGCCTACGGGAGGAGGTACGCGGCAGGGGGCCGTGGGGTTCAGTCCCCCGTCACGCCGGTGTCGCGCAGGAAGCGGCGCAGGGACGCCGCCACGGCGGTCACGAACGCCTCCCGGCCCGCCTCGTCGAGGGCGTCGAGGGACAGGTAGGGGTTGAGGTCCTCCAGTTCGACCAGCAGCAGTTCGCCGCCCGGCGCACGGCAGGCGTCGACGCGCTGGATGCCGTGGTCGAGGGTGTTCCAGTCGATGAAGTGCCGGGCGAACTCCAGGTCCTCGGGGGTGGGTTCGTACGGCTGCAGCTGCCAGCGCCGGTCGGGGTGCGGGGTGTGGAGGGCGTACTGGAAGTCGTGGTCGACGAAGTAGAAGGAGACCTCGTAGGCGAAGTCGACGTGCGGCTGCACCAGGACGCTTCCGTCGACGAGGCCGCGCACCTCGGCGGCGGGGACGACGCGCAGTCCCACCGAGTCGGCGCCGAGCCTGGGCTTGACCACGTACCGCTGCGCCTCGGGCAGCAGGTGCAGGTCGTGCGGGCGGTCGACGGTGGGGATCACCGGGTGACCGGCGGCGCTCAGATCGACCAGGTACTGCTTGCCGGCCATGTCGCCCCTGCCGGTGAGCGGGTTGTAGACCGGCTTGCCGATCTCCGAGGCGCGCCTGCGGAAGGCGTCGTAGGCGTCCTGGTACGCCAGTACCGGGCCGCTGTTGCGGACCACGACGGCGTCGAAGCCGTCCATCAGGGCGGTGGCGTCGCGCGGATGGCACAGCGCCAGGTCGAAGTCCTCGCGCAGCCGGGAGGTCAGGAAGATGTCCTCGTCGCAGTAGCGGCGTCCGCGGGCCGGGTAGGCCAGGTCGGTGACGTACAGGACGCGGGGGCGGGCGAGCGGCATGCGGGCTCCTCGAGGACGGCGACGGCCCGATCATATGAATGACCTGCGCCGGGACCCAGGGCAGCACTCGGCTCCGCACTGCACCGCACCGCACCGCACCGAGTGCCGGGGAGGGCGTACGGGCGCGTCGCACAGTTCAGGGTACTCAGTGCCTTTACGAGTGGCACTCAGTGCCATACCCTGTCGCTGTGCGCGGTGGCACGGCGAACCGCGCACGCGTGTGCCCGGGTCGCCGAGCACGCGGGTTTCCGGCCGAGTGCAGGGAGTTGACCAGCGTGTACCACCACTCAGGAAGCGTCGCTCAGCAGGCAGCCGGCTCCTCGACGGGCGTGCTCGATCCCCAGGGCGCGGAACGCGCGGAGGCCATGCTCTACCAGCGCTGCACCTGGTGCGGCACCGCCATGTACCACCGGTTGCTGTGCCCGGTCTGCCAGGGCAGCGACCTGCGCACGGAGCGCAGCGAGGGCGTCGGGACGGTGCGCCACTCCACGGTGGTCCACCGCAACACCCCGGCGGCCCGCAATGTGTCCCTGATCGAGATGGCCGAGGGCTTCGTGGTGCGCGGCCGGGTCATGGGCCCGCCCATCGGCATCCACAGCGGCGACCGGGTACGGCTGTCGACGGCCAAGGACCCGGTGCGGGGCGAGCCCGTCTTCCAGCTCGTCGACGAGCCGTACCGGGCCTGGACCTGACGCACCGCCGGGCACCGGCCCGAACGGCGCGACACCTCGA
Source organism: Streptomyces viridosporus (assembly GCF_002078235.1). Lineage (GTDB taxonomy): Bacteria > Actinomycetota > Actinomycetes > Streptomycetales > Streptomycetaceae > Streptomyces > Streptomyces viridosporus. Next base: position 2,031 of record NZ_MSGP01000267.1, read on the forward strand.
AGCACGACGCCTCAGAGCACGACGCCTCAGAGGGTGACGCGGATGCCGACCGTGCCGTCCAGGCCCCGGCGCAGGCGGCTGCCGAGGAGGGTGAGCCGGCCCATGAGGCCGTACTTGCGGGCGATCAGCTCGCGGTAGCGGGCGGTGGTGGCCGGGTCGCAGATCTCCGCGGTGGCGGGGACCTGCTCACCGGTCGGGTTGCCGCGCACGTCGCAGGGACCGACGAGGACATCGCCGCGGGCCCGGATCCGCTTCACCTTCCAGGAGTCGGCGGCGGTCCACACCCCGAGCGCGTCCCCGTCCCGCACCACCCACACCGGTGTGGCGACCGGGGTGCCGTTCTTGCGGTAGCTGGTGACCAACAGGTACTTCCCCGCTCCGAGCCGGTCGAGCGACACGTCATCCATGCGGGGCAGTCTAGGCGGTGTCCGCCGCCTTCTCTCCGGAGCCCGCCACCGGGCGCCGTGCGACGAAGACGAGCTCCCGGCCCGGGCGGTCGGGGGCGTCGCGCACCTCCTCCAGCACGAAGCCCGAACCGTCCAGGTCCGCCTCGACCTCCCGCCGTTCACGGAAGCGCAGCGTCGAGTCCGACGTCAGCACCTGCCCGTCCGCGGCGAAGACGTACGTCCACCGGAAGGCCACCAGCGGCCCGCTCACCCCGGTCACCTCGACCCAGCTCTCGACCGCGCCGACGCCCGGGACGTCCGTCACGCGGTACGACGCCTCCCGGGTCCACTCCTCCCACGCCCGCCGGGCCGGGTCCCGGGTCTCGAACACCAGCCGGCCTCCGGGCCGCAGGGCCGCGTGGGCTCCCCGCAGGGTGTCCCGCCACGCCTCCGGACCGGTGATGGCCTGGGCGACGTTCGCCGTCATGGTCGTCAGATCGACCCGCAGCGGCGGGAGCGCCGTCGCGTCGCCGTGGATCCAGCGCACCCGGTCGCCGCCCGGCTTGGCCCGGGCCACCTCCAGGGACGCCCCGGCCGGATCGACGCCGACGACCTCGATCCCGCGCTCGGCCAGGAGCAGGGCGAACACCCCCGTGCCGCAGCCGATGTCCAGCACCCGCCGGGCCCCGAACTCCTCCGCCGTGCGCACGTACGCGTCGAGATCGCTCCGGTCGGGATCGAGCGGGTCGTAGAGCGCGGCGAGCCGCGGGTGCCGGAAACCCTCGTCGGTCATGCGGCCGACCGTATCGGGAGCAGGCGCCGCGCCCTAGGGATTTTCCGCCCGCTCCACCGCCGCCGCCATCCTGCGCACCGCCTCCTCGATCACCTCGGGCGAGGTGGCGAGGTTCAGCCGGACGTGGCCGGCGCCGCCCGTGCCGAAGGGGAGGCCGGAGTTGAGGGCCACCCGGCCGTGCTCGAGGAAGACCCGGGCCGGGTCGTCGCCGAGGCCGAGGGCGCGACAGTCGAGCCAGGCGAGGTAGGTGGCGTCGCCCGGACGGTAGCGGATCGCCGGCAGGTGCGCGGCGAGGAGGTCGGTGAGCAGCCGGCGGTTGACGTCCAGGCCGGTGAGCAGGGCGTCCAGCCAGGCGGTGCCGTCGCGCAGGGCGGCGGTGTGGGCGATGACGCCGAGGTGGCTGGGGCCGTGGCCGACCTCCTCGGGCACCCGGGCCAGGTCGTCGGCGGCCGCGGGCCCGGCGACGGCGAGCGCCGCCTTGAGGCCGGCCAGGTTCCACGCCTTCGAGGCCGACATCAGGGACAGGCCGCGCTCGCCGCCCGGCACGCTCAGGTAGGGCACGAAGTCCGCCTCGCCGACGACCAGCGGCGCGTGGATCTCGTCGGCGACGACGCGCACGCCGTACCGCTCGGCCAGGGCGGCGACGGCGGACAGCTCCTCGGCGGTGTGCACGGTCCCGGTGGGGTTGTGCGGGCTGCACAGCAGGTAGGCGGCCCGTCGGCCGTCCACCGCCGTCTGCCGGAAGGTGTCCTCCAGGATGCCGAGGTCGATGCGCGCGTCCGCGCCGAGCGGTGCCTCGACCACCTTGCGGTCCAGGTGCCGGACGAAGTCGTGGAAGGGCGGGTAGACCGGCGGGTTCACCACCACCGGGTCCCCGTAACCGGTGACCAGCTTGAGCATCTCCACCACGCCCAGCATCACGTCGGGCACGACCGTGGTGCGCTCCACGGCGAGTCCGCTCCAGCCCCACCGCTCCCGGGCGAAGGAGGCCAGCGCCTCGGCGTAGGCGGTGCCCGCGGGATAGCCGGTGTCGCCCGCTTCGAGCGCCTCGGTGACGGCGCGCACGATCGGCTCGGCGATCGGCACGTCCATCTCGGCCACCCACAGGGGCAGCACGTCCTCGGGGTGGGTGCGCCATTTCATGCTGGTGCGGCGCCGCAGGCTGTCGAGGGTGAGGGTGGTGAGCGGATTCGGTTCGCCGGACGTCTCGTGCGGGATCCTGGTCATGAGCACACGATAGGGGCCGTGGGGTGAGCGGGAATCGCGACGACGGGGTGCGGGTGGCCGGTGCCGACCCGCCGCTGGAGATCGCCTGCGACGAGTCGGGGTCGGACGGCGAGAACCTCACCGGCGGGAACACCGACGTGTTCGCGCACGCCGGCGTGCACCTGTCCGTGGCCGTCGGGGCCGCCGTCGTACGGGAGATCCGGGACCGCATCCGCTCGCCGGCCGAGGAGTACAAGGCGACCCACCTGCTGCGGGAGAAGCACCGCGCGGTGCTGGAGTGGCTGCTGGCTCCCGGCGGGCCGCTCCACGGGCGGGCCCGGGTGCACCTGGTGGAGAAGACGTTCTTCGTGGTGGACCGGGTGGTCGTCCTGCTGCTCGACGACCCGGCCGAGGCGCTCGCCCTGTTCCGGGCGGGGCGCCGGGACCTCGGCGCGGACGGGTGGAGGGACTTCCTCCTGGTGGCCAACCAGCTCCTGCGCACGCGCAACGGCGGGGAGCCGGGCACGACCGTCCCGCTCTTCTTCCGCACGGTCGACGCCCTGCGCAGCGCCCACGCCGGTACGTCCGCGGCGCGGGTCCTGGAGCGGCTCGCGGCCCGGCGGGAGCGGGCCGAGGCCTACCGGACGGGACTGCTCGACGGGGCGGCCGTGCGGATCCCGGTGCTCAATCCGCTGCTTCCGGCGATCATCTCCACGGCCGCGTACTGGAGCGCGGGCGGACGACCGGTGCGGCTGGTGCACGACCGGCAGAACATCCTGACGCCGGAGCGCATCGCGTGGATCGAGCGGACGGCCCGGCGGGACGGGATCGCCCTCGAGGAGGTACGGCTGGTCGCCGCGCGGGCGGATCCGCGGGTGCAGCTGGCGGACTTCCTCGCCGGGATCGCCCGGAAGGTCGCCTCCGACGAGCTGAACGGCCGGGGAGACCCGGTGCTCACCGCGCTGCTGCGCTCCTACGTGGACCCGGCGTCCGTGTGGGGCGACGCCCGCAGCCGGGCCGTGCTCGGCGTCGGCCCGGCGGCGGGCGTGATCGGCCGGCCCCGCCCGCCGGACACCGGATCACGTCTTCGCTGAACGCGACGGCTCCCCGGCGCGTATGGAGACGAGGGCGCTCGACTCAAGGGGAGGGCCCCGCGGTGTTCGCGCCGCGCTACTGAGGTTCGGGAGCCATGCATGAGGCACGCACGACGACGGGTCGTCCGGCGAGTGACACGGCTGGCGGCCGTCGGCGGACTCCTCCTGGGGGCCACGATGGTCACACGCGCCGTCGCGAGCGAGCCCGCACCACCGAACGCGGTGCCGCACACGGCGGCCGAGCAGTCGGCCGACCCCGGCACCGACCTGGCGTCCCGGCTCGGCACCTCCCGTACGGCGGGCAGCTGGATCGACGCCGACGGGCGGACGGTCGTCGCGGTCACCGACGAGGAGGCGGCGGGCGAGGTACGGCGGGCGGGCGCCGAGCCGAAGATGGTGCGGCACAGCATGCGTGAGCTCAAGTCGGCCGCCAAGACGCTGCGTTCGGCGCCCCGCGTGCCGGGGACGGCCTGGGTGCTGGACTACCGGTCCAACGAGGTGGTGGTCCGGGGCGACAGCACGGTCTCCGCCGACGACTGGTCCGAGCTGACCCGAGTGGCCGAGGAGATCGGCGACTTCGTCCGCATGGAGCGCACCGAGGGCACCTTCACCACCCGTCTCAACGGGGCGCGGCCCATCCTGTCGACGGCCGGGCGCTGCTCGGCGGGCTTCAACGTGACCGACGGCAGGCGCGACTTCATCCTCACGGCCGGGCACTGCGGGCCCGACGGCTCCGTGTGGTTCACCGGCGACCGGGACAGGAAGCAGGTCGGCACGACGGTCGGCGGCAGCTTCCCCGGTGACGACTACTCCCTGATCGAGTACGCCGACGGCCGGGCGGGCGAGGGCGCCGACGTGGTGGCGGTCGGCGGCGGCAAGGGCATACGGATCACCGGGGTGGCGGATCCCGCGGTCGGCCAGCGGGTGTTCCGCAGCGGCAGCACCAGTGGTCTGCAGGACGGGGAGGTGACCGCGCTCGACGCGACGGTGAACTATCCCGAGGGCACGGTCAGCGGCCTCATCGAGACCACGGTGTGCGCCGAGCCCGGCGACAGCGGCGGCCCGATGTTCTCCGAGGGCATCGCGCTGGGGGTGACCTCGGGCGGCAGCGGCGACTGCGCGGCGGGCGGCACCACGTACTTCCAGCCGGTGACGAAGGCGCTGGAGCAGCTGAGGGTGCAGCTCATCGTGTCCCCGCAGGCCGGCGGCGACGGCAAGGGAGCGGCTTCCCCGGCGCCGTCGGCCCCGGAGGGCGCGGCGGCCCCGGACAGCGCCTCACCGGGCTCGTCGACCCCGGCGACGGGCATCGCGAACGCGTCGACGCTGCTGTCCCGGCTCGCCGATCCGCAGAACGCCGGTCCCGGTCTGCTGGTCATCGGGGGCAGCCTGATCGCCCTGGTGGCGACGCGCTGGATCCGCGCGGAACAGGACCGCAAGGCGTACCGGCGCCGCTACTCGGCGACCTGGGGCTGAGCCGGTGCGGCGTGACCGAGGACGACCGGGACGACCGGGCGGAGGGAGCCGGGGCGAGGTGCGACGGCGGGACTGCGCTGCCGGGGCGGCCGGGGCGGCGCTCAGGCCGCCTTCGCCGTCTGCGGGAGGGCGGAGGCCCACTCCTGGACGAGGCGCTGGTACTCCTCGCGCTGCTCGACGCTCAGTGTCCCGCCCGACCGGAGCCACAAGGCCCGGATCTCCTCGTTGACCTCGGCAGCCGATCGCTCGGAGGAAGGTTCAACAGTGGTGGACATGCTGTGAAGCATACGGCGGCCGGAGTGAAGGCGCTGTGAGTAACCGCACACATATCGGATATTCCGGACAGTGTCGCTGATCACGTCCATCTCCCAAGGAACGTGGGGGAGTTCACATCCAGGACCGCCGGAACGGATCAGGTGCCGGGCTTGCGGCCGTACACGTACACGTCGTCACCCTTCTTCAGCAGCGACCAGTACTTCTTGGCGTCGGCCTTCGTCATGTTGACGCAGCCGTGCGAGCCCGGCGGGTTCCACATGCTGACGCCGGCCGAGTGGAAGGCCTGGCCGCCGTCGAAGAACTGGCTGTAGGGCATCGGCACGTCGTAGAGGGTGGAGACGTGGTCGATGTTGCGCCAGTAGATCTTCTTCAGGCCGGTGCGGGTCTCGTGGCCGTCGCGGCCGGTGCGGACGGGCACCGGCCCGTACACGAGCTTCTTGCCGTCCTGGACCCAGCTGAGCTGCAGCGTGAGGTCCACGCAGGCGATGCGCCCCTTGTTCACCGGGCACCTGCCCGACTTGTTCGGGTTCTTCCCCACGGCCTTCTGCTTATTCATCAGGTCCATCACTCCCCAGGTGACGGGACCGGCGTACCCGATGTTCGGCGTGATGCCGTGCTTGGTCTGGAAGGCGCGGATGGCCTTGCAGTCGGCGGAGGACTGCTTGCCGTCGACCGGACGGCCGAGGAACCTCTCCACCTGCTTCTGGTACGGGCCCGCCTTGGTGGTGCAGCTCGCGGCCTGCGCCGGTGCGGCGCCGAGCGCGAGGGTGAGCGGGGCCACCAGCGAGGTGACCCCGAGGACGACGGCACCCCGTCTTTGAATGTCGCCCATGGTCCGATCTGCCTTTCCCGCGGAAGTGAGGGCACGAGTTGCGCACTCTGCCAGGTAGACGGACGAATGGGGAAATCGGTTGTACGGGCGGCCGGGTCGCGGCCGAATTACGCCCGTTCGGCCGGGCCGGACGCCCTACCGGGCGCCCGCCGCCCCCCGCATCGCCTGCTTGAACCCCGAGTTGACCGCCGTGATGCCGCCGTCGACGACGAGGGTGGTTCCGGTGATCCAGGACGCGTCGCGGGAGGCGAGGAAGGCGACGGCGGCCGCGATGTCCTCCGGTTCGCCGATGCGGCCCAGGGGGTAGAGGCGCCGGGCCTCTTCGATGTCCTCGTCCCTGCCCGCCCAGGCGCGGGTGCGGATGGTCCCCGGGGCCACGAGGTTGACGCGGACGCCCCGGGGCCCGGCGTGGCCGGCGAGGGTGCGGGTGAGGGAGACCAGGCCCGCCTTGGCGGCGCTGTAGGCGTGGTTGCCGAAGTCCTGGAAGCCGTTGACGGAGCCGATGCCGACGATCGCGCCCCGGCCGGAGGCGGCGAGGTGCGGGAGTGCGGCGCGGCAGCAGCGGTACGCGCCGGTGAGGGTGACGTCGAGGTCGGCGGCCCACTCCTCCTCCGACTCGTCCTCGAAACGGGGCGTGTCGGGTGTGCAGTGGGCGGCGTTGTTGACCAGCACGTCGAGCGAACCGAAGGTGTCCACGGCGTACGCGACGGCCGCCTCGACCGACGTCCGGTCGGACACGTCGCAGGCCAGGGCGTCGGCGCCGAGCCCCAGGTCCCGCAGCGCCGACGCCGTCCTCTCCGCCTCGGCCGGATCCACGTCGGCCACCAGGACCCGCGCCCCCTCCTCGGCGAACCGCCGGGCGGTGGCCGCGCCGATGCCGCGGGCCGCCCCGGTGATGAGAACCCCGTACCCCTCGAAACGCCTGGTGTCCGTCGTCATGGGGCGAAGGTACCGGCGGAACGATCACCGCGGCAGGGGCCGGACGGGATCAGCGGTAGCCGGTGACGTCCGCCGGCTTGCCCGCGTCCTGCACCTCGACGAGGTAGCGCCAGGCGTCCGGGCGGCTGCCGTCGAGGTCGGTGAAGCCGTACTCCCGGGCGAGGCCGCCGCTGGAGAGCGACGTGCCGTTGAACCGGGCCACGTCGGGGTCGGCGGCGAGCGCGGCGACGGCCCGGCCGACGTAGCGCGGGGTCTCCGAGATGGCGAAGTGGGGGACGCGGTCGAGGGCGTCGCGCCAGTTGTCCTCGCGCACCCCGAAGTGGTCGAGCATGATCTCCGAGCGCAGCCAGCCCGGGGTGAGGGCGACGGCCGTGGCGCCCCGGGGGCCGAGTTCGTGACCGAGGGAGAAGCCCATCCGCAGGACGGAGGCCTTGGCCAGGTCGTAGAAGAAGGAGTTGCGGTAGGTGTCGCGGTTGTAGTCGGCGGTGCCGTCGGTGACCTCGACGACCAGTCCGCCCGGGTGGCGCAGCAGCAGCGGCAGGGCGTGGTGGCTGGTGATCGCGTGGGTCTCGACCGCGAGGCGCAGCAGACGCAGCCCCTTGTCGAGGTCGTGCTCCCAGACGGGGGCGTCCCAGGCGAAGAGCGTCTCGCCGCCCCAGATGTCGTTCACCAGGACGTCGAGGCGGCCCTGCTCGTCCGCGATGCGGTCGACCAGCGCCTTCACCTGCTCCGGCTCCAGGTGGTCGGTCGGCACCGCGATGCCCGTGCCGCCGGCCCCGGTGACCAGGTCGGCGGTGTCCTCGATGGTCTCGGGGCGGTCGTACTCGGAGCGGCGGGTGCGGGTGGTGCGGCCCGTGACGTACACGGTCGCGCCCGCCGCCCCCAGCTCCACGGCGATGCCGCGTCCGGCTCCCCGGGTCGCCCCGGCCACCAGCGCGACCCTGCCCTTCAACCGCTCCGACCTGTCCGGCATGTCCGGCCTCCCGTCACCAGTGCTTCGCTGTCCCTTCGAGGGTGACGGGCAAGCCGGACATCTTCTGTCGCCTTTTCCGGGCCGGTCGCCCGGGATCCGGGGAGCCGGCCCCGGACCGGTCGCCCGGGGGGCCGGCCGGTCCCCCGGGCGGCGTCCGCTCAGTGGCCCCGGGCGATCCACTCCTCCAGGTGCGGGGCCTCCGCGCCGATGGTGGTGCCCTCGCCGTGGCCGGTGAGGACCTTGGTCTCGGGCGGGAGGGTCAGCAGCCGGTCCCGGATCGAGTCGATGATCGTCGGGAAGTGGGAGTACGAGCGGCCGGTGGCGCCGGGCCCGCCCTGGAAGAGGGTGTCGCCGGTGAACACGGTGGCCAGCCCCGGGTCGTACAGGCACACCGCCCCCGGCGCGTGTCCCGGGGTGTGCAGCACCGTGAGGTCGGCGCCGGCCGCCTCGATCACCTGGCCGTCGATCAGCCAGGAGTCGGGGTCGCGGTCCGGGTGGGTCTGCTTCCACAGCGGCAGGTCGTCGTGGTGCAGCCAGATGGTGGCGCCGGTGCGCTCGGCGAGGGCGGGCGCGGCGTCGATGTGGTCGTTGTGTGCGTGGGTGCACACGATGGCCTTCAGGCGGCGGTCGCCGACGGCCTCGGCGATGGCGTCGGCGTCGTGGGCCGCGTCGATCACGACGACCTCGTGGTCGTCGCCGACGATCCACACGTTGTTGTCGACGTCCCAGGTGCCGCCGTCGAGGCTGAACTGGCCGGAGGTGACGAGTCGTTCGATGCGGACGGTCATCAGAGCACCACCACCGAGCGCAGGACGTCGCCGCGGTGCATCCGCTCGAACGCCTTCTCCACCTCGTCGAGCTGGATGGTCTCGGTCACGAACGCCGCCAGGTCCAGGCGTCCCTGGAGATGCAGGTCGATCAGCATCGGGAAGTCGCGGGAGGGCAGGCAGTCGCCGTACCAGGAGGACTTCAGGGAGCCGCCGCGGCCGAAGACGTCCAGCAGCGGCAGTTCGAGCTTCATCTCGGGGGTGGGCACGCCGACCAGGACGACCGTGCCGGCCAGGTCGCGGGCGTAGAACGCCTGCTGGTAGGTCTCGGGGCGGCCGACCGCGTCGATGACGACATCGGCGCCGAAGCCGCCGGTGAGCTCGCGGATCGCCTCGACCGGGTCGGTCTCGCGGGAGTTGACGGTGTGGGTGGCGCCCATGGAGCGCGCGGTCTCGAGCTTGCGGTCGTCGATGTCGACGGCGATGATCTTCGCCGCTCCGGCGAGGCGGGACCCGGCGACGGCCGCGTCCCCGACGCCGCCGCAGCCGATGACCGCGACCGAGTCGCCCCGGCCGACGTTCCCGGTGTTGATCGCGGCGCCGATGCCGGCCATCACCCCGCAACCGAGCAGCCCGGCGACCGCCGGGGAGACGGCCGGGTCGACCTTGGTGCACTGCCCGGCGGCGACCAGCGTCTTCTCGGCGAAGGCGCCGATGCCCAGGGCCGGGGAGAGCTCGGTGCCGTCGGTGAGGGTCATCTTCTGCTTCGCGTTGTGGGTGTCGAAGCAGTACCAGGGGCGTCCGCGCAGACAGGCGCGGCACTTCCCGCACACCGCACGCCAGTTGAGGATCACGAAGTCACCGGGTTCGACGTCGGTGACGCCCTCGCCCACCGACTCCACCACGCCCGCGGCCTCGTGGCCGAGCAGGAACGGGAAGTCGTCGTTGATGCCGCCCTGCTTGTAGTGCAGGTCGGTGTGGCACACTCCACAGGCCTGGACGCGGACGACCGCCTCGCCCGGCCCGGGGTCGGGGACGACGATCGTCTCGATGCGTACCGGTTCGTCCTTGCCCGGTGCGATCACGCCGCGCACTTCCTGCGCCATGGTGCTGACTCCTTGGTCGACCGCTGTTCGTCACCTCCGACCATACGTCCGACTGATCGGTAAGGGCCCATCGGCCTGGTGAAACGTCCCCCGCGCGAGTCGCCGGGGCCCGGAAAACGGCGGGCCGGGGCCGGGCGCGCCGACATAGCCTGAGGGCTCCGTCCGAGACGAGGGGATCCCGTGAGCATCACCGATACGGAAACCGGACCGCCCGCCTGGCGGCTCCTCCTGGGTTACGTCCGGCCGCACCGGTGGGCCCTGCTGGGCGGCGCGGCGCTGTCGCTGCTGACCGGCGCGACGGGGCTGGTGCTGCCGCTCGTCGCCCGGGAGCTGATCGACGACCTGGCGGACGACCGGGCCATCACCGGCGCCCTGCTGCTGATGTCGGCGCTCGTCGTCGCCAACGCCGTACTGGGCGCGCTCGGCTCGTACGTGCTGCGGCGCACCGCCGAGTCGGTGGTGCTCGGGGCGCGGCGCGCGCTGTCGTCGTACCTGCTCCGGTTGCGGATACCGGCCGTGGACCGCAGCGAGCCGGGCGATCTGATGGCCCGCGTCACCTCCGACACCACCCTGTTGCGCCAGGTCACCACGGACTCGCTGGTCGGTCTCGGCACGGGCGGGCTCACGCTGATCGCGACCGTGGCGCTGATGGGTTTCGTGGACCTGGTGCTGCTGGGCGTCACGCTGGCCGTGGTCGTGGGCGCGGGCACGGTGCTCGGCGCGATCGTGCCGCGCATCAACCGGGCCAGCCGACAGGCGCAGGACGCGGTCGGCATGATGGGGGCCTCGCTGGAGCGGGTGCTCGGCGCGCTGCGCACGGTGAAGGCGTCCGGCGCCGAGCCCCGGGAGGAGCGCACGCTGCACGAGGCCGCGCACGAGTCGTGGCGGCAGAGCGTGCGCGCCGCCAAGTGGTCGGCCGCGGCGGGCAACACGGCCGGGCTGTCCCTGCAGATCGCGTTCATCACGGTGCTCGCGGTGGGCGGCGCGCGGGTGGCCACGGGCGCCATCGACATCGGGACGCTGGTGGCGTTCCTGCTGTTCGTCTTCTACCTCATGGCGCCGATCCAGGATGTCGTCGGCGCGATCACGCAGTACCAGACGGGCAGCGCCGCCCTCGCCCGGATCCAGGAGGCGCTGCGGCTGCCCGCCGAACCGGCCGTCGGGCCCGCGCCGTTGCCCGAACCCGGCACCGAGCCCGCCGCGCTCGCCTTCGAGGACGTCCGCTTCCGGTACGCCGACGACCTGCCGTACGTGCACCACGGGGTGACGTTCACCGTGCCGGCCCGGGGGATGACCGCGTTCGTCGGCCCGTCCGGCGCGGGCAAGACCACCGTGTTCTCCCTCGTCGAGCGGTTCTACGACCCCGACTCCGGCGTGATCAGGCTCGACGGCCGTGATCTGGCCGACTGGGAGCTGGCGCGGCTGCGGGCCGCGATCGGCTACGTGGAGCAGGACGCGCCGGTGCTGTCGGGCTCCCTGCGGGACAACCTGCTGCTGGGCAACCCCGAGGCGGACGAGGGGACCCTGACACGGGTGCTGAAGACGACCCGGCTGGACGGTCTGGTGTCCAGGCTGCCGGACGGGCTCGACACCCGGGTCGGGCACCGCGGCACCAAGCTGTCCGGCGGCGAACGCCAGCGTGTCGCCATCGCCCGCGCCCTGCTGCGCCGCCCCCGGCTGCTGCTGCTCGACGAGGCCACCTCGCAGCTCGACGCGGTGAACGAGGCGGCACTGCGCGACACCGTCGCCGACGTGGCCCGTACGACGACGGTGCTGGTCGTCGCGCACCGGCTGTCCACGGTGACGATGGCCGACCGGATCGTGGTGATGGACGCGGGCCGGGTCCGCGCGGTCGGCACGCACCGGGAGCTGGTGACCGCCGATCCGCTGTACGCGGAGCTGGCGGCGACGCAGTTCCTGGCGACGGGCGAGTGAGCCCGGCCGCGCCCCGCGGGGCGTCCGGGCCGGGCTTGCCCTGTCCGCCGGGCCGGAGGAGGCTCGTAGGTGAGGCCTTCACGGCCTGCCCAAGGACCGGGCCGCGGGCCTCGGAGGAGGTCATCATGACAACCGCGGCACACCCCTCCTTCGACGTCGACACACTGCGCCGGGGCGTCGAGGCCGACACGCCGGAGCCTCTGGTGTCGCTGTACGCGAAGGACGCGGAACTGCGCATCGTGGACCGCACCACCCAGCCCAGTCACCCCAAGGTCCTGCACGGCAGGGACGAGATCGCCGCCCTGCTCGACGAC
>NZ_MSGP01000268.1 GCF_002078235.1 Streptomyces viridosporus
GACGTGCACGACCCGGACGCCGGTCACCGGCGCGACGACTTCGCCGCGCGGGTGACGGCCCCCGCGGTGTCCCGGATCCCCGGACTGGACTTCGCGGACGTCTTCGACGACCTCGACTGAGGCCGCGCGGAACCGGCGTCCCGGAGGCGGACCGGGCCCCTCGGGCGGCACGGCGCGCCACCGGAACCCGTCGGCCGCCGCGTGAACGGCTAGGCTCGGCGCCCGTACGAGACGAGCCGTAACCGGGAGACACCCACGATGGCCAAGAAGCGACCCCAGACGAAGGCCAAGCGCCCGCAGCTCACGGACGGAGAGGTCCCGGTCGTCGGCGCCCGCGAGCCCTGCCCGTGCGGCAGCGGCCGCCGCTACAAGGCCTGCCACGGCCGCGCCGCCGCGCACGCCGTGACCGAACTGGTGCACCGCCCGTTCGAGGGCCTGCCGGGCGAGTGCGACTGGGTGGCGCTGCGCGAGCTGGTGCCGGCCGCCACCGTCGAGCTGACGCTCGAGGGCGGCCTGCCCGAGGGCGTCCCGTCGGTCACCCTGGCCACGGTGCTGCCGATGGCCTGGCCCGCCCTGCGCCGCGACGACGGCTCGGTCCTGCTCGGCCTGCAGAACGACACCCCCTCCGGTGACATCAGCCGCGACCTGGCCGACACCCTCCGGCGCGCGCTCACCGCCGACCCCGGCACCCCGGTGCAGGGCCGCCGCGCTCCCGCCGACGGCCCCCGGCTGCAGGACCTGCTGGACCCCGAGGGCGCCTTCGAGCCGGTGGTGCACAGCGGATTCGAGTTCTGGGTCCCGGACCCGGAGAACGCCGCGCCGGACGTCGCCGCCTCCCTGGAACGGGCCAACGCCGCGGCCATCCCGACCGTCAAGCTCTCGGGCGTGGACTCCGCCTACTGGTGCGAGACGCCGGAGAAGAACCACCTGCGGTGGGTCATGCCGCACCCCGAGGAGCAGCTTCTGGACGCTCTCGCGCGGCTGCACGCGGCCGGGCGGTCCTCCCTGGGCGAGGGCACGCGGCTCGTGGGCTCCTTCCGCGCCCACGGGCTCACCGTGCCGGTCTGGGACCTGCCCAGCGGGGTCACCGCCGAGGACGTGGAGAAGCCGGCGGCCGAGTTCGCCGAGCGGCTCACCGCCGCGCTGGCCACGGACGCGCCGCTGACCGCCGACGAGCGCCGTGCGCGCGGCGGACTGACCAACCGCCAGGTCACGCTCAACTGAGGCGCTCCCGAGCGACCGGGTTCTGCTGACCGACCGGTCAGCAGAACCGCCCCGTCCGCATCCCCTGCCTCAAAGGCAACTCCCGGTGCGGGCAAGCCAGTCGGTGACCGGAAAAGCCGGGATCGAATTTGCGAACCGCCGATCTCTTGTTACCGTTCCAGTAGCCCGGTTGCTGGTGCATCCCCCGTCGCCAGCAACCGGGTCTTTCCGTGTCGGTCCCCGTTCACGGACCGCAATCGTGTGCCGACTGCCCGTCCCCACCGGTGTGTTGCTCCCGGGGTGCGGCGGCAGCGGTCCTCCGGGTGCGGGGCGCGGATCCCCGTGGCCGCGGCGGCCGAAGCCGGCGCGCGGGTCCGCCGGGCCCCGGGCCCCGTCGTCGCCTTCCCGTCGTTCGCCCGGAGAGCCGTCCCCGCGGCGCCCTGGGCTCCTGCTCGAACGAAGCCGAGAGCCCGTGAGGCGTGCGGTCGTGAGGCGCCGGAGCGCCCGCGCGGCAAGGTCACGCGGGCGCTCCGGCAACGCGGCGGGCGGGCGTGCGGGCCAGGTGCCGTGGGACGGGCGGGAGTTCGGCGGCAGCGCCTAGAGCTCGGGCGCGCTCACACCCGTACGGGTGAGGGCCTCGACCACGGCGTCCACCACGGCCTCGACGTCGGGCACCCAGGGCGAGGCCGAGCCGGGCAGCGGAGCACGCTCCCAGCGGATGTCGCCCTGCGCGGTCGCGGACGGAGGCAGGGCGAGGTAGCCGCCCTCGCCGTGGAAACGGAGGGAGCCGGGGACGAAGTCCTTGGCGTACAGCAGTTCGCCCAACCGCTCCAGGGAGTACGGCCTCACCAGGATCGACCAGCGGGTCGGCGAGGCGACGACCGGGCCGAGCCGCACGCCGCGGCGGTCGAGCGCGTCGAGGGCACGGGCGGCCGGCAGGGCGGGCAGCGAGACCGCACAGGGGGCCTTGCCGCCGGTGGCCAGGATGATGGGGGCCACCGGCCGGTTGCCCCACCACCAGCGCACCATGCGCGCGTCGGTGGTGGCGGCGAGGAGGCCGGGATCGAAGGGATGGGCGCCCGGCACCGTGCACTCGGGGTCGGGGCAGCCGCAGCGGGACCTGCCGCCCTGCGGGTCCGTCGCCACGCCCGGGAGTACGGGCCACTGCCATTCCGTGGTGAAGGTCAGGGCCGCGCCGATCAACTCCGGCCCTCCGTCACCGCGCCGGGACAGGAGCCTGCGTCGCCTTCCGAGGATCTCGCGCATGAGCGCTCGTTCCTTTCCGTTGCACGCCTGGCAACACCGTGGTCCACATCACAACATGCGTCGATCGCTTCACTGTGCGTACCTGTTGGCGCATCACGCCCCCGCGCCGGGCAGGGGGAACCCCTATGGGCCGAGCATGGGCTGCCTCCGCGGCCGTTCCACCCATACCGCGTCCGTCGGAAGCATGGGCATGGCGTGGGGTGGCGAAGTCTGGCGTTTACCGTCGCGCGTGGTTCTCTCCGCCTCCGCCACGGGAGGATGGGGCACGGCCGTCGATGGTTGAGACGCCCGGTTCCGTCACCAGGTTCCCGGGCGGCTCCCCGCCACCCCTGGCCTTCACCGAGTACGTACCCATCACGACCGTCGTGACGCTCCGTCGAGCAAGCCCAGTCGACCGCAATACACCTCCCCCTGAGGCAGTTTCAAGCCAACTTCACCTTTCGACAAGGGGTCTGCGGGGAGTTCCTCCCCGCCCCGCGGACACCAGGAATCCCAGCAGGACAATGCTGGACATCTCCTCACGAGTACGTGTACATCTGGAGACACTGCCGGTGACGCAGAACACATGGGGGTTTGCGATGCTTTTGAGCAGTACGCACCGGTCGGAAAGTCGGTCACCATGAACGCCTCGCACCCTCCGAAAGTGGCCGGAATCGATTCAACGGTCCCGGCGCCCGCCCACACTGTCGCGTCCGCCGCCGCGGCCGCCTCCGCCGTGCCGGGGCCTCCCCGGCACGCACCGGGCGCGCTGCTCCAGGACCGTCTCGCCGGATGGGTCTCCGACCTCACGACCCTCCACGAGCTCACCGAGCGCCTGGTCCGCGTGCACGCACTCGACGAGGCACTCCGGGAACTGCTGCGCGCGGGCTCCGCCCTGGTCGGCGCACGGCGTGGTCTCGTCGCCCTGGAACCCGCCGACGGCCTCGGCCCGGACACCACCGTCGGCCTCGGCCTGGCCCGCGCCGACCTCGGCCACATGGAGACGGTGCCGCGCGGCTCCCTGGCGCACGGCCGGATCCTGGACGGGCTGCCCGGCGCCGACGACGGCATCGCCGAGCCCGACCTGTTCGCCGAGCAGGGGCTCGACCCCCGGCACCGCGAGGTCGCCGCGCGCCTCGGTTACGCCGCCAGCTACGCCCTCCCACTCACCACCGATGCCGCCGGCCGCCTGGGCGCCGCGGTGTGGCTCTACGACGAGCCCGCCGAGCCGTCGGAGCGGCAGCGCCACCTCGTCGGCCTGTACGTCCGGCACGCCGCCGAGCACCTCGCCCGGCTCCTCGAACTCGAGCGCACCCGCGCGTGCCTGGCCACCGTGTCCGAGGAGCTGCTGCCCTCGCGCCTCCCCCGCGTCGCCGGCGTCCAGCTCGCCGCCCGGCACGCCACCTCCCCGCGCGGGGGCGGCGACTGGTACGACGCGCTGCCCCTGCCGGACGCCGCGCTCGGCCTCGCCGTGGGATCCGTCACCGGGTCGGGGCCCAGCGCGGTCGCCGCGATGGGGCGGCTGCGGGCGTCCCTGCGCGCGTACGCCGTGATGGAGGGCGAGGACCCGGTCGCCGTCCTGTCCGACCTGGAACTGCTGCTGCGGCTCACCGAACCGGCCCGGTCGGCCACCGCGCTGTTCGGCTACTGCGAACCCGCGCTGCGCAGGATCACCCTGGCCGGGGCCGGGCACAGCCCGCCGCTGCTGCTCGGCGAGCGGCGCACGGAGTTCGTGGAGACCTCCGTCTCCGCCCCCCTGGGCATGCTGGCCTGCTGGGAGGCGCCGAGCGTGGAGGTCCGCCCCGAGCCGGGGGAGACGGTGCTGCTCTACACCGACGGGTTGCTGCACCGCACCGGCGACCCCACCGACCGCGCCTTCGCCCGGCTGCACGCGGCGGCGGCCGGGGTGCCGAGGACCCTGCGCCACGACCCCGGCGCGATCGCCGACCACGTCCTGCGCACGGTGCTGCCCCGGGGGGCGGACGCGGCGGACTCCGCGGAGGACGTGGTGCTGCTGGCCGCGCGGTTCGAGTAGGCGCGCGAGCCGCGGCCCGGTCGTCCTCCGTGCGCCCTCGGTAACAGGCCCTCGCGCCCTTCGGCCGTTTCCGCACGACCGTACGATGGTGGGGGCCCCTTGCTCGAGCGAAGCCGAGAGCTCGGGGAGGTCCCGTGCCGTAGCGAGGAGGATGACCGTGGCGGAGGAACTGCCGGAGACCCCGGAGACCGCTGAGGAAGAGCCGATCAAGCAGCGCAAGAACGGGCTGTACCCGGGTGTGTCCGACGAACTGGCCGCGAACATGAGGAGCGGCTGGGCCGACACCGAGCTGCACGAGCTGGAGCCGATCCCCCAGGCCGCCGAGACCGCCGCCCGCCGCGCCGCGCTGTCCGCCCGCTTCCCGGGCGAGCGCCTGGTCGTTCCCGCCGGCAACCTGAAGACCCGCTCGAACGACACCGAGTACTCCTTCCGCGCGTCGGTCGAGTACGCCTACCTCACCGGCAACCAGACCGAGGACGGCGTCCTCGTCCTGGAGCCCACCGCCGACGGGCACCGGGAGACGCTCTACCTCCTGCCGCGCTCCAACCGCGAGAACGGCGAGTTCTGGCTGGACGGCCAGGGCGAGCTGTGGGTCGGCCGCCGCCACTCCCTCACCGAGGCCGAGAAGCTGTACGGCATCCCCGCCTCCGACGTGCGCGAGCTGACCGGCAAGCTGCGCGAGGCCACCGGTCCGGTGCGGGTCGTGCGCGGTCACGACGCCGGCGTCGAGGCGGCGCTGACCGACAAGGTCACCGCCGAGCGCGACGAGGAGCTGCGCGTCTTCCTCTCCGAGATGCGGCTGGTCAAGGACGACTTCGAGATCGGCGAGCTGCAGAAGGCCGTCGACTCCACCGTGCGCGGCTTCGAGGACGTCGTGAAGGTCCTCGACAAGGCCGAGGCGACGAGCGAGCGCTACATCGAGGGAACGTTCTTCCTGCGCGCCCGCGTGGAGGGCAACGACGTCGGCTACGGCTCCATCTGCGCCGCCGGCCCGCACGCCACCACCCTGCACTGGGTGCGCAACGACGGTCCGGTCCGCTCCGGCGACCTGCTGCTGCTCGACGCGGGCGTGGAGACGCACACGTACTACACGGCCGACGTCACGCGCACGCTGCCGATCGGCGGCCGGTACAGCGAGCTGCAGAAGAAGATCTACGACGCCGTGTACGACGCCCAGGAGGCCGGTATCGCGGCGGTGAAGCCGGGCGCCAAGTACCGCGACTTCCACGACGCCGCCCAGCGCGTGCTGGCCGAGCGGCTCGTCGAGTGGGGTCTGGTCGAGGGCCCGGTGGAGCGGGTGCTGGAGCTGGGCCTGCAGCGCCGCTGGACGCTGCACGGCACCGGCCACATGCTCGGCATGGACGTCCACGACTGCGCCGCCGCGCGCACCGAGACGTACGTCGCGGGCACGCTGGAGCCCGGCATGGTGCTCACGGTCGAGCCGGGTCTGTACTTCCAGGCCGACGACCTGACCGTGCCCGAGGAGTACCGGGGCATCGGCGTCCGCATCGAGGACGACATCCTGGTCACCGAGGACGGCAACCGGAACCTGAGCGCCGCGCTGCCCCGGCGGTCGGACGACGTCGAGGCGTGGATGGCCTCCCTGAAGGGCTGACGCGCCCCGGGACGGAGGGCCGGGCACCCGCGGGTGCCCG